>JBJETA010000111.1:0-10414 GCA_051883075.1 Anaerovoracaceae bacterium
AAAACTAACGGTGCCGAACAAAATCAAGATAACTTCTTTTATGTATTTTCCCCTTATGCCCAGCACAGTATATGATATGCGCTCCAGATGCCTGCTTAAAGCCGACGGTTGTTTCAACTGCCGCTTTCTTTCTTTAAGACGTTTCTCGGCGCGTACTTTAGCCACTGTACTTTTTATATATTTTCCGTACAGCACTGCCGTTCCTGCCGCAAACATCACATACAGCAGTGAATTTACGGCTGTTTCGATATATTTTTCCATATAAATCCCCTTTTGTTTTTAATGCATAGGATTTTTCTCCGCCAGCTCATGCAGCTGTCTTGAAAAATTTTCGAACGACTCGAAATCTTCTTCCATTCCCGCCATCACCTTGTCTTCACTTATAAAATCCTTCCACTTCCATATGCCGGATTGATAATCATAGCTGCAAATCTGCGTTATAACAATTTTATTTTCATTCCTGTCCAGATACATATCGTATATTCCCTTTAGTCTTTTCCGGCTTTTATCCTTCATCTGCACAAAATGCAGTATATAGTCAAAGCTGTCGGCTGCTCTCCGGGCTATGATTTCCGTATCGCCTCCAAGACTGAGCTGTATCTCCGCTGCTGCGTCATAAGGAAAATTTAAAGGATTTCTTTCATGAAAGGTTATCTTCATACGCCTTGTGCCCTTTCCTGCCATTCTCAGCACAGTGTCAAGAGCCAGTCCGTCCCTTGCTTCAGCCATAATCAGATAATCTGCATCGCTTCTGAGCAGGTGTTTAACTACGGTTTTCAGGTCTTCATCTTTAGCCAGAATCTGTACTACAGGAGCTCCGGGCATGATGTGATGCAGACTTATCTCCGGGTCTGTTTCCAACATAACTCCTTCCAGACTGTCATCCTCATATGCCTGCATAGTCGCAAGAAAGGAAGTCTTCCCGCTTTTCATAGCTCCCGTCACTGCCGTGGAATACCCCAGTTTTACCATTTCCTTAAAAAACGGTATGCTTTCCCACGGAATTGTTCCTCTTTTTGCCTGCTCCTCAAAGGTATAATTCGGTATAATATATCTTCTGAATACAATAACGTCCTGTCCTTCTTTCACCGCATTTCCCCTGAATATCGTTATCCTTATGCCGTCCTTTGTATAAAGCTCAAGAAAATCCTTATCAAGACGCTCCTCGGGAGTAAGGAGCAGAAAAGCTCTTATTAACTGTTCCCTTCTCTCTTTTGATATCCTCTGGGGCTTCAGAACCATCTTTCCTCCTTCCTGAAAATATATCCTTTCACCGATAATTTTGCATGAACTGCTGTCCCGGAAGCCTTCCGAAAACCACTCAGCAACTCCCGCCATGCCCCATTTTTCGTGATAAACCGCCTCTTCCAGACTGCCGTACCACGGAGGAAAAGGTGTGCCTTCTGCCTTTCTTTTTTTTACATAGTATTTTATTTTGTTTTTAAAAAAGGCTACTTCCTTTTCAAAACCTATGATTGCCTTTTTCTGAAGCTCAAGAATCCTTTCTATATTGCTGTCATCCTCAAACTCCTTTTGAAACTCGGCATAAATCAGCGAGCACAGCTTTTCAAAGCTGATATTCAGCTCATCTTTTATCCCTTTTTTCTGCTTAAGATACTCATCTAAATAAAACTTATCCATTTTCTGTTTTTCCTCCGGCTCTTGATTAAAGGCAGCCCGCAGAACCCAAGTATATCATTTGCAACAGCCCTTATATCCTCCCCGAAGTCCTCTTCATTTCTGTTCAGCAGACTTTTTCTCTCCTTTTCCGCCTGTCTGCCGTTTTCCGTTTCCCTTACAAAAAACAGCTTTTCCCTGCCAATACCCAGCCTCTCCGACATATACCGTTTAGAATAACTGTCCTCTTCTCTGAACCTGTTTACAACGGTTTTTTCAAAATTAAAACCTGCCTCCTCACAAATCGGAATCTTTTTCAGATATCTTTCAATATTGGATTCTTCCTGTGAAATCACCGTATAACATAAATCTGCCGCTTCCATTCCTCCCACAGCCAGACCGCTGTCCAGGCATGCTCCCGTATCGCATATAACCAGATCAAATTCCCCCTTTACTGTTTCAAGCAGATATTTTACATTTTCGGGAAAATAAAATCTTTCCTCTGCTTCAGTTTTCAATCCCCCCAGCACAAACAGGTTTCCCCTGTATCTGCATTCTCTGGCAAAATCAGTTTCATTTATAAACCGGCTTTCCATCTGCAGCTTGAAATCATCCACTGTTTTTATATCATCCTTTAAAAACTGATTGTTTATTCTTCCGTTCAGCACCATAAACAAAACTCTCAGATTTTCCCCCTGCTCTGCCGCCAATTCCGCCACAGACTGCGCAACCATAGTCACTCCGTTTTTATGATCCGCCCCGTGAAACACCGCTACTTTACCCATCAGTATTTTCTCCCTTCTGTACTATCAGAAATGTCACAAGTTCTTCCTCCGCTGCTTTTTTAAGCATGCAGTATTCTTCAATTGAAGCAATGATTTCAATATGGTCTATGACCGCTGTCCCATTCTCCCTCTGCAGTATTTCATCACCGCTGCTTCCCTCTGCCGACACAACCTCCTGTTCTTTTTCATCTTTTACATATGCCAGCCTGAAGGTTCCGTAATACAGCGCTCCTGAAGAATCATAAAGTTCAACTATGTCTCCTTTTCTGAGAGAGCTGCTTCTCGAATCAATCCATCCGCTCTTTATCATAAAAATTGATTTTCCTTCTTCCTGAAGATTTTCAGGATTTTCAAACATCTCAGCCGTAACCTGTGACTTCCCGGGAATGAACTGTTTTGCCGCCTTTCCCTCTATTTTACTTAAACTTTTGCCGGTAACTGCTGCAGCAATAATGTTTTCCTTTGCCTCCTCCGTTTCCATAAAATCTTCCGCCCTGACAATCTCACCTCTCTCAATATTTCTTGCTGCAATCATGACACTGTCAGACATCAGCAGATTCCTTCCGTCCTTTTCCCACCACAGCAGCCCCACAAGTGATAAAACTATCAGAGCTGCACCGGTCAAAGGTTTAAGTATTTTTAAAAGCCTCAAAATCTCCCTCCTTTGCGCACTATTTATTTACCATTTTTTTACATTTTATATTTTTATTATACTGTTGTCCTTGCCTTTGTCAACCATATTTTTACAATTTTTATAAATTTTATTAAATTATGGATAAAAAATAAAGCGCTGGAATTTTTCCTACGCTTTATTAATGTTTTTCTGCAAACTAAACAATCTTAAGTGTCCAGTCCTCCACGTTCCATATATCTGTTACCCAGTCCTCATAGAATAAAGGCTCATGGCATACAAGCAGTATTGAACCCTTGTATTCTTTCAGGGCTTTTTTCAGTTCATCCTTGGCCTCAACATCAAGATGGTTTGTAGGCTCGTCCAGAATCAGCCAGTTTGCTTCCTTCTGCATAAGCTCGCAAAGTCTTACCTTGGCATTTTCGCCGCCGCTTAAAACTCTCATCTGGCTGGTGATGTGCTCGTTTGTCAGTCCGCATTTTGCAAGTGCCGCTCTGACTTCACCGTTTGTATATGACGGAAAGCGTTCCCAGATGTAATCAAGTGCCGTGATTTCGCTGTCGCGTCCCGCTTCCTGTTCAAAATATCCCGGGAACAAATAGTCGCCCAGCTCAGTGTCCCCGCTTATAGGCTTTATTTTCCCCAGAATAGTCTTCAGCAGCGTAGTTTTTCCCAGTCCGTTGGTACCTGTGATTGCAAGCTTCATACCTCTTTCAATCTCAAAATTAAGAGGCTTTGTCAGAGGCTCGTCATATCCGATAACAAGGTCGTGGGCCTGCACCAGGTATCTACCCGGAGTTCTGGCATTTTTAAACTCAAAGCTTGGCTTCGGTTTTTCCTTCGGTTTTTCCAGAATTTCCATCTTATCAAGCATTTTCTGTCTGCTGTTTGCCATTCCCCTTGTGGCAACTCTCGCCTTGTTTCTTGCGATGAAATCTTCCATCTTCTCTATTTCCGCCTGCTGACGTTCATAAGCTCTTTCCTGCTGTTTAACCTTGATTTCATGCATGTGCAGGAAGTTGTTATAATCTCCGGTGTATCTGGAAAGTTCTCCGTTGTTAACATGGTAAATGACATTTACAACGGAATTCAGAAATTCCACGTCATGTGATATAAGGATAAAAGCATTTTCATATTCCTGCAGATATCTCTTCAACCATTCTATATGTTCATAATCCAGATAGTTTGTAGGCTCGTCAAGCAGCAGTATGGAAGGGTCTTCTAAAAGAAGCTTTGTAAGCAGCACCTTTGTACGCTGGCCTCCCGAAAGCTCTGTTACATCCTTGTCAAGACCTATGGAGGTAAGTCCCAGCCCTCCCGCAACTTCATTTATCTTTGCATCTATAGTGTAGAATCCGCTGTGCTCCAGAATCTGCTGGATTTCCCCTGCTTCCTCCATAAGTGCATCAACATCTGCACCTTCCTCTGCCATCCGGTCATAAAGACCGAGCATCTTTTTTTCAAGCTCAAACATGTGATTGAAGGCTTCACGCAGTGCATCTCTTATGCTCATGCCCGCTTTCAGTGTTGAATGCTGGTCTAAGTAGCCCACCGTTACATTTTTTGACCATTCCACTTTTCCCGCATCAGGCTGTACCTTTCCCGTGATAATGTTCAGGAATGTCGATTTTCCTTCTCCGTTTGCTCCTATCAGTCCGACATGCTCACCTTTGAGAAGCCTGAAGGAAGCATCTTCAAGTATAGTTCTCCCCCCAAATCCATGTGATACATTTTCTACTATCAATAAACTCATTTGTACAATCCTTTCTTTAACTGCCAAAAATGCCATACAGCTCCTGCTTTCCGCAGTCACAATCTGGCATTTTCTCTTTCTTTTCTTATTCTTTTATAAAAGCATCCAAAAATTCTTTTACCCGCGTATCTATGTTTTCAGCTCCGAAAACAGCCGACCCCGCAACAACCATATCGACGCCCGCATCTACTATATCTCTGACATTGCTCAGGTCAACGCCTCCGTCAATTTCAATCTCATATTTCAGACCATGCATGGCTTTTATGCTTTTCAGTGCCTATACCTTTGCAAGAGCTGATTTTATAAATTTCTGTCCTCCAAATCCCGGATTTACGGACATTACCAGCACTAAATCCACTTCTTCCAATATAAAGTCAAGCGTACTCAGGGATGTAGCCGGATTTATGGCAACTCCTGCTTTTACGCCCAAAGATTTTATGTTCTGTATGGTTCTGTGAAGGTGCGGACAAGCCTCCTGATGGACTACAATAAACTCCGTCTGGTCGGTGACAAAATCCGCCACATATTTATCCGGATTTTCAATCATCAGGTGAACGTCAAAGGGAAGCTTCGTCTTTCCGCACAGGCTTTTCATGACAGTGGCTCCGTAGCTGATATTCGGTACGAAATGACCGTCCATTACATCGACATGTATAATATGCGCTCCCGCATCCTCTATCTCTTTTACCTGCTCTCCAAGCCTTGAAAAATCCGCTGACAATATTGAAGGTGCTAATCTTACCATTTTCTGCTTTTCTCCCTTATTTCTTTTATCTGCTCTTCATAAGAACGGTATCTGCTTTTGCTTATTTCTCCCGCATTTACTGCCTCCCTGACAGCACATTCGGGCTCTTTTATATGTCTGCAGTTATCATATCTGCATTTTCCCAGAAACTTCTGCATCTCGGGATAATAATGTGCAAGCTCGTCTTCCTCAGCCTCTAATACATCAAATGAGGTAAATCCCGGTGTGTCAAATATCATGGCTCCGAAATCCGTGTCAAATATTTCGACATGCCTTGTTGTATGCTTCCCTCTCTTTGTTTTTCCGCTGATTTGACCTGTTTCCACTGCGGCTTCCGGTTCAAGCGCATTAAGTATTGTGGACTTTCCCACTCCTGAAGGCCCTGCCAGAGCACATTTTTTGCCCTCCAGCAGTTTTTTCAGTTCTTCTATGCCTGTACCCATCGCACCGCTGACAAAAACTACAGGATACAGTCCGTCATATATATCCTTGATTTTTTTCAACCTGCCTTCATCTGCCAGATCTACTTTATTGACACATATAATGATTTCCGTATTGCTTTTTTCTGCCATTACCAGAAACTTATCTATGACCGGAAAACTCGGGTCGGGCTCAGCTGCCGCAAAAACTACTGCCATGCAGTCAACATTTACAATAGGCGGACGGATAAAAGAATTTTTTCTGGGCTCAATCTCCGTAATAAGAGCGTCACTTCCCTCATTCAGTTCAATATTCACAATATCGCCTACAGCTACTTTTATTCCGTCTTTCTTGAAAATGCCCCTCGCTTTGCACTGGTAAACATTTCCGTCTGCCTTTACATAGTAAAAGCCGGCTATTCCTTTTACTACTATTCCCCTCATTCAATCACTCCGGTGTTGAAGTTCACATTCTTTTTCATTACCACGTCATTGTCAAACAATACAGTAACCGTACCGTTTCCCGTACCTGTCAGTGTAACAACTTCGCTTAAATCTTCCTTAAGTCTCTGTTCCCTTGTGTATATATTTCTTGTTCCCGATTCGTCAGAAACAGTTACAGTAAGGAAAAATACCAGATTGTTTGCCTTTGAATAATCTATGTCAAGTGCAACCGTTTTAGGACCTGAAGGCTTCGTTCCCGTGCTGACCTTCAGATTGATTTCAGAACCTTCTTTTGTAAATTCTCCCGCATCAACCTGCTGCCACATAACAATTCCTTCTGTATAGGTTTCACTCATTTCCTCTGTTACGGTTCCTATTTCAAGACCTGCATCTTTAAGAGCCGCTTTCGCTTTTTCAAGTGACATGCCCACAACCTTAGGCATTACCACTTCTCCTTCACCGCCGGCACTTACAACAAACTTTATTACAGTTCCTTCCTTTGCCTCTTTGCCCGCAGCCGGAGTCTGGTCTATGACAGTGTCCTTAGGCATGGTGCTCTCACCGATAGTAACTTCGCCCACTTCATAGCCATATTCCTTGATAAGATATACAGCATCCTCATAGGATTTTCCGATAATGTTCGGAACAGTGCCTTCCTTTGAACCCTTGCTGATGCTTACTGTTATAATCTTGCCTTTTTTAGTCTTTGTTCCTGCTTTAGGTGTCTGGGATACGATTTCTCCCTCGTCATATTCGCTGTCATATACCATATCTCCCTCTTCAAGAACAAGTCCCAATTCTTCAAGTTCAGCTTCCGCTTCACTTACAGTTTTTCCACTTAAGTCAGGGATTTCGATTTCTCCTCCCATTCCGAAGTTTCCGGCAAAGTGATAAATAAGACCGCTCACCGGAATAGCACACAGAAGTGCTATAATCACAGCGGAAAGCTTTACTTTGTTAAGCTTCACTTTTTTCTTTCCGCCCTTTTCGTCCTTTTTCTTTCCCATGTTTGAATTATCTCCGTTGTCATCAAGAGCATCCTGCTCATATACCCCTGTTTCCGCAATCTGGTTTCCTGATGTATTTCCCGCATTCAGATAAACCGAATCTCCCACTATGCTTGAAATCAAATCAACATTTTTCAAGGCTTCCATCATTTCATCTGCCGATTTGAATCTGTTCACCTGAATCTTATTTGTAGCCTTCATAATGATCTGTTCCAGAACAGGCGGAACTCCCTTCACCAGCTGTGAAGGCGGTGTTATTTCATTGTTGATATGCATTAATGCGACATTTACAGGATTGTCCCCGTCAAAAGGAACTTTTCCCGTTATCATCTCATACATTACTATACCCAACGAATAAATGTCCGATTTCTCATCCACATATCCGCCTCTTGCCTGTTCAGGTGAGAAATAATGCACCGAACCCATGATTGTATCGCCGTTATTTACTATAGTCGCGTTATCAGCAGATTTTGCTATGCCGAAATCCGCAATTTTAGCCACTCCGTCAGCCGTCACAAGAACATTGTGAGGCTTTATGTCTTTATGTATGATATGGTTTTTATGCGCACATGAAAGACCTGCGGCTATCTGTTTTCCTATATCTATCGCTCTCTTATAGTCAAGAGGCGCTTCCTCTTTTATTATGTCGCTCAGTATTTTCCCCTCAACAAGCTCCATAACAATATAGTTTATATTGCCTTCTCTTCCTACATCATACACCCCTACAATGTTGGGATGTACCAGGCTTGCTGCCGCCTGGGATTCCTTTTTAAAGCTTTCAACAAGCTTTACATCCTTTATAAATTCAGGTTTTAAAATCTTTATGGCTACATTTCTGTTAAGTAGCTTATCTTTTGCTTTATATACAACAGCCATGCCACCTTCGCCAATCTGCTCAATCAGCTCATAACGGCCTGCTAACATTCTGCTCATTTCTGTGCCTCCTTACATCTTTACACATACTACTGTGATATTGTCGTTGCCTCCGCAGCGGTTTGCTTTGGTTATAAGCATATTGCAAAGCTCCGACATAGGTTTCCCCGAGTTTAAGATTTCTGCGATTTTATCATTCTCCACTTCTCCGTGAAGCCCGTCCGTGCACAAAAGCAGTATATCGTCTTTCATAAGTTTGACCTCAAAAATATCAGGTACAACTTCTTTATCCCCACCTATGGCTCTTGTTATGATGTGACGCTTTGAATGATTCCTTGCATCTTCTTCCGTAATAGCTCCCGATTTTATCAAAGTGTTTATGTATGTATGGTCCTCAATAATCTGCGTGAGGACACCATCTCTCATCAGGTACGCTCTGCTGTCACCAATATTGACAATATAAGCTTTCCTCCTGCTTATATAAGCAAGTACCATGGTTGTGGCCATGCCCTTGTTTTCTTCTTTTTCTTCTGAAAGAGTACATATAAGCTCGTTTGCCTTATTTGTACAGTCCACAAAATAATCTTTTATCTCTTCGCGGGTTTTGACATTTTTTAAAGGATTCTTTTTTACATATTCAGCAATAAAGCTTACGGCACTTCTGCTGGCAACTTCTCCTGAATTATTGCCGCCGACGCCGTCGGCGACAATATATATCTTATCCTCAGGAATTACAAAGCACGAATCCTCATTGTTCTTTCGTCTTAAACCTCTGTCACTTTTAAAACCAACCTGTATCATTGTCACTCCGATTTCATACTTAAATCAGTTCATCACTCTTTTTCATTTTACATACATAGAAGCCGTCCGTTTTGTCTTTGTGAGGCATAAACTGATATTCTTCAACAATACTGAAATTTTTATTTTTCTTTAAAAACTCTCTCACAACTTTTTCGTTTTCATTTTTGTTTATTGTGCATGTGCTGTACTGCACAATACCGCCCATCTTTACATATTTTGAAGCCACCGTTAAAATTTCCAGCTGCTTCCTTGGCAAGCTGTCAAGCTCCCTTAAGTTTTTCTTATATTTGATTTCCGGCTTTCTTCTTATAACTCCAAGACCGGAACAAGGCACATCGGCAATAACTTTGTCTGCCTTTTCAACAAGCTCAGAATCGATTTTTGTAGCATCCCACGGCCATGTCTTTACAATCGAAACGCCCAGCCTTTCAGCCTCTTTATTTACGATGGCAAGTTTTCTCAGGTAGATGTCCGTAGCCACAATCTTTCCTCTGTTGCTCATCATTTCCGCCGCCGCAAGAGTTTTTCCTCCCGGTGCCGCACATACATCGACAACCATGTCTCCCGGCTGCGGATTTAAAATTTCCACAGTCTTAGTCGAGCTTTCATCCTGAACGGAAAAAAGCCCGTTTTTATAAAGCTTATCCTCAAGGATGCCCTTGCCCTTTGTAACTTTAAGAGCCGTTTTCGCAATACTGCTGTTTTCCGTTTCAAAGCCCTTTGCCCTGAGTCTTGCCGCCAGGTCTTCCCTGCCTGTTTTCAGTGTATTTACCCTGATGCACAATCCCGGATTTCCATGTGAAGCCTTCAGGAGCTCTTCCGCTTCATCTATTCCGTACTGGTCCGCCCAGAGTTCCACAATCCACTCTTCACATGAATATCTGACAGAGAGATATTTTATTTCATCCTCCGCCCTGTCGGGAAGCCTTACGGAGAACTTATCTCTTATATATGATCTCAGAACTCCGTTTATGAAGCCTTCTCTTCCGCGGCAAAATTTCTTTGCAAGCATAACGCTTTCGTTTACAGCTGCATATTCCGGAACAGAATCCATATATCCAAGCTGGTAAATTCCCATTCTTAACACAACCAGATCATTTATTTTAACCTTTGATATATCGGTTTTAATAAAATGGCTTATGGTATAGTCAAGAAGCTTTTTGTTTTCCAGAACTCCGTAAACAAGCTCTCTTACAAAAGACGGGGATCCCGGTCTTCCGCAGATAATATGATGATTCAAGGCTATGTTTGAATATGATTTTTTTGATTCCACATCCATTAACGTATAATACGCGGTTTTCCTATTCGCATCCATATTTTGTTATTGATTCCTTTCTCT
>JBJETA010000112.1:0-2321 GCA_051883075.1 Anaerovoracaceae bacterium
CTATTTTTTCGCCTGCATTATTTACCATATTTTAACATTATATAAAATTTCTTACAATACTTTGTGTAAAAAATTTCCCTTATCCAGATTTCGGTGATTTACCTCATCTTTTTAAGGGAATTTTCATAACTTAAAATTTTTCCTTTGCATTATATACTGCCGCCAGAACCACAGCTTCCGCCTGTTTAAAATCCGTTCCGCTGCCCTCAGCAAGTGCCTTTACAGACTCATACTCCGGGTAAACATACTTCTCATTCTTATGTTCACACACCTTGACTTTTGCAATTCTTTTTCCGCAGAGTTCCACTTCAATTTCTTCATTTTTCCTATCCAGCACAGTTCTCTCCGCCTTGCATCTGCGGATGCCTATAGTAGTGGTATTTGAAAAGATAATGTCCTCCATATCCTCAATATCCTCTTCACGGCACAAAACCGAAAGCATATACGCCGGTCTATTTTTCTTCATATATATAGGCGTATACCATACATCAGCCGCACCCGATTCCAAAAGCTTTTCCATGGTGAAGCCCATAGCTTCTCCCGTGCAGTCATCAAGATTGGTTTCAAGTTTCCACATACAGCCGCTGTCTTTTTTTTCACTGCAGCAATCCTCTTCCTCAATAATCATCGCACGCAGTATATTTGCATTGTCAAAATCCTTGTTTCCTGCGCCTATGCCTGTTTTTTTCACACAGAAATGCTCCGGAAGCCTTCTTCCGCTTTTTAGCGCCGCTGCAATTGCCGCTCCCGTTGGTGTCACCATCTCGCCCTTGTTCCCGGTAATGTCCAATACCAGTCCGTGGGCTGCCGCAATGTTCAATGTTGCAGGCACCGGAACCGGCATAATACCATGCTGGCACCACACAAATCCCCTGCCCTCTGCTAAAGGTGAAACTATGACCTTCTCTATATCCAGATCATCAATGCATACAGCTGTACCTACGATATCTATAATAGAATCCACCGCACCGACTTCATGAAAATGCACCTCTTCAACAGACACTCCGTGAGCCTTTGACTCCGCATCTGCCACTATATCAAATATTTTCTTTGCAAGACTTTTTGCTCTGAGGCTGGCTTCCGATTTATCTATAATTTCATAAATTTCACGAATGTTTCTGTGTTCATGACTATGTTCATGATTGTGTTCGTGTTCATGCAAATGTCCGTGTTCGTGCTCATGCTCCAGGCGAACATCAAAATCATAAGCGTCTATTCCGCATTTTTTAGTTCTGCCGAGGCAAAGTTCATATCCCTCAAGTTCCATACTGCTTATAACTTTCTCAAGTTTTTCTCTGTCTGCTCCAAGATCAAGCAAAGCACCCACAGTCATATCTCCACTGATGCCCGAGTTACATTCCAAATAAAGAGTCTGTCCCATCAACGTTCCTCCGTAAATTCCATACTAAAATTAATTACTATAATACCAAAAGAAGGCTCCCTATATGTGCATAGAAAGCCTCCTTATTATATCATAAATTAATGACCGCCGCATCCACCGTTTCCGCTTCCGCAATGACATCCGCCGCTCTTTTCCTGTTCTCCATGTTCGTCTTCATGACTGTGTCCTCCACAGCTGTGTTCATGGTCATGACTTGTACATGTCACTTCGTTTACAGCTTCAAGCTCTCCTGACATGAACTGTCTTACAACATCATCAGTATTTCCTGAAACTCCTGCAAATACTTTGATACCTGATTCTTCAAGTGCCTGCTTTGCACCGCCGCCTATGCCACCGCATATAACTGCATCCACATGATTTTCTGCAAGGAAGCCTGCCAGTGCACCATGTCCTCCGCAGTCAGGTGAAACAATTTCATTTGCAACTATTCTGTCGCCGCATACTTCAAAAATCTCAAACTGCTCTGTATGTCCGAAATGCTGGAATACCTCTCCCTCTTCAAAAGGTACTGCAATCTTGGTTGTAAGAGTGTTTTCAATAACCTCTGCCATACCGCTCAGCCAGTCACCGTCAAACAGTTCAATCATTCCCTTGTCAACGGCTGCCGCAAGCTTAGGATTGATAGGAAGTCTTGCAGTATTTTTAATTCCGTACTGTGCCGCAACCTCTTCAATACGGCTTTCTCCAAATATAGGATACTGCTTTCCGCAGTCAGGACATACAAAATATGACATATTCTCAACAATACCAAGAATAGGCACATCCATAAGCTGTGCCATCTTAACAGCCTTTCCGACAATCATTGAAACAAGCTCCTGCGGTGAAGTTACAATGATGATGCCATCTATAGGAAGCGACTGGAACACAGTAAGAGGTACATCTCCTGTTCCCGGAGGCATATCTATAAACATAAAATCAA
>JBJETA010000113.1:0-2308 GCA_051883075.1 Anaerovoracaceae bacterium
TGATGAATTTATGGTAGATGAAGACGGCGTTATCATAGAATAATTTTCAAATAAAAAGACATGACTATAACAGGGGAAAAACCAACAAAAACTATGTAAAAAACAGTAAAAAAATGTTTGACACATACAAACTGTTGTGGTATTATGTATTACTGTAAGCCGCTCAGAATGGGTTTGCAAAGCAGACTGGAGGTCAGTCGGCTACCTATATATGGCGAGACTGGATAGAGGAGGTAAGAAATGAATATGTACGCAGTAGTTGAAACAGGCGGAAAGCAGTACAGAGTACAGGAAGGTGACGTAATCGCAGTTGAAAAGTTAGACGTAGCTGTTGGTGAAAAAATCACTTTCGATAAGGTACTTCTTATTAGCGACGGCGAAAAGGTTAAGGTTGGAGCTCCTTATGTAGAAAGCTGCAACGTAGCTGGTACTGTAGTTGAACATGGCAAGGCTAAGAAGGTTATCATCTTCAAGTACAAGGCAAAGAAAGACTACAGAAAGAAGCAGGGACACAGACAGCCTTATACAATGATTAAGATTGAAAAGGTTTCTGCAAGAAAAGCTAGAACAACTAAGGCTGCAGCTGAAGCAACTGAAGCAGCAGCAGAATAAGCTATATCTTGTAGATTAGTTTATTATACCAAATAAGTAATTAATTCAGGTATTACAGGAAAAAAAGGAGGTGTAATCAATGGCAAGTAAGAAGGGAGTAGGTAGTTCCAAGAACGGTCGTGACAGTGAGTCGAAACGTTTAGGAGTGAAGAGAGCTGATGGTCAGTTCGTAACTGCCGGAAGCATTCTTGTTAGACAGAGAGGCACTAAGTTCCACCCTGGTAACAACGTAGGTATCGGTGGAGATGATACTTTATTTGCTAAGATTGACGGAGCCGTAAAGTTCGAAAGATATGACAAAACAAGAAAGCAAGTAAGCGTATATCCAAAAGAAGCTTAATTTGATTCTAAAGCCCCTATTGTTTTTATAGGGGCTTTTTATTTAAGAATATTTCAGTTTAAATTGTGTTGATAAAGACCGCAGAGGGCGGTTGTGTAAATGAGGAGGGAGAGGCTCAGAATGTTTGTTGATAGAGCCAAAATAACAATTAGATCAGGTAAGGGAGGCAACGGTGCCGTAACTTTCAGAAGAGAACCCTTCGTACCTGAAGGCGGTCCTGACGGCGGAGACGGCGGTAAAGGCGGAGACATTATTTTCTTGGCTGACCCCAGTCTCAGAACTCTGATGGACTTCAGATATAAGAGAAAATATGAAGCAGAAGACGGTCAGGACGGTATGAAGAAAAAGAGATTCGGAAAGAACGGACAGGATCTTGTTATCAAAGTGCCGCCCGGAACCATGGTCATAGATGAGGAAAGCGGACTGCTTATGAAAGACCTGCTGAAGCCGGGAGACAGTTTTGTTGCGGCAAAGGGAGGTAAAGGCGGCAAGGGCAATGTACATTTTAAAAACTCAGTAAGACAGGCTCCTAATTTTGCCGAAGCAGGAGGCGCTGCAAAAGAGAGAAATGTTATACTTGAGCTTAAACTCATTGCGGATGTAGGTCTTGTAGGCTTTCCAAACGTAGGAAAGTCAACTATTCTTTCTGTTTCAACAAATTCAAATCCTAAGATTGCAAACTATCATTTTACAACAATAACACCGAACCTGGGAGTTGTTGCAATTTTTGATGACGGTTTCGTCATGGCTGATATAGCCGGCATCATCGAAGGAGCACATGAAGGCGCAGGTTTAGGACATTATTTCCTTAAGCACATAGAGAGGACAAAAGTCCTTATCCATGTTGTTGATGTTTCAGGCTCTGAGGGAAGAGACCCTATTGAAGACTTTGAAAAAATCAACAATGAACTGAAGCTTTATGATGAAAAGCTTGCTTTAAAGCCTCAGATAGTTGCAGCAAATAAAATTGATATGATTGATGAAGATGATCCTAAGTATCTTGAATTTAAAGAATATGTGGAAGCAAAAGGAATAAAAGTATTCCCAGTATCGGCTCCAATCAATCTGGGAGTTCATGAGCTTCTTGCGGAAGCAGCAGCAATGCTTGATAAGCTTGCATTGGAGGCTCCTGCTGAAGAAGAATATGAAATGTTTGACTTTGAAAAAGATGACATAGACGAGGACTTCAAGGAAGTCTATGTATCACGTGACGATGACGGGGCATATGTGCTTTCAGGAAAGCAGCTTAGAAAAATCTTTGATTCCACGAACTTCAATGACAGCGGATCACTGCGATATCTGTATAAATATATTGAAAAAAAGGGTGCAATTGAGGAAATGAAGGAAAGAGGCCTT
>JBJETA010000114.1:0-2267 GCA_051883075.1 Anaerovoracaceae bacterium
AGAAGGCTATTATTACATCTCTGGACAAGGCAATCGATGCTTTGGAAGGAAAGACTGGTACAGTAATCACTTTTGAATAATAAAGTTACTATACTAAGTTAGTTATAACAGCGGTAAAAGGTATCCCGTTCTGACGTAATCTCGGAGCGGGATATTTTTTCATAGAGTGCCGGGAGGAAGATTATTATGCAGAACCTGACAGGATTTCAGTCCCAATATTGTTCAAATGCGGACATTAAACAGATATGCTCTTTTGACTATGAAATAATAGATGAAAAAACACGGCCTTTATATCATCAGAGCCCCAGATTTATATTTGTGAAGAAGGGCAAAGTAAAATTCAAGGTTGATACCGAGCTGTATGAAGTGAGGGAAAACTGTCTGCTGTCAATACTTCCGTGGGACTGCACGGAAGTAATCGAAGTAACGGAAGCTTTGCAGTATGAGATTGTTAAATACAATTATGATGTCATCGCAAATATAGTACATTCGGTTGCCTCTGAGGAGGGAGAAAAACTTCCTCTTTTGAAAAAGCTGGAAGAATCGCCTATCATACATTTGAATGCGGAAGCATGTAAGACAGTTCAGAAAATTTTCGGACAGATAAGGGATGAGATGGGTATAGAGTCTGTTATGGAAAAAACAGAGCATGCTCCTTATTACGAACTGATGGTCTGCACATTAATCGCACAGCTTATAACTTTGTTCTGCAGGGAAACGGACAAACACGCAATGATTCCGAAAAGGCTTGTAGAACCGGGAGACCAGAGGGCACTTATACTCAGATACATGTATATGCATATGGGTGACAAGATGACTCTGGACAGACTTGCAAAACAGTTTTTTATGAGTAAATCCTCCATAAGCAAATACATATCGGAAAAGACGGGACTGTCATTCAAAGAGCTGCTGAATGAGATGCGGGTAACAAAAACAATAAATTATTTATTGTATACTGATTTCACTCTGGAAGAGCTTGCATCAATCCTGGGATATGTCGATGCAGCTCATCTGTCAAAGGTTTTTTCTGCAAGAATGAACGATAAGATTGGAAATTACAGAAAAACGTACGGAAAAGTGCTTCAGGCAGCAAATCTTACGGAAGGAAAGCGTGATTATAAAGTAATTGAATATATCTCAAAAAATTATGCTGATGATATAACAATCCAGACTGCAGCCGATGAATTCCATGTTTCGCCTGTTGAACTAAACAGGATTCTGCTTGCCCAGGTTGAGCATAACTTTCATGATTTCTTAAATCTTACAAGAATAAACAGAGCCTGTGAGCTTCTGATTGAAACCGATATGGAAATAACGGATATAGCCATAGAAGTAGGATACAATACGGTAAAGACCTTCAGAAGGAACTTTATCCAGTTGAGACATATGACTCCGAGTGAGTTCAGAAATACCATGCAGATCCAGGAATAAAACAAAAAAAGTAAAACCGCCGGGAGACACAACCGGCGGTTTTTTGATTGGTTTAGTACTCAATCTATGCGTTTAACTTACGCATGGTGGGGACGGGTGAGACTTACTGAGCCTTATTAAGTCTTTTAGCTAATCTTGAAACTTTTCTTGAAGCTGTGTTCTTGTGAATAGTTCCCTTTGCTGCTGCCTGCATAAGCTTCTTTTCAGCAAGAGCTAACTTTTCCTTAGCTAAAGCTAAATCGCCTGCTGCCAAAGCTGCATCAAAGTTCTTAAGAACTGCCTTTAGATGTGCCTTAACACGTCTGTTTCTTGCAGTCTTCTTGTCGATTACTAAAATTCTTTTCTTTGCGGATTTAATATTTGCCATTATTAATTCACCCCACTTTATACTTAATTCTGTTGCTCCCCTATAAAACATAGGGAATTGCAAATATTTCGCACAAAAAGTATATATGAATAAAATATAAAAATCAAGGGAAAAATTAATTAATAAGCAAAAAAATAAATATACAAAGGCAAATTTATAATAAAGGCGGAAAGGACAAACAGGAATGAAATACAGAACGGATTTGGCCATTGAAAATATAGAGATGTTTCAGACAGAGGCGGGAAATGACAGCGGAGTACCTGATATAGAAGGAGTGGAAGTGGAAAAAAATAAATATGATGAGGACATCTGTGTCACATCCATTGAAATAAAATCGCTGAAGGGAGAAGCTCTTTTACAGAAGCCCAGAGGAAAGTATATAACCCTTGAAATAGAAGGACTTGTTGACGGCAGGGAGGATTTAAAGGAAAGAGCAGCAAAAGCACTTGCACAGGAACTAAAAAAAATG
>JBJETA010000115.1:0-9988 GCA_051883075.1 Anaerovoracaceae bacterium
AGGATGACTAATCAGAGAGTGCAAGTAAAGTATAAATAAATAATTTCTAACCAAATGAATGACCGGCACAGATTGTGCCGGTTATTCTGTTTTTTAAGGTAGTGAAATTGTGTGTTATGTAGTAGAATAAATGAAGCGGATTAATGTCCGGAAGTCGGTATATACAGATTGTCGACAGCATGAAAACAGAAGGAAGAATTATGACGATGGAAAAAATAAATTTAAAAGATATGACTCTTGATGAGATGGAGGAATACTTTGATAAAATAGGCGAAAAGAAGTTCAGGGCAAAACAGGTATATCAGTGGCTTTATAAAGGTGTTTCAGGCTTTGAAGAAATGACTAATATTTCAAAAGAACTTAGAGAGAAGCTTCAGAAAGAGTCACATGTGGGTAACCTGAAGGTACTGACTGTTCAGGAATCAAACCTTGATGGCACAAAAAAGTTTTTATTCGGCATGGAGGATGGGAACAGCGTGGAAAGCGTGTTTATGAAGTATAAGCATGGAAATTCAATCTGTATATCTTCCCAGGCAGGCTGCCGCATGGGATGCAAGTTCTGTGCTTCAACGCTCAGAGGGCTGGAAAGAAACCTTACGGCGGGAGAGATAGTGGGTCAGATAACAGCAGCAGAACATTATACCGGAGAGAAAATAAGCAATGTTGTTCTTATGGGCACGGGAGAGCCTTTTGATAATTACGAAAATCTTTCAAAATTTCTCCGCATTGCGAACAGTAAGGAAGGACTTAATCTTGGCATGAGGAGCTTTACGGTTTCAACCTGCGGCATCATACCAAAAATAAAAGCTTTTGCAGAGGATTTCCCGCAGGCAAATCTGGCGATTTCACTGCACGCACCAAATGATGAAATAAGAAGCCTTAACATGCCCATAAACAACAGATATCCCATGGAAGAGCTTTTAAAGGCCTGCAGGGAGTATACAAAAGCAGGAAACAGAAGGATTACTTTTGAATATGCTCTTGTAAAAGGTCTGAATGACAGCAAGAAGGATGCTGAGGAGCTTGCATCACGGCTTCAAGGTATGCTGTGTCATGTAAATCTTATACCTTTGAACAGCGTGGAAGAAACGGGCATGAAAGGAAGCTCCCGTGCACATGCACATGAATTTAAAGGGATACTTGAAAAAAGGGGTATTCCTGCCACAGTAAGAAGAGAACTTGGAAGCGATATAGATGCGGCATGCGGACAACTTAGACTGAAAAATTATGAAAATTAAGAAAATTACAAGATTTCTTGTTATTCTTCTTGATAAGTGACAGAGAATGTTGTATAATAAATTTACAATCTTTCAAAAGAAATATATGCATAGCTCAAGAGGAGGCGATTAAAATGGTTAAATTATTAATCGGAAAAAAAGGTGCAGGTAAAACTAAAACAATGCTTGACATGGCGAACAGTATGATTGAGGAAAGCAAAGGCAGTGTTATTTTCATCAATAAGAATCAGAGGCTTATGTGCGATTTAAAGCATAGCATCAGAGTTGTTTGTATGGAAGATTTTCAGCATATTACCAACAGTGATGAGTACATAGGATTTATCTACGGCATCATCAGTTCGGATCATGATATTGAAACTGTTTTTATCGACAGTATTTTGAAGCATGCTGATATACATTTAGAGAACATTCCTGAGTTCCTTGACAGACTTTCAGCTATATCACAGAGATATGACATAGAATTTGTGGTAAGTCTGAGTGCTGAAAAGGAAGAATTAGTTGGTGTTGAACTTGAAAAGTTTGAAATATTAAACTAATTATTCTCAGTTCATATATTTTATAAAATACAGCGCAGGCTGTTTAAAAAGGCGGTGAAATCACCGCCCTTTTTTAGGTTCACGAATTTAGAGGTAACTGACATGAAAGACATAAACAAAGTAGCAATATACATTTTTTTAACAGCTTTTTTATTTGGAACCATGGAAGTAGCTTTGAAGCTTGCAGGAGGAGGAATGGACGGTTTCCAGCTCACCTTTCTGCGTTTTTTCATTGGAGGACTTCTGCTTCTGCCGTTTGCGGTAAAGGATATTAAAAAGCAGGAAATAAAACTGAAAAAAGAGGACTGCCTGTATCTGCTTTATGTAGGCATTATCTGTATACCTGTAAGTATGCTGAGCTTTCAGTTCGGTGTCATGTACACCAATGCCTCAACAGCTTCTGTCATAATGAGTCTGAATCCCATATTTACAATGATTTTTGCTCATTTTATGACTGATGAAAAGTTTAATAAAAACAAGCTTGCAGTTCTGTGCATAGGCATGATAGGACTGTTTTTTATGGTGCGTCCGTGGGATATACAGGAAGGAAATACACCTATCGGGATAATATTGATGATTATAGCGGCATCCACCTTTGGACTGTACACCGTTGCAGGAAAGAAAAGCGTTGCAAAGGTAGGTATTATGGCACAGACAAGTATAAGCTTTATATTTGGCTCTCTGGTATTGCTGGTCATTATCCTGATTATGGGAAGACCTGTCTTTGACGGCATATGGGAAAATATAGGTCTTGTGATGTATGTAAGCATATTTGTTACGGGACTTGGATATTACTTTTATTTTGCGGCAATACGGCTTTCGGATGCGGCAACAGGATCTATAGCATTTTTTATAAAGCCGGCCATAGCACCTGTCATAGCTGTGATTGTTCTGGGAGACAATATACTGTGGAACACTTATGCAGGCATTTTTATTATTCTGTTTGCATCGTTTTTAAATTTAAAATATAAAAAGGAAGAGATGAGACATGAAAAATAAACTCCGCATGAAAGATGTGGAAAAAATATTCAGGGAAAGAGAACCTGAAACGGTGGGAAAATACAGATATTTCTCCGTTCTGCTGCCGATAGTTGAAAAAGACAATGAACTTTACGTTCTGTATGAAGTAAGGGCGGCAAAGATGAAAAGCAGACCGGGAGAGGTATGTTTTCCGGGAGGTGCAGTGGAAAAAGGTGAGCACAGGGAAGAATGCGCCGTGCGTGAGACTATGGAGGAACTTGGACTTGAACGCAGTGCGATAGAAATAATTAATGAAATAGATACGCTTCACACCTACAGCAACTTTACCATGTATTGTTATCTTGGGAAAATTGACTATGAGGCACTTTGCCGCACTGAAATAAATAAAGATGAAGTGGAAGAATATTTTATGCTTCCGCTTGAAGAAATGCTGAAACTGGAGCCTTATGTATATGAGGTTGATATCGCTCCTGTCATAGGAGAGGATTTCCCTTATGATATGCTTGGACTTGATAATGGCTACAACTGGAATCATGGGATTTCGGAGGTCCCGATTTACAAGCTGGGGGAAAGAACCGTGTGGGGGTTGACTGCCAGACTGACTAAAAATTTTCTGAATGCAATAAGGAAAACTTATGAAATTTACAACAAATAAAAAAATCTATAAAGGGATAATGCTCTGTTTGTTTATTGTTTTTGCGGTAAGTGTAGGAAAGCTGATATATCATTACTATGAAGACCGGCAGGCTACGGAAATCTATGAAGAAATAGAAAAATACGCTGAACTGGACAGTGGAGCTGAGAAAGCCGGAATAACCGAAATCCGGCAGAATGAAGAGAAAAAGGTACTCACGGCGGATTTTAATGAGCTGCTGAAGCTCAACGGCGATACGACGGCGTGGATTTGTCTGCCGGGAACAAAGATAAACTATCCGGTGGCAAAAGGCAATGACAATGATTACTATTTAAATCATGCTTTTACGGGAGAAGCAAATTCTGCCGGAAGCATTTTTATGGACTGCAGAAATTCAGGAGATTTTTCTGATAAAAACAACATAATATATGGACATTACATGAAAAACGGAACCATGTTTTCTGCTCTTAATTTATATAAAGACCAGAAAAATTATGAAAAATATCCTTATATTTTCATTACAACACCTGAAAAAAAGTACCGTATTGAAATTTTTTCGTCATATGTTGCGGATATTTCGGAAAATGCATGGCAGATTAAATTTGAAGACGGGGAATATGAAGAGTGGCTTAAAGCTGCAAAGGAAAAGTCTCTGGTTAACAGTCCGGTAATGCCTGAAACTACTGACATTACGGTAACACTTTCTACCTGCAGCTATGAATTTGAAAATGCCCGGCTGGTGGTTGCGGGCATTTTAAGAGAAGTAAATAATTAGGAAATTGAATAGAAAATTATTGCAGATTATTTTGCAGTTAATACCAATGGTAATTATTGTGCAATGATTTTAACCTCTGCTGCCCGTATAATGGGTTTTGTAAAAAGGAAAGAGAGGTATTAGAAATGAAAAGAAAATTAATCAAAGCTACAATCGCATTGTCATTGGTAATGGCAGTATCAGCTCCGACAGCGGCTTTTGCCAGTACGGACTGCAGTCCTAATCTGCTGAAATCTTATTCTATCAAGTTAGACGGCGGAAAGATGCATTTTGTTCCGCAAAATACTATTAAAGATAATTGCCAGTTATCGGATATTTTATGCGGTATAAAAGGCTGGCAGGGAAATTGCGGTACATCAAACGGTACAAACGGTAATATCGGAAATAATAATTCCGGCAGTACCGGAAACAGCGGTACAGAAGCAGAACGGCCTGAAGAAGATAAAGAAAATGCAGCAGGAACTGAAAACAATACAGCACAGGGCTATGAAATGCAGGTTGTACAGATTGTAAACCGGGAGAGAGCAAAAGCAGGATTAAGTCCTCTTACTTACAACGAAAAGCTGTCAAAAGTTGCGGATTTAAAGGCTGCGGATATGAGAGACAATAATTATTTTTCACATAATTCTCCTACATACGGTTCGCCCTTTGACATGATGAAGAGCTTTGGCATAAGCTACAAAGCGGCAGGGGAAAACATTGCAAAGGGACAGAAAACACCTCAGAGTGTTATGAATGCCTGGATGAACTCATCAGGACACAGAGCAAATATTTTAAGCAGTCAGTATGAACAGATAGGCATAGGATATGAAACCGACCGGAAGGGAAATACATACTGGGTTCAGATGTTTATAAAATAACAGAAAATAATCAGGGATTTAACAGCAAAAAGGCTGCGGCATATCAATCTGCCGCAGCCTTTTGTTGTCACTGGGAATATACTGTATAAGGAATTACTGCTTTTTTAAAAGTCTTTTCACTTTAAGAAAAACAGAAATTAAACCTTTAACGAACATGAAAATTAAAAGTCCTGCTCCGGCAAAAAAGAACAGCAATCCCGGATACATAGTTCTGTATCCTCCGTTTGAATACATCAGAAGCAGGAGAGCACCGAAAAAGAGAGAGACGATGCCGCCGCATACTATAGAGGTATTTATTTTTACATGTCTTAACTCAGAACTTTTATTTAAGCAAAGTGACAGAATGTTATTGATGCCTACGGCGGAGAATGTCACGAGCCCAAAGAATATTAAAAGAAATCCTATGGGAAGAAAGAAAAAGTTCTCGTGTAAGATACCGTTTGTATCTATATATGATACTGTTACAGCTTTTAATATGATGCAGGATATACCATGCAGGAGAAGCATTGCTCCTATGCCGCAGCTTATCATGCTGAATTTTGCACGCCGTACTTCACTGCCGTCATGAATAAGTTTTTCTGTAAGATTGTTTTCTCCCCTGTCTCCCAATATTAACCTGTCTAAAGAAATTCCGAAAATATCGGCTAAATCTATAACCAGTCCTAAATCCGGCAGACTTTTGTTATTTTCCCAGTTTGATACCGCCTGCCTTGTTACATTCAGTTTTGATGCAAGCTGCTCTTGCGTCAGATTTTGTTCCTTACGTATGCTTTTTATTTGCGAGCCGAAATCCATAGATGAAAAATCCTTTCTGCGAGTTATGTGTTTGATGCGCAAAACATTTTTGCACTAGGAAAAGTATAACAGACTTATAAAAATTGACAATAATTTTAATAAAAAGCAAAAGCAAAGAATCTTTGCGTGACTTGAAAAGCCTTGTATTTTACAATAAAGGCCATGTATGCATGCAAAATAATCAAGAAGGAAAAATATAGGAAAGAAAGGTGGTAATAAGAAGATATGCAGACTATAAGAAACAATAAAATTTTTGCAAGAATAATAAGCCTGCTGCTTTTCACATTGCTTATGTTAGGGCTTGCAGTACCTACATCATTTGCGGACAGCCGCAACTATGAAGCGTGGAATGCATGTAACGCAAGCAGTATATACGGTCTTTTATTATATGTAAGAGAAAAAGGCAGCACGGATTACGGTGAAGTAGCATACTGCTTTAATGCGGGGAAAGAACCTCCCGGAGACAGCGGCACAGCAACACCGGTTAATTATTATGAAAAGAAACTTGGCACGAAGGAAGTTTTCATAGCAAATACAGACAATCCAAGACTTGACACATCGCTTCCCGAGAATGAACGGGCAGCGGATTTTCATAAAAAGGTTTTAAGAGTGCTGTATGACGGATTCCCAAGAAACAATTCGGGAGTGCAGGGAAGCCTGAATGACGAAAACTTCAGAAAAATTACACAGTGGGCAGTATGGTATTATACAGATTCAAAGGATATAAATACTGACTATATGACAAGGGCAGAGGCGACGGCATTTAATAAGCTGATAAACAGCCAGACGGAATTGCCTGCAGGCTTCTCACTGGAATTATATGTTCCGGATGCAGGAAACTATCAGTCACTGCTGAGCTCAGGTATTTACTATGATGATAATCCTGTAACTCCGGCAGATCCACAACCTCCGAAGGAACCCGAACCTGAACCGGAGCCTGAACCTGAACCAGAACCCGAGCCGGAACCTGAACCTCCTGCTGTTGTTACACCTGAAAGTATAGGTGTAAAGCTTGAGGTATTTAAAGAATTGTCGGGAAGCGCAATACAGGAAGGACAGTTTGAATTTAAGGCGACTGAATGTGACCAGAATGGCGTTGCGGCAGACGGAGTTTTGCAATTGACTGCCAAAAACGATGCAGAGGGAAAGATTAAATTTGACGAAATAAAATTCACAACAACAGGTGCATTCTATTACCGTATCACAGAAGTAAACGGCGGACAGAAAATAGATAATATTTCCTATGATGATATGACAGCTGTAGTAAAAGTAAAAATTGTACTGGGTGAGGACGGAAAACTTAAAAGCGAGGTTACATATCCTGCGGATGTGATTTTTAACAACGTTTATGAGCAGCCTGAGACACCGGCAGAACCTGAAACTCCGGTGACACCTCCCGAGCCTGAACCTCCTGCTGTTGTTACACCTGAAAGCATAGGGGTGAAGCTTGAGGTTTCAAAAGAACTGTCGGGAAGTGCAATACAGGAAGGACAGTTTGAATTTAACTTAACCGAGTGCGATAAAGACGGCATTGTAACAGAAGGTGCTTTACGCCTTACTGCTAAAAATGATGCTGCGGGAAAAGTTACATTTAATGAAGTGAAATTCACAACAACAGGCGCATTTTATTACTGCGTTACGGAAGTGAACGGCGGACAGAAGATATCAGGCATTACATATGACGATATGAAGGTTTTGATAAAGATAGAAGTGTCGGAAGATGGGGATGGAAAGCTTGTAAGCAGGATAATTTACCCGGAAGACACAGTTTTTAATAATAGCTATATGGAAGAACAGCCTGATAAACCGGCAGAACCTGAAGGGGAAAACAAAAAAGACAATGATAAGCCTGACAAAGATAAACCGAATAAGGACAGAACGAATAAAGATAAAACGAAGGACAGCAGTACAGATAAGCCAAAAGAAAACGTCGAGATTGATGATCCTGAAATACCTAAAACCGGTACGGAAGACCCGGATAATGGAGTAGATTCAGGAAAAGAAACACAGATAGATCAGGAAAAAGTACCGGCTGGGGGAGCCGGATTTGTTCCGCCTAAAACCGGGGACGAAAGCAATGTTTTGCTTTGGAGTTTGACGGCGGTTTTATCACTGATAGGCATAGCCCTAATGAAGAGTTTAAATATAAAGCAATAAAAATATAAAGCAATAAAATCCTAAGGAAAAGAGGCCGAGCCTTTTGAAACTTTGAAATTTCAAAAGGTCTTGTGCCTCTTTTCCTGTTTTTTATTTATAAAATGTGTTACAATAATACTGGAGCGGTCGGGGACTGCGATATTAGCTTTAGGAAGGAATTTTTTATGGGATTTTTACCTGTAACGATAGATGAATGTAAAGAAAGAGGCTGGGAACAGCCCGATTTTGTTTTAGTAACGGGGGATGCATATATAGACCACCCTTCATTCGGAACTGCGATAATAAGCAGGCTGCTTGAAAGATATGGATATAAGGTGGCAATCCTGGCACAGCCTGACTGGAACAGCAAAACAGACTTTATGCGTTTTGGAAGACCGAGACTGGGATTTCTGATAAATGCAGGTAATGTTGATTCCATGGTTAATCATTACTCAGTATTTAAACATAAAAGAAAAACCGATGCCTATACTGCGGGCGGAAAGGCGGGAAAAAGACCTAACCGTGCCGTTATCGTATACAGTAACAGAGCAAGGGAGGCGTATAAAGATGTTCCGGTCATTATAGGGGGCATTGAAGCCAGCTTGAGACGCCTTGGACATTATGACTACTGGGATGACAAAGTAAGAAAATCAATTCTGCTTGATTCAAAGGCGGACATACTTATATACGGTATGGGAGAAAGAGCCGTTCTGGAGGTAGCTGAGGCTTTGGACTCCGGCATTGAAGCAAAAGATATAACTTGGATAAGGGGAACATGTATCAGGAGTAAGGAAATATATATGGATGAAGATACCGTTATGCTTCCTTCTTTTAAAGAAATATCCGGGGATAAAAGGGCTTATGCCGAAAGCTTTGCCATACAGTATAAAAACAATGACTTTATAACAGCGAAAAGACTGGTTGAACCCTATGAAAACGGGATATACGTGGTACAGAATCCTCCGCAGGAGCCTTTAAGCACCGAAGAACTGGATGATGTATATGAGCTGCCTTATATGAGAACTTACCATCCGTCTTATGAAGCGGAGGGTGGCGTGCCTGCCATAAAAGAGGTGGAGTTCAGCATTGTCAGCAGCAGGGGCTGTTTCGGCGGCTGTGCTTTTTGTGCGCTGACATTTCATCAGGGCAGACAGGTAAGAGGCAGAAGCAGAACCTCTATTGTTGAAGAGGGCAGAAAGCTTACTAAACTAAAAGGCTTTAAGGGATATATACATGATGTGGGCGGACCTACCGCAAACTTCAGAAGAGCAGCATGTGACAAGCAGCTTACAAAGGGCGTGTGCCGGGAAAAGGATTGCCTGTATCCGGGTGTATGCAGTCAGATGATTGTGGACCATAAAGAATACCTTGGCATACTCAGGGAACTCAGAAATCTTGAAGGTGTAAAAAAGGTGTTTATACGTTCAGGAATACGTTTTGACTATGTAATGGCCGATAAAAGTGATGAATTTTTAAGAGAACTTTGCAGACATCATATAAGCGGTGTTTTAAAAGTTGCACCTGAGCATGTTTCTGACAGAGTGCTTTCGTATATGCACAAGCCTGAAAAGAAGGTTTTTGAGGAGTTTAGTAAAAAATACAGGAAAATTAACCGGGAACTTGGAATGAAGCAGTATCTTATTCCATATCTTATTTCATCACATCCGGGAAGCACACTTGAAGATGCGGTGGAACTGGCGGAGTTTTTAAGTGACAACGGATTTGTTCCGGATCAGGTTCAGGATTTTTATCCTACTCCGGGAACTCTGGCTACAGCGATGTACTATACAGAGCTTGACCCTTTGACAATGAAAAGGGTTTATGTGGCAAAGAGCATGGAAGAAAAAAAGATGCAGAGGGCGCTGATACATTTCAATAAGCCTGAAAACAGTGATTTGGTGCGCCGGGCCCTGATAAAAACGGGAAGAACTGATTTGACAGGAAAGCTTCTCCGGGGAAACATAAGGACAAACAGGACAAATAGCCTGCAAATAAAAAGTCAAGGCTAAATTGAAAGAACTTTGAAAAATTTA
>JBJETA010000116.1:0-2237 GCA_051883075.1 Anaerovoracaceae bacterium
CTACTCTTTCAAAGCCTACAGTTTCACTTGTGCTTGGCGGCGGTCATAGTATAGGAGTTCCGCTTGCCACGGCTGCGAAGTATTCATTTATAGCTGAAAGTGCAACCATGACACTGCATCCTATCAGAATGAGCGGCATGGTTATAGGTGCAGAACCTACCTATGATTATTTTAGAAAAATGCAGGAAAGAATCGTGGACTTTATAATCAGGACTTCAAAAGCTGACAGAGATGAAATAGTAAGACTTATGAACTGCACTGACAATATGTCAAATGATGTGGGTACTATCCTTTTCAGCAAAGATGCGGTAAATACGGGACTTATCGATGAAATAGGAGGACTTAATAAATCTATTGGAAAGCTCCGTGAAATGATAGAGAGAAACAGTTGACATATTTTTCCATAAAAGCTATAATTACAGAAAATATACCGAAAGGAAGAAAATGTAATTATGGACAGCATTCATGTATTATTTGCAGCAGATGATTTAGATTATGCGCGTACACTTGCCGAATGCACTTCGGCGGCAGATAAGGGCATTATATTTACAATCAGGAAAAAAGGGGAAACTTTTTCAACGGAAGATTTTGACGTGGTTATGTATGAGGAATCGCTGATATCGCAGAATCGGCAGGAGGATGGTTCTGAATATGCGGATATCTGCATGACAGAAAAAAAGTATCAATCTGAAAACGATGGAAAAGCCGGCATTAGGGCTTATAAATATATAACTGCCTCTGATGCTGCGGAAATGATTTCGGAGGTATACTGCCGTAAATTTGGCAAAAGGAGAATAAAACCGCTCTCCGGAGATACAAAATTTATATATGTGTGCGGGAGCTGCGGAGGAACGGGAAAAACGGAAACAGCCCAGGCACTTGCACAGGAGCTTTGCAGATTCCACGGTAAACGTGTACTGTATCTGTGCTTTGAAGAATTTGAATCTGAATACAGATATATGTCACAGGTAAAAGAAAAGGAACTCGGGAAATATCTTTATAGATGCGTATTTGAAAAAAGGGGCTTTAATGTATTTGACAGCAGTTACACTGCAAAGGATGATTTTGGCGTAAGCTGTTTTTCCGTATGTAATGAAAAAAATCCGCTGAAACTTCTGTCGGAGGATGAGCTTTTTGAGTTCCTTTGCGGAATACGGGCAAGCGGTGAATATGATTATGTGATTATAGACGGGTCCTCAAATCTTGAAGAAAATGAACTTATGCTTATGAAATTCTGTCACGGCATATGCCAGGTAGAAAGAAGTGACGGTGAAAAAACAAACTTTACGGAATACATCAAATCATATTTCGGAGAAGAAATTTTATCGAAATTTATAAAGGTTAAGAACTTCTGCCGTGAGGACAATGAAAATCCGGAAGAGGATGTCATTATCATAAATGCGTTGGAAAATATATCTGTCGATACCGATTTTGGACTGGGAATAAAAGAACTGTCACAAAAATTAACATTGATTTTACAATAGGTTAACATATTCGACTTTTTCTGAATCTTTATGCAAACTATAATTATATTATATTATGTGATTATTGACATCACGCATAATTTGGAGGAAAAAATGGAATTTAACTGGTTTCAGGCAATCGTAACTTTATTTGGTTCACTCGCAGTTTTTATCTATGGTATGAATCTTATGAGTGACGGACTGCAGAAAGCAGCCGGAGAAAAGATGAAAAACATCCTTGCTCTTTTAACGAAGAACCCGGTAGTGGGAATACTTGCGGGAGCTCTGGTTACGGGAGTTTTACAGAGCAGCAGTGCTACCACGGTTATGGTTATTGGATTTGTAAATGCAGGACTTATGAATCTGCCGCAGGCAATCAGCATAATACTGGGAGCCAACATCGGTACAACTATTACAGCACAGCTTATAGCATTTAAAATAGGAGATTATGTCTGGCTCTTTATTCTGGTAGGCTTCCTGATGTATTTTGTTTCAAAGAAGGAATCAGTTGTAAATATAGGACAGACTTTGTTTGCATTCGGACTGTTATTTATGGGCATAAACAACATGGGTGCTGTTATGAAGCCTATTGCGGCTATGCCTGAGGTTGCTGACATGTTCCTTGCAGTATCGGATATTCCGGTTCTGGGTGTTATCATAGGTACCGTTGTCACTTTGCTTGTACAAAGCAGCTCGGCTGCAATTGCCGTACTTCAGAACCTTGCTTCACAGGCAGGACCTGACGGGGTATCCAGCATATTGGGACTTGAAGGT
>JBJETA010000117.1:0-2229 GCA_051883075.1 Anaerovoracaceae bacterium
AGCCCGTTTCCTGAAGACGGCGCATAACGATACCCACGTCGATGGCATTCATGATGGGCATGATGGCTGCTCCTATTGTGACAGGAATTGCTATAATAAAGATTTTGGCAAGTATGGAGCTGCTTTTTTCCCTGCTTTCCCTTCTGCTTCCCGCAAAGTTTCCATGTATTTTCTTTCTCTGCATGAAGTAAATGATTATTACGGTAATAAGACCTCCTATGCCGCCAGCCGTAGCTCCGAAGGATGCTCCCGCAGCCGCATACTGTCTTCCGAATCTTACAAGAAAATATGCAAGAAACAGACCTGCCGCAACTCTGAAGAACTGTTCCGTAACCTGTGAAACAGCTGTAGGTTTCATATCCTGCATACCCTGGAAATATCCTCTGTATGCCGCCTGCATAGGTACAAACAGCAAAGCAGGCGCAATCGCCATCATTGCAAATTTTGCTCCCGGATTTCCCATGGCTCCGACAAGCTGCTCCGCTCCGAAAAAGCAGATTGCCGCCGAAACTATGCCTATGGAAAACAGCAGTATAAACGAAACCTTAAATACCCTGTGTGCTTCATGATATTCATTTACGGCAATTCTTTCAGATACCATCTTAGAAATCGCAATAGGGATACCTGCTGTTGCCAAAGTTAAAAACAACACATATATGGGGTACGCTGTCTGATAGTACCCCATGCCTTCATCTCCTATTAAGTTTGCTAAAGGTATTCTGAAGAATGCTCCCAAAACTTTTATGATAATGCCCGCGATACCAAGTACCACAGCACCCTGTACGAAAGATTTTTTCGCCATTCTCTAACTCCTTTTCTTAGTTTCCAAGCTGTCTTAATATATTTTTAGTGGCTTTATCCACTTCAAACATAGTCTTTTCAATGTCAATGGTTGTGTATATGCCGTCTTTGTAAAGAACTTTTCCGTCAACCATGGTCATTACTATGTCACCTGCACATGCCGAATAAACAAGATTTGTAATCATGTTATGTACAGGACAGTAGTTTGGTCTGTTTATATCAACAACAATCAGGTCAGCCTTGTAATCAACCGCAAGTTTTCCGCAGTTTTCCCTTCCCTGGCTCAATGCTCCCGCTCTTGTTGCCGCATATACTGCTTCTTTTGGTGTAACAGCAGTAGGGTCCTGGTATTTTTCCTTTGATGCTATGGCAAAAACTTTCATTTCTTCAAAGAAATTCAAGCTGTTGTTGCTGGATACACTGTCCGTGCCGATTGCAACATTTATTCCTCTTCTAAGAAGCTCCGGCACGTTGCAGACTCCGCTGGCAAGCTTCAGATTGCTGATAGGGTTGCTTGCAACTGTAACGCCTTTCTCCTTCATAATGTCCATATCTTCAGGTTCAACCCACACGCAGTGCGCCGCTGTTGTTTTTGAATCCAGAATTCCCACACTGTTCAGATACTGTATAGGTGTCATGCCGTTATGTCTCTGCTTGCATTCTTCATGCTCAAGCTTTGTTTCAGAAACATGAACATGCATATTTGCACCGATTGATTTTGTGTATTCCGCCATTTCACGGGCAGTCTGCGGATTTGAAGTGTATTCCGCATGCAGGCTCATATCCACCTTGATTCTGCCTTCAGAGGTGTTGTGATACTTCTCAAACAGCTCCTTCATTTCCTTAAAGCTCTGGAGCTCGTAAAGTCCTGAGCCGGAGAAGTTTGTAACGCCTCTTCCGATGTTGTTCTTTGCACCTGTTTCGTCAATAGCCCTCGCCATATCTTCACAGAAATAGTACATATCAGTTGATGAAACTATACCGTATCTTAATGACTCTGCCATGGCAAGAAGTGTTCCCCAGTAAACAGCGTTTCCGTCGAGCTTGTCTTCAAATGGGAATATTCTTTCATTCAGCCATTCCTGTAATGCCAGATTTTCACCGTATCCTCTCAGAAGTGTCATAGGAGAATGCGCGTGAGCATTGTAAAATCCGCTCATAAGAAGCTTTCCTTTTCCATCATACTCTTCTCCGTAGTTCTCCTTAGGCATATCTTTACCAATATAATCAATTTTATCATACTTTATGCCTACATACATGTTTTCCTGCAGTTCCAGATTTTCATCTATAATAGATATATTTTTAAATAACATTTGCATACCTCCGAACAATCTTTTATACTTCAAAGTTCATTGTCTGAAATCAAATACATTTTATTTTACCACAGATTGCCACGAAGAAAAAGACAGGGCCGTTATTTTTTGAATG
>JBJETA010000118.1:0-39502 GCA_051883075.1 Anaerovoracaceae bacterium
CCCATATAGTTAAGCTCTGCCTGAGTTACAACCGCTCTGTGTATTTTGCCTTTAAGCATTGTTAATATCATGTTCTTCCGCCTCCGTCTGTCAAAATTATATCAGTTCGCATCGGCAATATTGCCATTGAAGCTTTCTTCTCTGCCTGCCGACAGGGTGTCCTTTTTCTCCGAATTCCTGATGGATGCGAAGATTGAACCTGTCAGGTTCTGCACTACGCTGAAGATAGCTCCCGGCAGCGTAGCCATAGGATTTGCCGCAAAGTTTACAGCTGCCAGAGAAACAGCAAGGCCGCTGTTCTGCATAGCGATTTCAACGCTGACAGCCGTTGCCACAGGCTTGCTCATCTTAGTGATTCTGCCAAGCAGAAGCCCTACGGCAATACCGCACACATTGTGAATCAGCACAATGGCCAGAACAAATATGCCGCTTGTAAGAATTTTTTCTGTATTCTGTGCCACAATTCCCGCAATAATCATAACAATCGCAACAACAGAAATAAGAGGAAGAACTCCCGTAACCTTCTGTATCTGTCTGTTAAAGGCTGTATTGATTATAATTCCCAGCATTACAGGGATAAGTATAATCTTTACTACCGATATAAGCATCGCCATAAACGATACTTCCACCCACGCACCGCCAAGCAGAACAACAAGAAGCGGTGTTACTACAGGTGCAATCAGAGTGGAAACTGTGGTCATTCCCACGGAAAGCGCAATATCTCCGCCTGCAATATAAGTGATAACATTGCTTGCAGTTCCTCCCGGACAGCAGCCTACAAGGATTACTCCTATGGCAAGGTCAGCCGGAAGTTTAAAAACTACAGCAAGCAGCCATGCCAGAACAGGCATGACCGTATACTGCGCAAGGCAGCCTATAAAGATGTATTTTTTATTTGCATACACACCTTTCAAATCAGAGAGCTTTATTGTAAGCCCCATGCCAAACATGGCAACACCCAGAAAGGTCGCCGTATACTGTGTTGCCCACGCAAAGCCCTGCGGAACATAAAATGCCATAACTGAAAAAATGATAATGATAAGCCCTATGTATCTTGAAAGCAAAGAGCTGATTTTTGAAATTAAGTTCATGTCCGTCCTCCCTATGCTTCCCATATAAAGTTGTCTATCAGTCTTGTTTTTCCGATATAAACAGCCATGGCTGTCAGAACAGTATCGCTGATTTTTTCAACAGGCTGCATGGAAATACCGTCCACAACCTGAATATAATCTATTTTTGCAAGAGGTTCTGCATCAATAATCTTCTTCATTTCCGAAATAATTTCTTCTGACCTCATGCCTTCTTTTATGATTTCCTGACCTTTCCTTACAGCTCTTGACAGACATAATGCCGCTTTTCTTTCTTCTTCGTTTAAATAAACATTCCTTGAAGAAACCGCAAGCCCGTCTTCTTCTCTTACGATAGGGCAGCCAACTATCTTTATATCAAAGTTCAGGTCCTTAACCATCTTTTTAATTATTGCCAGCTGCTGTGCATCTTTCTGTCCAAAGTATGCGTTGTCAGGTGTAAATATATTGAACAGCTTTGATACTACAGTGCAGACACCTCTGAAGTGTATAGGTCTGCTCTTTCCGCACAGGTGCTCCGAAAGTCCCTCAATATTTACATAAGCCTTTGCATCCTGATACATTTCAGCAGGCTCAGGATGGAAAATAAGGTCTGCTCCCAGACTTTCGCAAAGCTGACTGTCTCTTTCAAGATCTCTCGGATAACTTCCCAAATCTTCATTTGCCCCGAACTGGGTAGGATTTACAAAAACAGAAACAACAACTCTGTCATTTTCCTCACGGCACTTTTTTATCAGACTTCCATGACCCTGATGAAGATATCCCATAGTAGGCACAAGTCCCACCGTAAGGCCTTCCTTTTTCCATTGCTTTACCGTTTTTCTTGCTTCTTCGATAGTAGTAATAACTTTCATCTTTCTCCTCCGTTAAATAAATTTATTATTTTACAGATTGAAGATAGATACCCTGCCGACAGTCAAATGACAAAAAAACACCTTCCGGCAAAATATGCTCGGAAGGTGAATATCTTTACTTTTTTTAATACTTAATTTTAGTTTCTTGTTTTTAGTATTACTAAGCTCCGAGTCTTATTTATCAGATAATATAAGCTCTTTTTATTTTTAGTTCATTTTTCAGCCGACAAAAGTATAGCTTCTTGCGAATGCTATCTTCTTAAACTGTTCTACAGTTATTGATTGTATAACATACAGCTGATTTTAGTCAAGCAAATAGTTGGTCTTTGCTCGCTTCGGCGTTTCTGTTTTCTGCATTATGCCTAAATCTAAAACTTCTTATAAAGGATTCTTACCGAATTTATAACGCAGAGCATAGCAACTCCGGAGTCGGCAAATACAGCCATCCACATTGAAGCAATCCCCGCAAGTCCGAGCACCATTACTGCCGCCTTTATCATCAGGGCAAACACCACATTCTGAATTGCAATCCTGCCCGTAGTCCTTGCTATGCTTATTGCCTGAGGCACCGCTTCCAGATTCGATGTCATGAATACAACATCTGCCGCTTCTATGGCTGCATCCGCTCCGCTTCCCATAGCTGCTCCTACATCTGCACCTGCCAGCACCGGAGCATCATTGATGCCGTCACCCACGTACATAACTGCACCCAGCTTATTTCTCAGTTCCTGTAGTGCGTTCAGCTTTTCATCAGGAAGAAGCTTGGAAAAAATGTGTTCTATGCCAAGAGTTTTTGAAACCGCTTCCGCTGTTTCCCTGCCGTCACCTGTAAGCATGGCTGTAGCAACGCCCATTCTTTTCATCTTTGTTACGGCATCCTTTGAATCCTTTTTTATAACATCCGCTATAATCAGCGCTCCCATAAATTTGCCGTCAATTGCTATAAGCACTTCTGTTCCGGCCGTTGGATTTGTGTAGCCATCAGATTCTACTCCCCTGCTTTCAAGCAGTCCTCTGCTTCCGCACAAAACTTCATTTCCGTCCAGCCTTGCAGCTATGCCTCTTCCTGCCGTTTCTTCAACCGAATCAGGTGCCTTTGCTTCGATGCCGCTTTTATCCGCCGCCTCAATTATGCTTGCACCTATAGGATGTGTTGAATTGTATTCACAGCATGCAGCAACGTAAATCAGATATTTTTCGACATCCTCCTTGCTGACACCTTTGACGTCCTCTTTATTCTTCGCCATATAAGAAAACAGGTTTCCTGTACAGATAACATTCTGCACCTTGAAGTTTCCTTCAGTTACGGTTCCGGTTTTGTCCATTACCACGGCCTTTATCCCCTTAAGGGCTTCGATAGCCGCACCGCTTTTAAACAGAACTCCCTTTTTAGAGCCTGCTCCTATGCCTGCAAAAAAGGCAAGGGGTACACTTAAAACAAGTGCGCATGGGCAGCTTATTACTAAAAAGGTAAGTGCCGTATATATCCAGTGTTCCCACTCACCCGTAACAACCGACGGGATGACTGCTGTTGCCAGGGCAAGAAAAACAACAAAAGGAGTATATATCCTTGCAAAGCGTGTTATAAATTTATCAATCTTAGGTTTTGATGCCGCCGCATTTTCAACAGAATCCAATATACGGGTTACCATGGAGTCTTCCAAAGCTTTTTCAACCTTTACCTTTAGAACTCCTGAGGTGTTTATTCCACCGGAGACCACGCTGCTTCCTGCGGTTACCCTTACAGGAACGGGTTCTCCCGTAACCGGTGATGTGTCCACACGGCTTTCACCCTCGATAACAATACCGTCCAGAGGTATTCTGTCTCCCGGTCTTACAAGAATTATATTTCCCACTTCGGCATTTTCAGCCGCAATTTCTTTTACAAAACTTCCGCCAGAGCCTTCCGTTACAAGATTTACTACTTCAGGCCTCATGTCCACGGCCTCCATAATCTGGCTTCGGCTTCGTTCCACGGCCTTTTCCTCAAAGAATTCTCCTATGCGGAAAAACAACATAACCCCCACAGCTTCGGGGTATTCCCCTATGGCAAAAGCTCCTACCGTGGCAATACTCATAAGAAAATTCTCATCAAAAATCTGACCCTTCCCAATATTTTTTACTGCTGTCAGAAGAATCTCTCCTCCAAGTACAAGATATGCCGCTGCAAACAGTCCCAGGGAAAGCTTACCGGAATACTGCTGTGAAAATATGCCTGCTGCAAACAGTACAGTCCCTGCTACAATAAAGTGTATATCCGTAAGCTTCGGAAGCTTTGCTTTTGCCATTTCTTCACTCTGACTGCATTCTCCGCATTCATTCTCATGATGATCATGCTCCTTCTCGCCGCAGCAGCTTCTGCTGCATGAACATACCGTTCCGCATGTATTTTTTTTGACCGTCATTTTTTTTCTTTCTCTGATTACAACTCCGTTTTCCACAGTATTGGCGATTTCGGTCATTCTCCCGATAAGGCTGTCCGGATTTTCCGCACTGACGCGAAGCTGCTTTGTCGCAAAGGTTATCGTTGCCTCTTCAACTTCCGGAAGTTTGTTTATCATGCTCTCAATTTTTGCCGCACAATTGGCACAGTCTATATTTTCTATTGTATAAGTCTTTTTCATACAGCCTACCCTCCTTTTCTTCCGGTCTCTATCTGCACTTAATGTTAAAGGTTCTGTCTATAATGTCATGTACAAGCTGTGCTTCACCGCTTTTGGCCAAAGTGTAGTATGTTTCTTTTCCCTCTTTTCTGCTCACTATCAGTCCGGCGTTTTTTAAAAGGCGCAGATGATGCGAAACCGCAGGGGAGCTCATATCTATTGCCGCTGCAATATTTATAACGCAGTCCTCACTGTGGCAGAGCAACCACAATATTTTCAGCCGTGTACTGTCGCTTATCATCTGGAACAGGCTTGCTGTCTGCTCAAAAACCACAGGTTCAGGCTTTCTTTCTATAAACTCCGCAGTTCTGCTTCCGTGGTCGTGAGGAAGTTCTATTTTATGGACAGGACAGTCCAGACATTTGCATTTATTTTCCATATATAAACCTCTTTCTTTTAAACAGCTTGTTTCAAAATCTGTTTTTTATTCGCATTATTTAAATTACTTGATTAAACGATTAAGCAATCTTTTAATCGTAGTATAAACAATAAATCCTACCTTGTCAATAGGATTTATTGTGATTTTTTATATCTCCTTCAGCTTGAACTGGTCAACCATTTCTTTCAGCATTTCTGCCTGACCGTTCAGTTCCTCACATGTCGCAGCACTTTCCTGAGCCGTTGCCGAGTTGGTCTGAACCACGTGTGAAATTTCATCCAGACCTTGTGTTACCTGATTTATCGCCGTTGATTCTTCATCTGTTTCTCCAAGAATCTCTGTTATAATATCATCGATTTTCGCAGTCTGCTCCACTATTACCGCCAGCGAGCTTGCTGTTCCATCAACTATTTCAGTACCCTTTCCCACAGCATTTATGGCATTTTCTATAAGGCTGGTCGTATCCTTTGCAGCCTCTGCGGATTTCTGTGCCAGATTTCTCACTTCATCCGCAACTACGGCAAAGCCCTTGCCTGCTTCGCCTGCTCTTGCAGCCTCTACAGCCGCATTCAGTGCCAGAATATTTGTCTGGAAAGCTATATCCTCTATTGCCTTTATTATCTTACTGATTTCGTTTGAGGTGTTGCTGATATCCGCCATGGCATTTACCATTGCCTTCATCTGTGTATCGCAGTTTGTCACCTCTTCACTGGTTTCCATGATAATATCGTTTACGCTGTGAATTTTCTTTGTACTTCCGCCTATGTGCTGTGATATTTCTATAACAGCTCCGGAAAGTTCTTCAATATTGCTTGCCTGCGTCATGGAGCCCTCCGAAAGATTTTCAGCTCCCGTAGCCATCTGCTCTGCCCCAACCGCAACCTGTTCCGCACTATGATTTATCTGCATAAGGGTATTGCTCAGGTTAGTATTGATATTTCTGAGTGCCAGAAGTATTTCCTCGTAGTCTCCGATGTATTTTTCCGTGCAGGTTGATTTAATACGGAAATTTCCTTCTGCCATAGCCCCCAGCAGATATTTTATGTCCTCGATAATGTCCCTTAGATTGTCTGCCATGTTTTTAAAGGAACGTGTTAACATGCCTATTTCATCTTGGGAATCAAGTACAAAATCCACATCAAGCTCTCCGCCCTCAATCTGCTCCGCAAGTTCAACGAGCTGGACAATAGGCTTTGATATCCTTCCCGAAACAAACCTTCCTGAAAAAACAGCCAGAACAAAAGTCACTATTACAAGTCCTATGGTAAACATTGCCGAATGTTTTCCGAAAGAATAAAGGTCTTTAGTATTTTCAATACCTGTTTCTTTTTTGTAATTGTGCAGATTCTGGTATGCCTTATATAAGTCATCATAAGCCGGGTCCAGCTCTTCTATCATCATCGCCTGTAGTACAGCCTCTTCTTCCTCGGTTGCGTTTTTGCCCAGCTCTACAAATTTATCCTGAACCTCTCTGTAAACCTCTCTCTTCTTATCCACCTCTTCCATCAGGGCTTTTTCCTCATCCGTAACAAGAGATGCAACCACTGCCTCTCTGTATGCTTCATGTTTTTCACGTATCTCGGCCAATTCCGCTTCTGCTTTCTCTATATCTTTTTTGTCAGAGAATTGTACAATATCCCTTACTGCTCTTCTGCTGTCAGCAGTCATAACTATAGCCGCTGCAATATTGCCTGTGGCAAAGCCATAGTTTTGAAGAGTTTCCCCTGATTTTTCATTAAAGGTTTTAATAGAAACCGTCGATATCAGCCCTCCTATACTCCCCAGCAGTGCAATGATAATGAACGAAATCATTAATCTTTTCCCTATAGCGATGTCTTTGTAGCCTTTTCTAAACTTCTGGTTCATACTTTTCCTCCTGTTCTCCCTTTTCGTGTATAGATTAAGCCCTATTATTTACTGCCTCTGGCAGTTTTTGTATGTCGTAGTATGCGACATACAAGGTTAAAAAAATATATTTCAAAAGAACTGAGTCTTTTAAAATCAGCTTTTATCTTTCCTCATTTTTAAGATACTTTAACAATCCGTTTCTTGCCAGATACAGAGCCGCAAGTTCATCAAAGTCAATATCCTCCATGCACGGATTTTTATATAATATGGCTATTCTCATCATGGTTCCCTGCAATACCGCATTAACCATATCTGAAACTGCGGTAGGAGAAACCTCTTTTCTGATGGAACCGTCTTTTTTTCCGTATTCAAGTATCTGCTCAACAATAATACGCATTTTTTTCAAGTGCCTGAAATGTTCCTTTAACAAATCCCTGCACAAATCTTTTCTGTAAAAATACTTTTCAATTTCCTCTATTGAAAGATACTCTATATAATTTTCTTTAAAGTACGCTATCTGCAGGTCAAGAAAGCTTTCCATAAATTCAAGTCCTGTGAGATTTTTCCCCTGAAGACTGCGAAGATTTTCTGCCATTGCCTGGGAATTCTTGTCCACCATTCTGTATGCCGCCATTTCAAGGAGATTTTCCTTACCCCCGTAATACCGCTCAATACTTCTCGGAGTAACACCGGCCCTTTTTGCTATATCAGCAACCTTTGTTCCGTATATTCCCTTTTCTCCGATTAAAGCTATGGTTTCGTCCAGAACTCTCTGCTTGTTATAATTCCTAAGCTCTTCGCCGGTCAGATTCTTTTTCATACCACTGCACTCTCCCCTGCTGTTTTTTATCATATCATTACTATGAAATTCTTTCAATGCAAAAATAACAAAAAAATGTCACAAGTCTAAAAATTGTGACATTTTTCATTCAGATTTCTCTGAGGAGCTTTATCTTTCTTCCGTAGCATACAAGCCCAAACGGAATCCATACTATCGCAAAGATAATGCACCCTATCAGGTACGGCATAAGCATTTCAAGTCCGACACCCTTAAGCAGAACATCCTTCATAGGGTTTGCAAAGTAGTAAAGCGGCCATATGGCTTTTATTACCGTCGCAAATCCCGGTGCCATCAGATATTCGTTCCATGCGTAGCCACATGTCAGGAATGTCGGAACAGTCAGAAGCATTGTAAACTGTGCCGCATGCGATACCTGTTCAAACACAGCCGATATGACCAGCGAGACACCTGTCATGGCTGCAAGAAAAACTATCTGGAACAAAATCAGAATCAGTATATTTCCCCTCATAGGGAAGCCTGTCATGCTCATGGCTATGTGAAGCGAAGCCATCATACTTATGATAGTAAGCCCTGTTACCAAAAGAATCCGCGGAACCATAATACTGAAATCAAATCTGATTTTTCCGCCCGTATTAAGGAATTTTTCATTCTTTATTCTATGCTTTTCTTCAATGAGCAGAGGAACTACAGCTGCAAGAAACACCTGCTGTACAAATATGGACAAAAGACCCGCATAAAGATAATAAAAGTATCCAAGCTGCGGATTATATAATATTCTTTCTGCTATATTCAAAGTGTATACGCTTTGCTCTGCCTGATACGGCACCTGTGAACCTCCCTCGAGAATCTTCATCTGGATGCCTGCATTTACAGTATTGAATATAGTGTTTATAGCACTCATCAGATTATTGCCATACATAAAGTTTGTATTGTCCATAAGAACGACGGCCTCGGCCCCTTTCTTTCCGTTAAGGTCTTTGCCGAAATCCTTAGGCAGAATTATCGCCCCGCATATTTCGTTTGTCAGAATTGCCTCTTTAATTTCTTTCTGCGAATCAAGGCTCTCTGTAATGGCCAGAACATCCGAATCATAAAAGTAATCCACCACTTCCCTTGAGGCTGCCGACTGATCCATATCATATATCGCAACAGGAATGTCCGTGACAAATATCGGACCGAACATATACGAGAAGAGTGTCGTAAACAAAATAGGTATTACTACAACTATCGCATATGGTTTTACAGCTTGTATTTTTTCTCTTTTTTCTTCTGCGGTCATTGACCCGAAACGTTTTCCCGAATTAAACATTTAAAGTCACCTCCGCCTTTGCTTTTCTTTTTCCCAAAGCTTCCCTGAGCATAAACAAGCCTATAATAATCAGAAGCTCCGTCACAAGATATACTGCGAAAAATCCGAAAGATTCTGTAAGATGGTGTATTTGAAGCTGTTTCAGGCACAGGTTTCTTATATCTCTTCCATAGTAGTAAAACGGCAGTCCCTTTGCAAAAACTTTAAAGATATCGGGCATACCGTATATAGGGTATGTGTATCCCCCAAACAGACTTGTAGGCAGCACAAGTACCGCAGAAATCTGTATTGCAAGAGTTCTGTCCGGGATAAGCATTCCGACTATATATCCGAAACAGGTTATGCATGCCGTATATATCAGCGTCAAAAGCAGGCCTCCTATCACTGTACTCCTGTAAGGCATGCCGAAAAAAACATGCTGTATGCCTAAACAAAGTATAATCGAACCTGTGCTCATGGCCGTCCAGAAAGCCAGTACTCTGAACTGCTCCTTCAGGCTCCTTTTTCCTATACGCGTTTCAAAGCCTCTCTCAGCCCCCTGCATTGATATGCCTGCCTGAATCATGGATACAAGCAATCCTATAAGCAGGTAATTCCTATATCCTTTTACCGGGTTAAATAAAAATTTAAAGTTTACATCTATCGGTGTTACCAGATTCATAACCTGCTCCGGTACCGTATTGAGCTTTCCGTGGAATACGCTCATCATATATGCACCTTTTGCGGTCAGCATTATTTCTGACAGTGCAGTCTTTGATGTAGTTACGACAAGCAGTGAAGCTCCGTCATATACCGTAAGGATTTTGGGTGCTTTACCTGCTCTCATGTCTTCATAGAATCCATCGGGTATTATAATGCCCGCAAAGGCCTCATTTCTCTTCATTGCATCTTCTATCGCATCATCACTGTCAGCATACGCAACTATATCGAAATACTGGCTGTCTTCAATAAAACCCACAAAGGTTCTGCTGAAGTCCGAATCATCATGATTAACCACAACTGTAGGAATACCTAAAGGCACATCATCCTTCATCTCATACCCTATTCCTGCACTGCATACAACAGGGACAATGACGAAGACAACCAGACACATAACAAACCTCGGGTGCTTTGTTTTAAATTTATACCAGGCTTCCGCGAGTTTATTTCTTCTGCCCATCGCTACTTACCCTCTGTTTCTCCAAAATCAACCATTGTGGTCATTCCCGAGTACAAATCCACATCCACGCCGGTCAGTTTGATTTTTACACCGTAAGAAAGCACATCAAAGTCACCGTTTTCATTTGTAGCTCTCTTTGTGGCGAAGTCAGGCTTTTTATTTACTGTTGCAACAGTTCCCATCCATTCCTTATCAGGATAAGCAGGGAAAGACACCTTTACTTCCTGTCCCACATGAACCTTCTCCAAATCTGTTTCCTTTACATTTACTTCTACCCATGGCTCATCGTTGGCCGAAAGTGTTGCAAGCGGCATACCTGTTGAAATAAGTTCTCCCAGATTTACATTTATGGAGGTTATTGTTCCGTCCACAGGAGCCTTAATCTGCGAATCCTCAAGATAGCTGTTGACTTCGGCAATAGCTCCGTCTGCCTGTGCTACCTGTGAGTTTGCGGCAAGTACATCTTCATTTCTTGCTCCTTCAAGAGCCATGTTATAGGTTTCCTTTGCAGCGATATACTGCGCCTCTACCTGGTCAAAAGTTGCCTGTGAGATTGCTTCCTCCTGAAGCAGTGTTTTCATTCTGTCGTAGGTTTTCTGCGCATAGTCAAAGGCTGCCTTTGCCTGTGCCACCTCCTGGCTTCTTGCGCCGTTTGCCGCCTTCTCAGCAACAGCCTGTGCTGCGGCCTTTGCGGCTTCAGCCTGCTGCAACTTTGCCTCGACAGCTTCGCTTGAGATTTTCATAATAACATCTCCGGCTTTTACCTCGTCACCCTCTTCAACAAGAATTTCCACAACATTTCCTGCCAGCTTTGAGTTTAAATCTATCTCTGTGGTCTTGACATTGCCCTGAACGATAAAACCTTCCTCGCCTGTGCCTTTTTCTCCCATAAAGGATTTGCAGCCTGCACAAATCAAGGCTATAACAACTACACCTACTGCTATATTCCTTATCATTTTTTTATTCAGATTTTTTTCTGTCTTTCCGGTTTCCATAATATCACTCCTCATATATCTATCATTCTTTTTAATCCAGCTTCATGCCTGTGATTTCATAGTCATCGTTTTTTCGCTTAAACTTTCCCGTCAGAATGTTTCCTTTTAAAAGAGCTATTACTTCTATATGCTCTTCCCCAAGAGGCATATCAAAAACGCCTTCAAGAGAAAGCTTTCCGCTTTCCGATAATGTCCCATCCATTAAAAACTTTTTTCCCAGCATATCAAAGGATGCCTGTATATGTGAATTCAATTCGCTCAGGCTTATGATTCCTTCTTTCGGACCCATAGGGCTTTTCAGGACGATTGTATATTTGCTCATTGCCTTTCCTTTCATTATTTTCTTTACAGTTGTATGGTTTTTTTACATTTGTTGGTTTATAATTTATATATCTATTTTATTTAAGGAGGTCTTTATGACTCAATCAGTAACTTCTGAACTGACAAAGCAGCTTATAGCGGATTCGCTGAAAAAACTGATGGCTGAAAAACCTTTAAACAAAATAAGTATTCGTGAGCTTGTTGCTGACTGCGGAGTAAACCGCCAGACCTTTTATTATCATTTTCAGGATATCTACGATTTGCTTGAATGGATTATCAAAAAAGAAATCGTTTCCGTATTGGGAAACACCGACAACTTCCTGACATGGCAGGAAGCGGGTGTTTATTTTCTGAGATATCTCAAGCAGAACTCCACTGTAGTTTTATGTGCCTTAAACTCTATGGGCCGTACTGCTTTAAAAAATCTTTTATTCGAAGATATATTTAAAATCGCAACCCTGTATATCGAAAATGTTTCTTCAGATATTAAGGTCAGCGAAAAAAATTTCAACCATGTTGTTCATTTCTATGCCATCTCTTTCGGTGCACTCCTTGAAGACTGGCTTTCAACAGGAATGCCACACGAGCCTGAAGAACTTATAAATATCCTAAGCACTATCGTAACAGGTACTGCACGTACCGCTCTTCAGCGCTTTGCTGACGAAGAAAGAACTAAAGCGGAAGTCTTGTAGTTCCTACACCCTGTGCATATTCATAAGATTTCAAAGCCAGCGCATATTCCGAATTTGCGTTGGCTAAATTTAATTTAGCCTTATACAGACTTACCTGTGTATCCAGCAGCTGATCTACAGTGCTGAGCCCTTCTTCGTATGTAAGTCTCATCAGTCTTTCTCCCTCTGTCGCATAATCAAGGAGCTCCTGTGCAGCCTTTACAGCTTCTTTCTTATCCTGCACCAGATCGTATTTATTTCTTACATCTATTTCAAGCTTGCTGTATGCGTCTTTTGCCGTTTTTTCAGCCTCTGTCAGTGCAATTTTCGCATTCAGATATGTGGCGGAATTCTTTGGGTATGCCTGCACATCTTTAAACAGTAAATCATACACCTGTACTGCATGATTTGCGCCTTTCAGCTCAATCCTGTTTTCCAAAGCATTTTTTACTGCCTGTTCCACTTCAACAGGAGCATCCTTTCCTGTTACAGTTTTTATGCTGTCCGTAAAGACCACATCCTGCATGACATTGTAACCCAGCAGATAGTTAAATGACATTTTCGCATATTTAAGCTGTGTTTCCGCATTTCTTACTGCACTTTCCGCATCCGAAACAGATGATTTTGCTTTAAGAACATCTGACTTTGACAGCAGTCCTACCGCCTTTTTAGCCTCTGTATTTTTTAAAGTTTTCTGCTGCGTAGCAAGATTTTCTTTTGCGATGTTTAAGCTGTCCTGTGCCAGAAGCACTTTATAATAAATGCTTATTGTATCTGCCTCTATCTGGTTCAACTCCGCCTGATAGTTGTTTTCTATATTTTTATTTGCAAAATCTCTTCTCAGCTTTGATATGTTCTTATTTGTGGATGTTGCACCTGCAAGCTGTGCCTCATAGGCAAGCTCAATTGCACTGCTTACTCCAAAATTTGTTTCTAAATACGCAGAAATCTGTGCTTGAGACATGCCTAAACTTTGCATATATCCTATGGCATCATCAAGACTATCCAGTTTATCTTCGGTCTTCTTGATTTTCTGCACAGTTTCCGAATATCCCTTGCTTACCGCCACATCAGACTCCTTGTGTAGCATCGCCGTTTCCGCAGAGCTTCCTGTGGTCTGCATGATTTTGACAGCCTCTGCCAGAGAGAGCTTTTTAGTTTCCGTAAGCTGCGGAAGCTCTATGCCGCTTTCAGTCTTTGCCGGCTGTGTTTTTATTGCGGAATCTGTTGTTTCCGTAACAGCTGCCCCAGTGGTTGCTGCCGCTGAAGTCGTCGCGCCATAGCAAACTCCTGTATCTGCAATCATTGCAGCATTTCCCAAAATCAGACTCATCGCCAGCACACCGCATATATATTTCTTTTTCACTTTTATTCCTCCTTTGATTTTTAATTTCTTCCCCGATTTATATGTAAAATAAATATCTTTTCCATTTCTTTTCATATTCTACTTCCGGGAGTATTTTTTTGAAACGGATAATTTTTTATTATTGTATAAAATTTAAGCACAAACAAAAAAACTGTCTAAAATTTAGACAGTTTTTGATTTTTGTATAGTTTCTTTGTATGTTTTATTTTCTTTCAATCTTTTCAATTCCGCCCATATAAGGTTTCAAAGCCTCCGGAATAACAACGCTTCCGTCTGCCTGCTGATAATTTTCAAGGATTGCAGCTACAGTTCTTCCTACTGCAAGGCCTGAGCCGTTCAGTGTGTGTACAAATTCAGGCTTACCCTTAGCTCCGTCTCTGAATCTTATGTTAGCTCTTCTTGCCTGATAGCTTTCAAAGTTTGAGCATGAGGAGATTTCAACATATCTGCCGTAGCTTGGCATCCATACTTCAATATCATATGTCATAGCTGATGAGAAACCTAAATCACCTGTGCTCAACTTTACAACTCTGTAAGGAAGTTCCAGTCTCTTCAGGACTTCTTCCGCTGCTGCAGTCAGGCTTTCAAGTTCATCATAAGAAGTTTCAGGCTTTACAAACTTAACTAATTCAACCTTGTTAAACTGATGCTGTCTGATAAGACCCCTTGTATCTCTTCCTGCAGAACCTGCTTCCGCTCTGAAGCAAGGAGTATACGCTGTATAGTAAACAGGCAGTTCTGCTTCATCCATGATTTCCTGTCCTCTCAGGTTAGTCACAGGAACCTCTGCTGTAGGCACCAGGAAGAAGTCCTTCTGAGGTATATAGAACATATCTTCTTCAAACTTAGGAAGCTGTCCTGTTCCTGTCATGGCAGCCCTGTTTACCATGAAAGGAGGAAGGATTTCAGTAAATCCGTGCTCTTCCGTATGAAGATTTAGCATAAAGTTAATAACCGCTCTTTCAAGTCTTGCACCGGCACCCTTGTAAACTGTAAATCTTGCACCTGAAATCTTTGCTGCTCTGTCAAAATCAAGTATATCAAGGTCTGTTCCCACATCCCAGTGAGCCTTATGCTCAAAGTCAAACTTTCTTGGTTCGCCCCATTTTCTAAGCTCCACATTGTCAGCATCATCCTTACCCATAGGTACAGTAGGATGAGGAGTATTCGGAACACCTAAAAGAGTCTGCTTTAATTCATCTTCAACTGCGCTTACCTCTGCATCAAGAGCCTTGATTTCCTCTGATAAAGTCTTCATTTCAGCCATCAGCGCTGTAGTATCCTTGCCCTCCTTTTTAAGCTTAGGTATTTCCTTTGATGCCTGATTCTGCTTGTTCTTCATAGCTTCAACCTTAGCCAGGACATCTCTTCTCTTCTCATCAAGTGCAGGCACGTTGCTCAGGCCAAAATCCCCCTTGCCTCTTCTTTCGACACTTGCCTTTATACCTTCGTAATCTTCTCTTATCTTTTTGATATCTAACATATCAGCATTCCTCACTTTTCTCTATTTTCTGTTATAATATATTTTTTCCGTATTTTGAATACAAATCAGTAAGCTCTTTCATCTTCTGCTGCATTTCCAGCTGTAAATCGGAAGCTTCCTGATAGCGTTTTTCATCAAGAGCGTCCATTATACGCTGAAGCAGGCATGGCCTGTCGAGAGTATTCTGTGCGATATACTTTCTGAGCTCATCCACCTGGTTCCATAGATAAGTGTCATAATCCGCACAGTTATGTTCATCATGCAGCTTTATACACTCTCTGATTATGTCCATATTTTCCGGAATAATTCTGTTGTGAAGCTCCGTTGCCCACTGATCCAGAACCGCAATCTTAAATGACTCCAGACTTGTTTCCGATATAACATCTTCTTTCATCAGAATCTGTGCCTTTTCCGGATATTTATCGAAAGCTGCAAGGTTCTCCCACACAGTTCTCGGTGCTTTTCCAAACAGTCTGTCTCTCTCTTCGTCACTGTATGCTTCAAACACATCTTCTTCACTTCGGTATTCTCTATCCTTTTCAAGGTAAAATACTTCTTCTCCATAAGCCTTGGAAATAGCTGCGCAAAGTTCCTCCGGCTTCTTTCCTGCCCTCAAAGTCTTTTCTATACCGTCAAGTGCCGCAAGCCAGCCTGTTGCCAGAACAAGATAAGTATTGCTCTTAGGATTAGGCGCACGAAGCTCGAATCTGGTTGCCATAGGATTGCTGAAATCTCTTACAAGCCCTGCCAGAACAGTTCTGTTTCTTGAAGGAATCTCCGCAGAATGCCCCATGGAAGTAACTATACATACTGGTGCTTCATAGCCCGGCTTCAGACGGTTAAAAGCATCGTTTGTTGATGTAATGAACGGATTCAGAATCTCATAGTTCTTCAGGATTCCCATCAGCGCACCATAGCCTATCGGGTTGAGATATTCCTTTTTCATATCCAAAGGTGAGAAGAGGTTAATCATCTTTCCGTTTTTAAGCTTTGCTGCCAGACCGAAATGAGTGTGCTCTCCGCTTCCGGCTACACCGTCAATCGGCTTTGCCCTGAAGGTTACTTCAAGCCCATGAAGTCTGAAAACATCTCTTACTATATATTTTACCTGTTTTTCATTATCTGCTGCCTGCATAGCTGTCGAGAATTTCCAGTCTATTTCAAGCTGTTCCATGATGTGGTCGTATTTTCCCGAATTTCCAAGCTTAGCCTTGATGCCGCCTACTTCCTTATGACCCATTTCCATCTCGAAACCATAGTTGTCAAGAAGAAGCAGAGTCTTTTCCAAAGCAGTTCTTACAGGTCCTATAGTTCTCTTCCAATACTGCTCCTTCATAACCTGTGCTGTTGAAAGCTCATCACGGTCGCCCTTCTCGTCAGGCGTCTTTACCCAGAACTCAAGCTCTGTTGCGCAGGTCATAACGATTTCTTCTATTTCGTCCGCAGAATCGATAGGAAGATATTCCATAACATACGGATTTTCTTTCATCAATGCAAGCAGATCTCTTTTTACCTTATCAACGGCATCCCTCAGAATAGCTCTTGAACCTACCTGATTTGTATCGTTATGTACAAGGAATGACGGAATTCTCAAAGTTCCCACAGGAAGACCCGAAGGTTCGTGCAGAAAATCAAAGTTGTGGTCAACATACCAGTTTACGCTCAAATCCGGGATAATGTCCACCTTTGCGTTGTTTATATCAGCGATAATAGGCAATACTACGCTGGAACCGTCTGTCTGGACTCCATTAGTCAGGAATTTTTCAACATCCTCCAAAAATCTTTCCACAGGTATTTTCTCGTCTGTATTCTGTCCTCCGATATCAAGCCCTACAAGGGATACAAACATAACCTCCGGGTGCTTACCCAGGATTTCCCTTATTTTTTCAGGCTGATGTTCCTCGGCAGAAATATTAAATAACATCTTTTCGTATGCCAGCATAATATCCTCCTTAAAACACTTTATATTAACTTAAAGCCTTCCCGGCTTTTTATACAGCACCAATACAACATAATAATTTATTTTACTACTTTTTTTCCATATTTTAAACAGTTTTTATAATTTGTTTGTATGAAATTAACAAAAAGCGTATCCACGGAGGGACATTATCCCGCCGCGAATACGCCTTAGCTCTATTTACTGTCCTTCAGCCTGTAATTCATCAGCTTCATCCGGTAAAGCCTGCATGTCCGGTGACATCAGTTTCAGGTATTTTTCAAGAGCCGTCATATGCTCTCCATAGCCTGCCCAGTCTCCGTTCTTAAGAGAGTTCTGTGCCAGACCGAACTCTTCGTTAGCCTTTGTGATTAAATCGGAAACCGTAAGCTCCGTAGGAGATACTGCTGTGTTTTCTCCGTTCTGTTCCTCTCTGTTTGTCGAGTTATTTCCAAACAGTGAATCCAGAGCTTCATCCAGAGTTTCCTTATACGCAATCTTGTCGCCGTAAGCAACAATTACTCTCTTTACTTCCGGAATACTTTCCTTGGTTGCTTCAAGGTATACCGGTTCTACATAAAGAAGCGACTGCTCAATAGGTATTACAAACAGATTTCCTCTGCTGTAGCTTGAGCCGGAGGAATTCCAAAGTGAAAATTCCTTTGATATCTCAGTATTCTGGTCTATCTGGGCTTCTATCTGCATAGGTCCGTATATACTCTTGTCCTTAGGCAGCTGATACAATACCAGCTTTCCGTAATTATCCCCATCATTCCTTGCAACAAGCATACCTGTCATGTTTCGCTTATTTTTAGGAGTATACTGGATTGTATTTACGAATTCTGCCTTGTCTTCTCCAGGAAGCTTCATAATATAATAGTTAGGAGTCATTGTGATTTCTTCTGTTCCGTAAATTTCATTTGCCACATCCCATAAGTCTTCATCCTGATAGAACACTCTTACGTTGTTCATGTGATAACGCTTATATACGTTTGCCTGGATGTTGAACAGGTTGTTTGGATAACGGATATGTGACTGCAGTCCTGCAGGCATTTCATCAAAGTTCTTGAACAGCTTTGGATAAATCTTCTGATATGTGTTTGCAATAGGGTCTGAGTCATCAACAAGATAGAAATTTGTATCTCCGTTATATGCATCAATTACAACCTTTACGGAATTTCTTATATAGTTATGTCCTGTTTCTGAAAACGGCTCTGAATAAGGGAAATTCTTGCTTACTGTATAAGCATCAATCATCCAGTACAGCTTGCCGTCCGCCGTAACTATATATGGGTCCTCATCATAAATCAGATAAGGCATGATTTTCTTGACTCTGTCTTCAATGTTTCTGTTTATGATTATCCTTGATTCATTCGTAATGTTTGTTGAAACAAGAAGCTTAAGACTCTGTTCACGTACCGCAAACATAACTCTGTTCAGCAGATTCAGTCTGATACCTGCATTTCCTTCATACAGAGTATATTTGTTTTCGTTACCGTCAGGATAGTCGAACTCCTCTTCGTTTGTTTTTACAAGAACATAATCGTTTGTTGCTTCTCCAAAGTAAATCTCAGGTCTTGTCACTTCAATTTCATCAATCTGTGAAACCGGAGGAATGCCCGAAATCAGCATATCAGGCTGCCCGCTTGACGTAACCTTGTCTACTCTTGAAAGTGTTATGCCGTATCCGTGGGTATACTTCAGATGTCTGTTTACCCATGACTTACCGACTTCACTTTCGGTGATTTCTCTTGCTGCCAGGAATGTCTGAGTATACTCACCGTTTATCATATATCTATCGATGTCTACATCATTGAATGAATAGTATCTTCTGATACTCTGTGTCTGTCCGTAAAACTTCTTTGCCGGATCGTAGTCATTGATTCTGATATTTGAAATGGTTTCCATGTTGTTAAGAATGTCTTCCTTGGACAAAGTATTTGTCGCAGGGAAGTCTTTGACTGTTACATCCTGTAAGTCATATGCCATCTGCGTATACTTGATATTGTTCTGCAGATATTCACTTTCCTTGTTTATTTCATCCGGCGAAACTATCAGCTGCTGGACAAGGATGGCTGCTCCGCTTCCGGCAATACCGATAAAAATCATGATAACCGGAACTGTCAAAACCATCTTGAATTTTTTCTTTGCAATACCGACTGCAAATGTAACTGCCGCAACAACAGACAGCACCATCAGCACCCTGTATACCCATAGTGTAACATTTACATCAGTAAAGCCCGCACCGTGAACCACGCCGCTTGTTCCCGCATAAAGCAGAGAGAACTGTCTGAGCAGGAAGTTTACACCTAACATCAGGAAGAAAAGTACACCCAGAACGATAATCTGTTTTGATGCAATACTCAGAAGACGCATAAAGTTGTCATTGTCAAACTGCTTTTTCTTCCTTACCGCACGGTTGATGCTGCCACCGTTCATGGCATCATTTATTTTTCCGAACATAGTTCCGAAAGGTCCGTTGAACTGCTGTCCTCCGAAATTGCCCTGCCTTACATTGTCATTTTCATTGAAAAACGTTTCAGGGTCCGGGTCTGAAGGTTCAAAGAACTGCGGCTTTCTCATAGCTAAAAGAATCATATAGTAGAAAACCGTCAGAACCGCAAACGATACAATCAATCCTAATCCCATGCTGTTTGCACCGTTTATAAACTGCATTTTAAATACATAAAAGCTTATGTCATTACCGAACAACGGATCGTCAACACCGAATTTTGTACTATTGATATACTGCAGTATTTCAAACCAGAGCTTTGAAGCCAGTGTAACTGAAATCAGGCCTCCAAATACCGCAGAAAGCGCCAGTGTAATCCTGTTCAGTGCCTTTTCATTTACCACATCGTTTGATTCAATCTTCTTGAAGTATCCTCTTTTCAGTACCTTCAAATAGATAAACGAAAGCAGGGTAACGATAATAAATGTCGGAATACCGATTTTTAACTGCGTAAACAGCTTTGTGAAAAAGACGCTTACATAGGAAAGCTCTTTAAACCATAAAAAGTCGGTAAAGAATCCTATCAGACTGAAAAACAGTCCTACAAGAATAATCAGCACCAGTAAAATAATCGTTGGGCTTTTTCTCTTTTTCAAGTGCACCCCTCCTCAGTTGTAATTTATAACTTATTTTATTTTGTTGATAATATCGTCTATGGCAGCAAGCGCCTCTTCAGGAAGCTCATCTCTTCCTCCCTTAAACTCCTTTAAGGACTCTAAGTAGTTCTTTCTGCCAAGCATGCCGCCCTTGAGGGCTTCAACATAGCTCTTATCACCAAAATCAGGAACAAAGCCTTCAATATCCATAGTCTTAAACTCAGGAAGCATACCGAAAGTCTTGAAATCAGCAGTACCGTCAACAATGCTTTCAATGATTCCGATAGTTACCTCCTTAGGAATCTTCTTGTCCATGAAATGTCCTGTATTGATGATATAGTTTGATACATTTCTTTCTTCAAACAGCTGCTTGAATTTTACATAGTCCTGCTTCAGCGGATATGTTCTGAAAGGATTTGCATAAGGTTCAAATACAAGTGCATTCATGTCAACACCCTCTGCAAGCTTTTCAGCTGTTGAACGCTTAGTTGCAAGACACGCACCCATAACAGAAGCCAAAACAGGATCTTCAACCTTTACAACAGGAGGAAGAGTATGATCCTTCATCAGCCATACAATAGTGTTGATAGGTTCTTCCATCTTGTCAACTCTGTTTGCAGCCCATAGCTTTGACTTGATAGCTCTGCCGTTGCCGTTTCTTATGTCTTCTGTTACCAATACAAGCTTTCCGTCTTCATCGATAGTAGCTCCGCAGTTCTGAACTGTAAGAAGATAATTGTTATCCTTTGAAGTCAGAGGATAATCCTGTGTCTTATCAAAATATGAAGGTTCAAGTGCAACAGTTGAACCGTTTTCACTTGAAATGATATAAGCGTCATCATGAAGAACTGTTACATCATATTTTCCGTCATGCTTTGCGTGTGTAAGAGTAGACTTTCCTGAACCTGAAAGACCGAATACACCAAGAACATGCGCTTCTCCGTTGCTCTTAACGCATCTCTTCAGTCCTCCGTGGCATGATGCGTATCCGTTTCTGTTTGCAATGCTCCATGCAAGAGTAAGAGTACCCTTCTTGTGCTCTCCGAAATATCTCATGCCAAGCAAACACGCACAGTTGTGTTCAGGATCAAAATAAGCAAGTCCGTTAGGGAACTTAGGGTGCTTATAATCCGGATCTGACATGATGAAAATATCAGGTTCATCTCCGATTTCTTTTGATTCCTTATACATATCGTTGTATTCTGCTGTCTTATACTGGAAGTTTAACAGCCAGTTCAAAAGTGTGTTTTCATAAGTTTCAGGTATAAGCAGATGTGCCTTAACCATAAAGTCCTTGTCTAATCCTATGTATGCCTCGGAATGATACATCTTCTTATATCTTGTGTTGTAAACAGCTTCCCTAAGCACCTTGGCCATCTCGCCTTCATCAACGCCAACTTCCCCAAGAATAACTCTTGCGCCTGCAAATCGTCCTACAGTTTCGCCGTCGTTAAACAGCAATATCTTTGCATCTTCAGGAAGGCCAATCTTTTCAGGTTCATAAATTGGCATGTCTGTTTCGATAGTACCTGTTGCTTTTCTCGCCATTTCGTACGCCTGCTTTAGGTCAAGCACCTTCTCTACGTTGTTGCCGTAAAACGCAGTTTCAATAGTTGTTCTTGAGGTGGAAAATGCTCTGTTTCCTTTACCAATCTGCTCTCTCTTAAAGTTAGCTTTAGTTGCCATTTTTTAAACTCCTTTTCTTACAAATAGCTTATTTCTTCTTTCCGCTACCTGCTCTAATAATATTATTTTTATATAATTAAATGACAAACCCATAAATTAACTAATTTCCGGCAGGGCTTATCGACAATTAAAGCTGCACCAAGCCCTGACAGGCTAAAATACAGCTTTTATTGCTATAATTATCAAATTAAAGTGTGTCTTTCTACTGTATCACGGTTTCCCTCAAATGTCCATTTTTATAACATGAAAATTTTAGAATTCCGTATACTTTACGATTTTTATCTGTGAATCAGCCGCTTCCATCCGGTATATCCACTGATGCTCGGCCGATGATGTTTTCTGTCCCTCAGTCGTGGAGATAACCTCTTTCGCCCAGACGAAGAAAACATTGCCGTTCTGGCGTATTTCCCCGATTTTAAGCGAGTCAAAGCCTTCAGTTATCTTTCCTTTCTTTGAAAAATTCACAGCATTTTCATAAGCCGGTGAACCCTCCTTCAAAAGCCCCAGAACAGCGGTATTCGAACTGTTCACATAATCAATCCATGAAGAATCAAACATGATAAGTGTCTTTACTATTTCATTATCATAAAACACTGCATTGCCGCTTTCATCCTGATACCATATATTATTTTCAATAGGCATGGAATTATTTATCAATTCGTCACCGTAATCTGTATTTTCATCAAAGCACAGACTGTCATCCGCTGAAATTTCCGTAATATTTGCATTAAATGCAACATTTGCACTTATCAGTTCGGTTTTGTCTGCCTTCGGCGCCGGGTCAATCAGGTCTGCGTCCGCCTGCTGCGCTGCCTCATCCTGTTTTTTTTCTTCCCCGGTAATGTCCTTTCCTTCGTCCTGCCCTTTCAGCATGTCTACCCAGTTTACCGCAACGCCCAAATTTTTGTCTATGAACTTTGCTGCGTTGCTTTCGGGCAAAAAATACTTAACACCTAAAAGCGCAAGCTCCACAACAAGCAAAACCCCTACAATGCCGAGAATAACAGCTACAGGCGATGTTTTCTTTTCCTCATCGGAAAACTCACCTACAGAACGCTCCATGGTTTCCCATGGGAAGGATGCAGTAAATCTGCTCTTTTCCGGCTGTCCGCCGTCCTGCTGTTTTTCTTCCTGTTCATTTTCTCTATTGTCTTCCGCTTTATCTGCTTCTTTATCAGCTTCCTGAGGTTCAACTTTATCATTTCCCTGAATCGGATTTTCTGTTTCTTTGCTATGCTCCGTTTCGGATTTTTCTTCTTTTTCCACAGATTCTACAGGCTTCGGAACAGCTTCCTTTACTTCCGGCTGAGAGACTTTTTCCTGAACCGGCGGCTCTTCTTCCTGCTTTTCCTCTACAAGATTGGGGAACTGCTTCGGAAATTGCAGACTCTGTATATTGACAGGTTCTTTCTCAGTCTTTGCGTCAGCACCCGAAACAATTTTCAGTCTTTCATATTCTTTATCCAGAAGCTTCTGGAACTCCTCATTTTTTTTGCTGAAGGTATAGAATTTGTCAATCTGCTCCTCTGCCGAGCCGCTTAAAGGCTCCCTTCTTCTGCTGAAAAGTTCCTGTTCAAGGTCAGGAACGTTGCTTTCGGTCGTTTCCGGTTCCGCTGATTTTCTTTTGAAAACAATTGTGTCCTTGTCATTTATCTCGGCCTCTTTTTCTTCTTTAAGCTGCATGTCGAAGATTTCAAATATGTCAGGCTTCCTTTTGTTTTCTTTTGCTTCTTCCCGAATAGCCTTTTCTCCGGTTTCTGCCCCTTCCGATTCCGGCTTAACTTCAGCCACTGATTCTTCCGCAGGCTCTTCACTGCTGTTTTCAGGAATCTCAAAAGTAAGAAGCTCATTTTTCTCCCAGTCTACACGGATATCCTCTGTTTTCTTCGGTTCTTCGTTCAGATTAGGAAAGCCTTCAAGATTCCAATGAGGATTTGTATTTCTGTCAAGACTTCTTTCTTTTATGTCTCCCCAGGTTTGCGCAATGGACTTTTCCGGTGCCCCTATATCTACTGCTGTCGTTTCCTCCGCAGAGTTTTCATTTTGCGCTCTGTTATATACCACTTCCTCAATTTCAGTGCTTAAATTTGATTTTGCCGTCAAATCGGGTCTCTCAATAACCTGTGCCCCGCAATAACTGCAAAATCTGTCACCGTCAAGCAAGGATTTCCCACATTTTCTACAAAACATCGCTGCCTCCCAAGAACTTTTTAAAATTGAATCTGATTTCTCAGTATGTTTTCGTCATATATTTTCCCGGTTTTACTTATATTGTATCCCGGCTTAGCCTTCTCAGGCTTTTCATTTATATCAATTGTTCTATTTATATCAGCCTCTTCACAAGCTTTTATTTCTGTATACGGTTCCGTCAAAGTAGCTTCAGACTTGTCCTCTGTTTCTATAATTTCCGGGGTTTCAATTTTTTCTTCAGTTTCCTGCTCTTCTTTTCTTTTAATCAGCCCCGCATTTATTCTATCCAGCTTAATGTCTATGTTCTGGAGTATTGTTACCTGTTCATTTACTCTCCAGTACCACAATCTTGTTTTTCTGAAAATCAGAAAAACAGCAGCACAAATAAAGAAAAGCATTATTATCACTGCAAGAATGATTCCTAATACTTCACTTTGAAGGTTTTGTTGGATTGTTGACATCACCTGTTCTGCCGCCATAAAAGACACCTTCCTTGTGCAAATTATACCTTATTAAATTATACAACAGTTTTTTTTTAATAGCAATCAGCATAACACTGAATTTTCAAATAAAAAGAGCGGGTCAGACCCGCTCCGTATTGTAAAAAGAGATTGAAAAAGGGAAAATCTCTTATTGCCCTCTATTTTTTCCTAAAAATATGGTATTATTCATTTTTCAAAAAAAGTCAAAAAACCTGTTGACAGCATCTGCTCCTGGTGTTATAGTATCAAATGTGCCAATTAGCACAATCGAAATTATGCGTGATTAGCTCAGCTGGTAGAGCACCTGACTCTTAATCAGGGTGTCCAGGGTTCGAACCCCTGATCGCGTACCAATTTAATAACAGCGTGTCCGAAAAGGCACGCACTATGCGTGATTAGCTCAGCTGGTAGAGCACCTGACTCTTAATCAGGGTGTCCAGGGTTCGAACCCCTGATCGCGTACCAATACTGAAATACCTGGGATCTATCCCGGGTATTTTTTATTGCTGCGGACATTACCATATTTGCGTTGACAAAGAATAAAAAAAGGTTACAATAAAACCAACTTATGCTTTTTAAAAGCGGTATCAAAAGGAGGAAACAAATGAAAAAAGGTTTATTGAAAAAAACTGCAGCCTGCGGTTTATCCCTTGTTATGGTTTTGGGACTTGCGGCGTGCGGCGGCGGTTCTTCATCGCTTACAACAGAAGAGCTTATGACTGCAGCCTGCGAAAATCTTGAGTCATTGTCAAGCATGAGCTATGACATAGCAATGTCCATGGAAATGGTTTCAGACGGCGAGACAGTTCAGATGAATACATCAGGAACTGCCGACTATATCACAAAGCCAATGAAAATGAAGATGGATATGACTACTGATATGGGAGACCTCGGTTCTGCCGGCACCACTATGTATATGGTTGAAGAAGACGAAAAGATTTCTTTATATTCAGGGGTTGCTGTGGACGGAGACTCCATGATGTGGACAAAAATGATCCTTGATGATCCGGAACTCCTTACCCAGTATAACGCAAAGGAATCTTTAAATATGTACATCTCAAATGCCGAAAGCTTCAAAGCAAACGGAACTGAGAAAATCAACGGTTCTTCCGCAACACGCTATGATGGCATCATTTCCGAAGAATCCATGGATGAGGTTATGAAATCTTCCGGAATGCTTTCCCAGACTTCGGCTCTCGGCATGAGCGAGAACGAGGTTCTTGAAATGCTTACCGGTCTTGGCGATTTGTCTGTAAGCATCTGGATAGATGACGAAAAGTGCATACCTGTGCAATACGAAATCGATATGACAGAAATGATGCAGAAACTGATGAACAATCTTATAGGAAGTATGGATGATGCCGAGGGCGATGCATCTCAGGAAATGGGTCTTACCTTTACAAAGGTAGTCATGAATATGACCTTAAAGAACTTTGACAGTGTTGAGAACTTTGATATTCCGGCAGAAGCTCTTGATGCAGAGCTTATCCAGTAAAGAATCAGGGCGGAAGCTATAAACCTTCCGCCCTTCTTTTTTATTCAATTTCCACAGGAAGCTGAATCTCTCCCGCTTACCTTATATCCATTTTCTGCCGCATAATTCATGATATACGCATATGCATCACCGAGCCGGCTGTAAGCTCCTTTATGATAAATGCAGATTGCCTTTACTGTGAGCATTTTTAGAAAAATTTTATTTTAAATCTTTATGCGTAAAATAGCTTTTTAAAAGCACCGAGGTCTGCGATATGCCGTAGTCCTTTATATGGCTCAGAAGCAGCTCCAGCTCTGCGGAGTCCTTTACCGCAACTCTGAGCAGGGAGTTATGCACTCCGATGATATGATGATGCTCTATAACTGAATCCGTTTCTTCGCAGAATTTGCAGAACAGCTCATATTTCTTGGGGTAAACATCTACATTTACATAAGCGGAAATGCCTTTTCCCATCTTGTTTAAGTCAACCTCTGCCGTATAGCCTTTTATTACTTCACTGTCCTCCAGTCTGTGTATTCTTTCCGATACCGCAGGTGATGTGAGTCCCACCTCTTCACCGATTTCTTTTATCGTAGTTCTGCCGTTCCTCTGGAGTATATTTATAATGTTTTTGTCTGTATTATCCATAAACAAATATCCACCTTTCACGATTTTTATTTCGCTTTATTTTATTAATTTTTAATTCCAAAAACTTCATTTTATTAAGCAATTTCATTATAACAATTTGTTTCATCTATGTACACAATTTTCTTACCGCGTTATACTAACAATGTCAACAGGTTGATGAAACAACCCTTAGCCTATTGGCACATTCCATAAGATCTCGATATTAAGTGGGATTTCTACATCCCGTAATCCCATTTAGTATACAAAAAAGCACCGTCATAGTTTAGCCTCTATCGACGGTGTTTTTATTATGCAAGGAAAAACCGCAGTTGTAAAACTGCGGCCGGTTTTTATTTATGAATGCAATGCGGCTTTAAATACTTCAGCCATACTGCACTTTACATCAAATCCAAGAAATCTTACTGTTTCTTCAAGCGCTTCCAGGGTTTCGATCATATCCTTTTCGTTGGCATTTTCGCCCATATGCCCAATTCTGATAACCTTTCCGCCCATTACATCAAAGCTTCCTGTTATCATGATGTTATGCTCTTTTTTCATCCTTTCAAGAATCTGTGTATCTGTCATTCCCTCAGGAATCTTAACTGCCGAGACTGTATTTGAATATCCGCACCTTGTGAAAAGTTCCAAGCCCGCCTCTGTGATTGCCTTTCTGGCTGCTGCTGCTATTTTAGCGTGTCGATCAAGGATTTCAGGCTCTGCCAGGACATTATCAACTGCTGCACGCAGACCCTGTATATCGCTTATAGGCATTGTATACGGAAATTCCTGTCTTTCATAGTATCCCTTAAATGTCATCAGATTTGCATAGAATGAAGCAATAGGAGTTTTCCTGTTTTCCATGGCTTCAAAGGCTTTTTCGCTCACCCAGACCATAGTAAGTCCCGGAGGTGCCGACAGCGCTTTTTGTGAGCCTCCGCAAAGTATATCAATCTTGCTTTCATCTACATTCACATACTCACCGAACATACCGGCAACAGAATCTACAACTGTCAAAATATTATATTCCTTCAGCATATTGCAGATACTCTTTATATCATTCAGTACGCCGCTTGGTGTGTCACAATGCACAACGGTTGCATATTTAAAGTCGGAATCCTTTTCCAGAAATTCTTTCAGGTCATTCACAGGAACAGGCTCCTCATAATCCGTTGTAAACATGACAGGCTCCCCACCGTAAATCTTTACAAAATCCGCAAAACCTCTGCCAAATACGCCGTTGTCAATAACAAGGACTCTGTCTCCCTGTTCCGTCAATGACGCACATGCCGCCTCCAGCCCCAGTATTCCTTCGCCGCAGAGTACAAAGGCTTCGTTTTTTGTGTGCATAAGCTGTGACAGCTTTTCACAAGTTTCTTTGTAAAAATCAAAAAACGCAGGGTCAATATCGGGATTTGTAGTCGGCAGGCTTCTTGCTGCTCTTACATTTTCCCTGACATTTGTAGGCCCCGGAGTCATAGTTTTATACATAATATCCTCACCTCATTTTTCCAGTAATGTTCAAAAAGCTCTGCATATCTAATGCAGAGCATGAAATCTTATCTTGCAAATCTTTTTATTCTTTCAACGATTGGAAGCACAATCACTCCCGCAACCACTACCTGCATAACATTTCCCGGTATTGAGCCGAAAGGCAGAACCCAGTTGCCGTAAAGTATAACTTCAGCAAAGTAGTATCCGACAATCTTAATAACCAGCGCTGCCGCAATAGCTAATGTGTTCGCAAACAGAGGTCTCATCTTTGCTTTTTCAGTGATAATGCCCACGGCCCAGCCCATGGCACCGACAATAACAAATGTGAAAGGCGCCCATGCAGTCCAGCCTGACATAAGGTCAAACAGACCCATACCGAAAGCTCCCGCTATAGCTCCTGTTTTCTTTCCGTAAACGATGGCCGCTATGAACAGAGGAACATTTCCAAGGTGGATAAGTCCGCCGCTTCCCATCATAGGAAGTCTTATGTTTATAAGCCATGTTGCAACATACACAAGTGCAATAAACAGAGCATTTATAACCAGTGCCTGTGTTTTGCTGTTTGTATTGTAGCTTTTCTTAGTAACTTCTGTATTGTTTGTAATCATAATTGTTTCTCCTCGTGTGCTTATTTCTCAACTGTATATCTATATTACCTCAAAATTGACCATGTTAAAATACGCAATTTTAATTATTTTATTATATACACTTTGCCTTTTTATAGCTTTTACGGCAAACTGTGCTCTTTATTTTCAACATTTTTTTAGTATCTAAATATACAGTTCAAACAGCTGTGCACAACGTTTTTCAAACCCGCATGGCTTTCCCCGAAGAAAAACCCGGAAGCGGGAATGCTTCCGGGTTTTTCTTACCATAGGGTTTTAATTCGGCATTTATATTATTTTACATTTCTTCCGCAATGCTTAAAGGAATGTATGTTGTTCCCTTTTCAAGCTTTGCAGCCGCAGGCATTTCAACCTGTGTTGTCTTTCCTGATTTTGTTACAGTGCAGATGTCGCTGCCGATTGTGAAGCTGTAAGTAGTTGTGCCCTTTGTCAGCTTGATTGGAGCTTTGTTGCCGGTCCACTTAACTGTGTAGCCCTTTGCATCCGCTGCATCACGCAGTGTGATGTTTGCCATGAAAGGCTCGCCAAGTCTTGCAGCTGTACGTCCGTATCTGTCCATTACAAAGAACATTAAATCATCATAAAGCTGGTCAGCATCCTTGCATGCCTTTGCAGCAATCTGCATGTGTAAATCTGTTACATATGCCTTTGCCTTTTCAGGGCTCTGGCTGTAAAGCTTAATCATTTCCTTTTCAGCTTCCTGCATGTCTGCATAAAGTGCTTCTTCATAGAAGTTCCAGTAATCCTTTACACCCTGTCCATAGAAGCTTCTGTTCTGTTCTGCAAGAGTGCATATTCTCTTGAACTTCCAATATGCTCCGTCAGGGTTATAATCTTCACCGTCTACTTTATATGCTGCATAAGTATCATTGATGCCGCTGAAGTTTGGAAGGAATACCGAATGTTCGGAATTACCGAAAGCCAGCCACTGTAATGCTGAGATTTCATCCGGATAGTTATCCTTAATCTGGATAGCGTGTATCTGTGACTGACGTTCAACACCGATTACTCTGAGTCCTTCATTTCCCGGAAGTGAAGCATCATATTTTGTTCCTTCATATCTGTTTCTTAAAACATCCATTACTTCAAGAACCGAAACTTTATCGCCGGGCGCATAGAACAGAGGATATAATTCTGCAGTTTTATATTCGCCTACTGTTGATGGTGCTAACAGCTTATGTCCCATCCAAGTTCTCATGTTTGAGTAGTCTTCTCTAGGTTCTGCAAAAGTTGCAGCAAGATGAACCTTTCCGTTTACAAGCTTTGTCCAGCCGTTGTCTGCCGCAGTCTTAAAAAGATCCTTGTGGAACATAAAGTTTTCTGTATCTGTAGGATCTGCTTCACCAATCATAAACTGATTTCCGAAAACAGAAACCTTGTCTTCAGGCATTTTCTGTGCAGCCCACAGATGTCCTGAATAAACTTCAAAGATCCATGCTTCGTTTTTATCTGCAAGCATGATTACATTTCCTTCTTCGGAACCGTATTCTTCTATTATCTCTGCAAGCTTCTGAACACCTTCCTTAGCTGTCTTGCAGGTTGCAGCCACGATACCTGTCAGTACCGCTTCTCTCAGACCGCCTTCAACAAACGGGTCTGCTGCTTCAACTTCAGCTCTTGGGTAAGCTGAAACTGTACCTGTTACGCTTAAGCCGCATTCATTTGTGCAGGCACCGTAATAAGGACCGTCACCTGCATCTGAGTAGTCAGGCACACAAGTGTACTTATAAGTAGTTGCAGGAAGCGGATATGAAAATCCCTGAACATCATCCATAGTTCTGCCCGGTACATTTTCAACCCTGTCCACAACGACAAACATCTTGTTGTAAGCGCCTGTTCCCTGGTCTTCACTTCTGGCTAAGATAGTGCTTCCGTCTTCACTTACAGCCTTGCCGACATAAACGGCTGTGCAGGCAAAAGCACTTGTTGTGCTTAAAAGAAGTGAAATAGCGGTTGCAAAAGCTAAGAGTCTTGCTTTTTTCATTTTACCTTCTCCTTTTATTCCCTAAATAAATTTTCGAAATTGACGAACAATTTCTCACTCAAGCTTATTTTACATTTTCAGAAAATTTCAGTCAATTGCAAACAATTTAAAGGAAGTTAATGTACTCTCAAAAAAACAAAACGACATACTTTTTTGCTCAATAAAAAAGAAACTACCGCCGTTTTGTGCAGTAGCTTCTGCTAACGCTTTATCAGATTAATGCGTTTTTATCTATTTCATCACTAAAAAAGTCAAGTAAATTCTATCTTTTTTGGTGCTGTTTCCAATTTCTTTTAAAATGACCTTTCCTTTTCCTCTTAAAACAATCCTGTCTCCCTCATTTATCTGTTTCTCCGGCTTCATGCACTGCAGGCTGTTTAAAAACACGATTCCCCCTTTGACCGCTTCCGCAGCCTTTGTCCTTGAGAGTCCGAAGGCCGCTGCTATGACATTATCAAGACGGAGAGATGCAACAGTACGGTTTTTTTCTTCCGTGACCAGCTCTGTTTCAATAAGATCTTTCAATTCCAGCACTTCTATATCAAGGTACGCTCTTCCTGCCTTATCGTAGTTTGCCAGAAGAAAGTCCGTCATCTGTTTCAGCACGATAATGTCCGCACCCCGTTTTGTTACCAGTATATCTCCTATGGCCTCCCTTTTTATTCCAAGACCTGTCAGGGATCCGAGATAATCCCTGTGGGTCAGTTCTTTATATCCGCTGTGTGATGCCCTGATGACCGCCATCGGACATTCTTCCGTATTTTCCAGGAAATATTCATGCAGCTCCTTTTCATCTTTTACTTCTATATAATCAGGTAAAAACACCATGACTCTGCGCTCAGCCTGCTCATAGCCTCCGTAAAAAAAGGCTCTTGCCATGGCCCTGCTTTTTACGGCATTCTGACAGACTGCCTGCTGGTGCATATCAAGAAAGTTTGTATTTGTTATCATATAGTTTGATTCGCACCGGTCCTGTCTGTCCTGCACCGCCGCAATTGTAAGTTTGTCATCATTCATGGTTGGTTCTCCTTTTATTTTGTGCTATACTAAGCTATACTGAAAATAAATCAGATAGATGAAAGGAAGGTAAAGACTATGGAATATACATTCAGACCTCGCGGGGTATGTCCAAGCGATTTGACTTTTGAAGTAGAAAACGGGAAACTTAAAAATGTACACTTTTCAGGCGGCTGCAACGGCAACCTGAAGGGTATCGCCCAACTTGTTGAAGGTATGCCTCTCGAACAGGTTAGGGACAAGCTTCAGGGTATCCGCTGCGGTCATAAGGCTACGTCCTGTCCTGACCAGCTGGCTCAGGCTGTTTCTCAGATTCTTGAAGCCAACGAATAATAGTGCTTCATTTCCTCTTCAGGAACCATGCTTCCACCGGTCGCCCAGAATATATGGGTGGCCGTTTTTATTTTCTCTGTCATTCCGTACTTTTTAAGATATTCTTCGTTTGCCGCCACTCTTGCCGCTTCGTCAAAGGTTGCACAGGCTGACGGCTCCACAAAAATACCTTCGGTATCTGCCAGAAGCTTCAGGTAATCATAAAGCTTATAGTCTTCAATAGTTGATATTCCGTCCAGAAGCGGTTCCAGAGCTTTTCCTACAAGTCTGGAAGCCCTTCCCACTGCAAGTCCATCCGCCGCTGTTTTTCCGTCAAGACCTATATCTTCAACACATATTCCGTCATGAAGCCCGGTACACATACCGAGAACCATGCAAGGCGCATGCGTAGGCTCTGCGAAGAAGCAGTGTGCGTTCTCCCCATAAACCTTTTTAATTCCGTAGGCAACTCCTCCCGGAGCTCCTCCCACGCCGCATGGAATATATACAAATAACGGGTGTTCGGCATCAACGGTCACATTCTGTTCTGCAAGCTGCTTTGCCAGATGCTTTCCTACCGTTGCATATCCCAGGAACAAATCCAGAGAGCCCTCATCATCCACAAAGTGACACATAGAATTTCCCGCAGCTTCTTTTCTTCCCTCTGCAACAGCCTTCTGATAACTGTCCGGGTATTCTATAACCTTTGCTCCCCTGCTGCGAAGAAGATCCTTTTTCCACTGTCTTGCATCTGCTGACATATGTACCGTTACATCAAAGCCAAGCTTCGCACTCATAATCCCGATTGAAAGTCCCAGATTTCCTGTTGAACCTACCGCTACACTATACTTTGAAAACAGTTCCTTAAATCTATCTTCCGCTATGATTTCATAGTTATCTTCTTTTTTCAGCATTCCCTCTTTAATGGCCACTTCTTCGGCAAATTTAAGGACTTCATGTATTCCTCCCCTTGCCTTGATTGAGCCTGATACCGGCAAATGGCTGTCGCACTTCAAAAATAGTCTTCCCGGTGTTTCCATGCCGAGAAAATCATTCAGCGCCTTCTGCATCTTTGGTATCTCTTTCAAAGGAGATTCTATAATCCCGCCGCTTTTTTCCGTTTCGGGAAAAACTTTCTTTATATATGGTGCAAATCTCTGCAGACGCTGTTCCGCATCGTCTATATCTGCCCCGGTAATGCCCTCATCAAAAATATTTTCCATTCCTCTTGGATTTATCCAGAAAGTCTCCCTGCAATCCTTTAAATCCTGCACTGTTGCATTAAATCTACCCTGCTCTTTTAATTTATTTAACATTGCAACCTCCTGCCGTTTGGCATAAAATACTAATAAGCGTTTATCTGCTTTCCAATAAGTATACCACAGAAAATACGGCTCAAAAAGGAGGCAAACATGACTAATTTTTTGTTTAAGACATTTATAAAAGACTATGAAAACACCGGGGATCCCGCCGTCCGCGAAAGATACGGCAATTTTGCCGGCATTGTGGGCATTATCTCAAATGTCTTTCTCTGTACAATAAAAATCCTTATCGGTTTTATTGCAAACAGCATTGCAATCATAGCTGACGGTTTTAACAATCTGGCAGATGCTTCTTCATCAGTTATAACTCTGGTAGGCTTCAGGCTCGCCGCCATACCTGAGGACGAGGAACATCCTTACGGCCATGCCCGTATTGAATATCTGACAGGACTTCTTGTTTCCGCTATCATTATAGTTCTGGGCTTTCAGCTTCTGAAAACCTCTTTTGTCAAAATTTTAAACCCTGAGCCTTCTGATTTCAGCATGCTGACTCTGGCTGTCCTTGTTCTTGCAATCCTTATAAAGGTCTGGCAGGCACTTTTTTATGTCGCTGCAGGAAAACGAATTAATTCCGTAGCGCTTACCGCAACCGGGGCGGACAGCAGAAATGATGTTATTGCAACAACCGCAGTTTTAATCAGCGCTGTTATCGGAAAATTTACAGACCTCCAGCTTGACGGAATCATGGGCTGTGTTGTGGCATTGTTCATTATCTGGTCCGGAATACAGCTTGTGAGGGAAACCTCCAGCCCTCTCCTTGGAGAAGCTCCTGACCCTGAGCTTGTGGATTCCATACTGAAAGGTGCCGCAGAGCACGAAGGCGTAATAGGAACCCACGACCTGATGGTGCACAACTATGGTCCCGGCAGGATCTTTGCTTCCATCCATATTGAAATAGATGCTGATTCGGATATCATGGAAAGCCACGATATGATAGACAATATCGAACGGGAGCTGAGCAGAGATTTAAAAATTCATCTGGTTGTCCACATGGACCCTGTTAAGCTTAACGACCCACTGGTAAACGATATGAGAAAAATCCTCGGCGACACCATTGCTCCGATTGAGGGGGTATACGGCCTTCATGACCTTCGCGTTGTTCCCGGTCCCACTCATACCAACATTATTTTTGATGTGGTCATGTCACCTGAGTGCAAGGTCTCCCAGGATGAAATCAAAGATATACTGACCGAACGTGTAAAAAGGGAAAATGAGAACTATTATCTCGTTATAACCTTTGATATGGCTTATACCAGACCCGCGGATGCTAACAGCTGACTGAAGCAGACGAAAAAGGGTACGACGTGTTGTTCATCGTACCCTTTTTCCATATTCGCATTAATATTTTTACCAATCAGTCCCCTATCATAAGATGGAGGATTTCTGTGTCGGTTTCTCGCATACCTTCCTTGCCCACATGCCCTATATTTGCAATTGTTTTTTCTATATCACCGTCAACAAGACCTTCTCCCTCGCAGAAGTGCCTGTTTTTTTCCGTCATGTTATGCGCCAGAATGGCTGCATCCAGAGCCGAAGCAATCTTTGCCGCACATGAAGCCTTTGCCCCGTCGCAGACTATACCGCTTACATTTCCCACGGTATTTACAATAGTTGACGAAATCTCGTCAAAACCGCCTCCATGCAGGTAAGTTATAGCTGCTCCGCTTCCGCATGCCGCACTTACAGCCCCACAGAAAGCCGACAGCTTTCCGATAAAGCTCTTGATATGTATGGAAATCAGATTGCTTATCAGCAATGCACGATACATCTTGTCATCACCTGCGCCCAGCTCTCTGGCATATTCAACTACAGGTACTGTCACGGTAATGCCCTGATTACCGCTGCCCGAATTTATAACTACCGGCATCGAGCTCCCACCCATACGGGCATCTGAGCCTGCCGCCGCTTTAGCTTTTGCCCTTATCTTTATATCATCTCCGTAATTTTCAATCAGAGTTTTTCCGACTGCCGCTCCATAGCTGTTGGTAAGCCCCTCTTCAGCAATGGCAAGGTTTGCATTTATCTGATGGTCCAGAATATCCTTAACATCTTCTATTGCCGCCGTATCTGCAAACTCAATGATTCCTCTTACAGTCAAAAGCTCTTTTTTCTCTTCAAGGCTTGCTTTTTCTTCCTTTGAAGCCTTTTCAAAAATCGTTTTACCGTCTTTTTCAATAAGTATTATGTTTGTATGATTATCCTTTACAACAACTCTTGCTGTTTTCTCTCCTGCGTTTACAGTTACATCTATATAAAGATTGCTTTCTCCCTCCTGAAGACCGCATCTGCAGAAATCTTCTGCCAGAAGCTTCTTTGTTTTTTCAATATCCGCTTCCGTAACACAATCAAGTACCTCCAGCTGGTTCTCCGCATTCTCCTTTCCTGCAACAGCACCAAGCACTGCCGCTGCCTCTATACCGCGAAGTCCTCCTGAGTTTGGAACCACAACTCCCTTTACATTTTTGACAATGTTTCCGCTGCATCTGATATCTATGTGTTCCGGGAAATGACCCAGAGTCGCAGCCGCCTTCGCTGAAGCATAAGCGATAGCTCCCGGTTCCGTACATCCCAGAGCAGGAACAAGCTCACTTCTCAGGATATCTATATATGAAGAATATATTTCTTTTTCCATTTCATCCCTCCGACATAAATCTTATTACTAATCATATCAGAGATATGTTTACAGGTCAACAGTTTCCCTGCATATCCTTGCCGGATTTACCAACTTATTTATTTTTACAAAAAAAGAAGCCTTCGTTTTCTCAAAGACCTCTTTTTTGCGATTTTTACATTTTTAGTCTTATACATCCAAATCCCATTCTTCAAGATTTGTATGCAGAAGTTCATGTGCTCTTTTTGAGTTTGGTTTTCCAAGGAATTCTTCATAGGTCCTCTGCACTGCAGTATTTTCATGCGAAAATCTCAGCTTTGCCACACTATCTAAACCATATAGAATTTTTCCTCTTTCTTCTGCCAGTTCGCAGCCATCCTTGATTGGCTGTCCTCCGCCTCCGGCACAGCCTCCCGGACATGCCATAACTTCTACAAAATCGTATTCCACTTCTCCGGCTCTTATTGCTTCTATAAGCTTTCTTGTATTTCCAAGACCACTTACTACCGCTACTCTTACAGCTACTCCTTCGATTTCAAAGATAGCTTCCTTCCAGCCCTGCATTCCTCGTACCTTTCTGAAGCTGTCTGTATTTGGATTCTTTCCTGTCAGCAGGAAGTATGCACTTCTTAAAGCTGCTTCCATTACTCCTCCTGTTGCTCCAAAGATTACGCCTGCCCCTGAACCTTCTCCAAAGATATCATCAAACTTTTCTTCTTCTAAGTCTTCCGGGCTTATGTGGTCAGCTCTTATCATTCTGTCCAGTTCCCTTGTTGTAAGAACAAGGTCTACATCAGAGCCATGTCCCGCATCATTTACTGCCTCAACACCTCTTTCGTATTTCTTTGACACACAAGGCATTATCGAAACAGAAAAAATCTTTGATGGATCAACACCAAGCTTCTGGGCAATAAAAGTTTTTGACATTGCACCAAACATCTGCTGTGGTGACTTTGCTGTAGACAGATTTTCAACCATGTCAGGATACTGGCTCTTTACGAATCTTACCCAGCCCGGACAGCATGATGTAAACATCGGCCATTTATATTTTTCTCTGTTTTTAAATCTTTCAAGGAATTCCGTTCCTTCTTCCATGATAGTTAAATCGGCACTGTAGGTTGTATCAAATATATAGTCAAAGCCTATTCGTCTAAGTGCACTTATCATTCTTCCCATTGTGCTCTCTTCTTTATATAGGCCAATTCCTTCACCCCATGAGGTTCTTACTGCCGGTGCTATCTGTACCATTGTTATCTTATCCGGGTCTGAAAGCGCTGCATACATTTTATCTGTATCATCTCTTTCTCTTAACGCTCCAACAGGGCAGTGTGTTATGCACTGTCCGCACAAAGTACAGTTTGCTTCTGCAAGTGTTTTGTTTTCCGTTACTCCTACAGTTGTTCTGTATCCTGAACCAACCAGATTCCATACATGTAAATCCTGTACCTTGTCGCATACCTGTATACATCTCATGCATTTAATACATTTTGATGCATCTCTTATCAATGGCAGCTTCTTACTCCATCTGTCCTTTTCCGCTATGTTTGGGTATGGAACTTTTAACACTCCCAAATCATTTGCAATCTTCTGAAGGCTGCAGTTTCCGCTTCTTACACATGTTGCACACTGACAGTTATGGTCTGATAACAAAAGCTCTACATTTGTTTTTCTTACCGCTCTTACCATTGTACTGTTTGTAAAAATTACCATGCCTTCTTCTACCTTTGTATTACATGCAGGCACTGTTTTTTCTATTCCTTCTATTTCTACAATACATACTCTGCAGGCTCCGATTTCATTTAAATCTTTCAGATAGCAAAGGTGCGGAATATTGATTCCAACCTCATGGGCAGCCTCTAGTATTGTGGTTCCTTCTTTTACGGATACTTTCTGTCCATCTATTGTCAATTTTACCATTGTAATTCTCTGCCTCCTTTAAATGCTCCGATTCCGAAGTGGTCGCACCTTAAGCATCTCATTGCTTCCTGCTTTGCTTCTTCTTCTGTCATTCCCTGTTCGATTTCTTCGAAATCCGAACCTCTTTCTCCTGCATATCTCATCTTCAGTTCCACTCTTCCGCATGGCTTTTTATCCATTGGAATTGGTTCCGGTATTTCTACTCCCGATTCGATTACATGGTTATATCCGAGGTAAGCATCGATGTTTGCTGCTGCTACCTTACCTGCTGCAATGGCATTGATTACTGTTGATGGTCCTGATACGCAGTCACCTCCTGCAAATACGCCCGGAATACTTTCGATTCCACTTGTCTTATCTGCTTTGATGCTTCCTCTGTTTACAGGGATTCCATACTTTTCAAAGCTCTTTGAATCAATACCCTGTCCAATAGCCGATATGATTATCTGACACGGAATCTTTTCTTCTTCTGCCTGTGCCGCCACCGGTCTTGGTCTGCCTGATTTATCCGATTCTCCTGCTATCTGCGGCTGTACCCACAGCGCTTCTACATGACCTTCCTTATCCGCCTGGATTCTCGCAGGTGCCTTAAGCTGTAAAAGCTGGCAGCCTTCGGCTATAGCTCCTTCTATTTCTTCAGGCAGTGCCGTCATGTCATCTCTTCTTCTTCTATATACAATACTTACTTCTGATGCTCCAAGTCTCTTTGCTGTTCTTGCTACGTCCATTGCTACGTTTCCGCCGCCGATTACAACTACAGTTTTGTCTTTGAAATCAGGCATTGCATCATCACCTATACCACGCAACATTTCTACCGCTGAGACTACACCCTTTGAGTATTCTCCTTCAATACCGATTTCTTTGTGAGTATGTGCACCGATTGAAATATATACAGCATCATGCTTTTCTCTCAATTCACTGATGGTCTTTGCTTCACTTATATCATACTCTGTTACTACTTCTATACCTCCTGTCGAAAGAATTGCATCAATGTCACTCTGCAGTCTTTCTCTTGGCAGCCTGTAGTTTGGTATTCCGTATCTAAGCATACCGCCTAACTGATTTCTCTTTTCATATACTGTTACCTTATGACCCATGATTGACAGGTAGTATGCTGCTGTCAGTCCGCTTGGGCCTCCTCCTATGATTCCTATTGTCTTTCCTGTATCATCCATTGCTTCCGGTACCGGTACATCACCACAGTGGTCTACTGCATATCTCTTAAGTCCTCTGATATTTACAGGCGCGTCTATCAGGTTTCTTCTGCATCTTGCTTCACAAGGATGTTCACAAATTAATGCACATACTGTCGGAAACGGATTATCCTTTCTTATCAGTCTTACTGCATCTGCATATCTTCCTTCAAGCACAAGTGCACTGTATCCCGGTACGTCTACTCCTGCCGGACATAATGCTACACATGGTACCGGCTGCTTCTGCTTCTGTATGCTTTCTGTACATCTGTGATGCTTGATATGTTCTATGTAATCATCTTCAAAACCTTCAATTCCTCTTAAAACCATATTGGCCGCTTCTGTTCCGATTGCACAGTCTGCAGAGTCTCTGATTGTCATTGCCGTATGCTTCATCAGCGGAAGCATATCCATTGTTGGTTCTGCTCCAAGATCCAATACTTCATTCATAAGATGAGCCAGCTGTCCCAGTCCCACACGACAAGGCACACATTTACCGCAAGTCTGTGCATGACACATCTTTAAAAATGCATATGCCATATCTACAGGGCACTGTCCCGGAGGGCTTGCAACAATTCTTCTTTCAAG
>JBJETA010000119.1:0-9776 GCA_051883075.1 Anaerovoracaceae bacterium
TGGTCAACAGTTTCGCAAGCACCTGTCCAAAGGATTACAAGTAAGTCCATGATTAAACCAGGGTTGATACCAGTACCTAATACTGTAACGCCGTTAGCCTTTGCGATTTCATCTAACTTCTTAGCAAGTTCTGGTTCCTGAGCCTTAGGATAAGCCATTTCTTCAGCTGAAGTGATAACGTTCATGCCTCTTTCCATAACGTATACCAGCTTGTCATAAACCTTTGCAGTAAATGAGTCTGTGCAAACTACTACGATGTCTGCAGCGCCTGGCTTGATTACTTCTTCCATAGTTCCAACGATAACGTCTTCTCTGTCGCCTCTTTCGATTCCTGGAACTACTTCATATAAGCTCTTTCCTAACTTAGCACCGATATCGATAGCACCTACGATATCAACACCCTTTTTCTTTGTAAGCATCTTGCCGATGCCGCCTCCCATAGCGCCTAGACCCCATAAAATTACTTTTACGTTTTCCATAATTGTTCAAGCTCCTTTCACTCTCATAAAATATACTTTTTCAAATTTATATTATTACCTGTAAAACGTTTGATTTTTGGCATCGTCTTACGGGTATATAATACGCAAATTTTATGCCAAAAAGTAAGAGTATTTAATTTTCAACGATTTAAAGCTTTGCCCACAATTTTTGCCGTCATTAGGTTGCAAATTTTCAGTTTATTTTCGCGTTTAAGCAAATATTTTTGCACATTTTCGCAAAATTCTTTGCTGTAATTTACAATTATGCTGTTTTTGCACGTTTTTTTGTACAATCATGTTGCCTTGTTTTTTTGTCAATACAAAAATATTTTTAAATGCCGTATTTTTTTATCTTGTGCTGAAGCGTCTGCCGCTTTATTCCAAGAATTTCAGCCGTTTTTGAGATATTGCCGCCGGCGTCGGCAAGCTTCTCTTTTATGATGTTTGTTTCTAAAAGTGCCAAATATTTGTCTATCGACATTTCTTCGGCATCGTATCCTGTATTTACATCTGCTTTAAGGTGGGCTGCCGGTACCTTCAGCAGCTTGTCTGTAAGGATATGCTCCTTGTCCGAGAGAGAAACTGCGGACATTATCATGTTTTCAAGCTCACGTATATTGCCCGGGTAGTCGTATGCCTCAAGCTTTTCCATCATGCCGTCAGCTATCATCCAGACTTCCTTGTTAAATCTCTTGTTGTGTTTTTCTATAAAATGCTCTGCCAGAACAGGGATGTCATCCCTTCTTTCCCTCAGAGGCGGTATATTTATATTTACAATGTTTATACGATAGTACAAATCGGGACGCAGTCTGCCGCTTTCCATAAGCTCCTCCGGAGTCTCATTTACTGTGGCTATGATTCTGACATCAATGGGAATGTCCCTGCTGCCTCCCACGCGCCTTATGTAATCCTCCTGAAGAACACGCAACAGCTTGCTCTGCAGCTCATACGGCATGGCACTTATTTCGTCCAGCAGCAGTGTGCCTCCGTTTGCCTGTTCAAAAAGTCCGGCTCTGTCCACCGCTCCGGTAAAGCCGCCCTTGGTAGTTCCGAACAGTATACCCTCAAGCAGGCTTTCTGGAAGTGCGGCACAGTTCTGCGCAAGGAAAGGTTTATCCCTTCTGCTGCTGTTATAATGTATGCTCTGTGCTATAAGCTCCTTACCCGTTCCTGTCTCACCGTATATAAATACCGAGGCATCTGTCTGCGATGCGCGTGCCGCTATGTCAATCTGCTCTCTCAGCTTTTTGTTCTGTCCGATAATGTCCTCAAAGCTGTATCTTCTTATTCTCGGAACAACCGGAACACTTTTATTCTTATTTAAGGCTTCTCTCTGCAGCTCCAGGATGGTATTTGACATGGTTTTTATCTCAGTTATGTCCTTTGCAACCTCCACAGCCGCAACAACTCTTCCGTCATCATCAAGCACAGGTACGGTTGTGTTGATGGTAGTTACCTCTTTGCCGTACTGATTCAGATATGTCTGCTGTTTGTTAAGGGTAGGTTCTGCCTGTTTCAATGCCCGCAAAAGTGTGCTTTCTTCCTTAGGAATATGTGAAAAGGCTATACGGAAAGATTTTCCTATGACGTCCTCTCTTCTTGTTTTTTCCAGAGTCGCCATTGACTGATTGTAAAATATGCTCTTTCCGTTTGCATCAACTATGTGTACTCCTTCGCCTATAACGTTGCCAAGTTCCTGTATGATTTTCTCATATTGTTTCGCATTCATGCTATCACCTGTGTTTAAACGTATTTCAACTTTTAAGCTGCACTGATTATTTTTCTTTATTTTACACTAAAAAATAATCATACGCAAATATTTGGGCATATTTTTGTCTGCATTTTTTAAGGGGGTTGACTTTGTTTTTACAGGGCATTACAATGTATATTGTCAATAAGCAATATGTTAAGACGAAGCATAAAGGAGTTTTAAATGAGATTAAGAAAAGAAACGGACGATATGCAGGAGGAAGAGATTCTTCTTGTGGCACAGGTTTCAGATGCCCTGGCTCATCCTGCACGTATTAAAATTTATCAGTACATAATGAAATGCAACAAAGAGCGCATACCTGTATGCAACAAGGATGTTGTTGCTGCTTTCGATTATTCACAGGCTACTATATCGCAGCATTTGAAGAAGCTTATCCAGGCGGATTTAATCCAGCCGCAGAAAAAGGATAAATACTCATATTATTATGCAAATATAGGCATCCTGATGAAATATCTGAATGCAACTAAAAAGTTCAGTACCTTTCAGGCTTAATACCTGAATTTCTCATATCTGCAATACATAAAAAGCCGTACCCGGAACGAAATCCGGATACGGCATTTTTATTGTTTCAGTTATTGGGACCAGTCACCAACTCTTTTTGTCCTATAAATCTAAAAGTTACTCTGTTTTTGCGTTCTTAGATGAAGAAAAGCAGGGTGTCGATAATGAATATCGGAACTAAAATGCTCAGTGACCATGCCATATAGCCAAAGAAGCTTGGCATCTTAATCTTGTTTTCTTCTGCAATTGACTTAACCATGAAGTTAGGTGCATTTCCTATATATGTATTTGCTCCCATAAATACCGCACCTGCCGAAATAGCCATCAGATGCTTTGTGGCAACCGTACCTACAGTAGTAGCTACACCGTCTGTAAAGCCTACCGCTCCCGCAGTTGTCAGGAATACAAGATAGGTAGGGGCATTATCAAGGAAGGATGACAACGCACCTGTTGCCCAGAAGAACTGCCAAGGATGCTCAAGTCCAAGAGAAGCTCCGTTTGCCTTCAGTATGGCAAGGGCAGGAATCATAGTAAGGAAAATTCCTATGAACAGCTTTGCAACCTCTTCAATAGGCGCAAAGGTAAAGCTGTTAAGCTCTCTTGTAGCTTTCTTTGTAGTTTTCATGGATAAGAAAGCCGCAATAAGTATAATCACTATTTCAACTATGCTGTTATACGGGAATACTACGCCTGCAATATTCAGTCCGTAAAGCTCTCCTGTTGCCTGATCCGCAAAGGCAGGGAACGAAGGAAGCACTCCGTTTAAAATAACGGCACCGACAATCATAAGTATGAAAATAAGGTTGTGCGCACCTTCAATCTTCAAAGGTTCTTTTCCGCCGTTTCCAATCATAGACTGAGGATTTCTTCCCGCTGCGATTTCCTTCTTGTATAATCTGCTGTCAAAAATAATGAACAGCACTGAAAGAATTGCAATGTTCAGAATCATAAGAGGAAGAAGCTTCAATGTCCAGAAGAACGGTACGCCTCTCAGGAATCCCAGGAACAACGGAGGATCACCTACCGGAGTCAGGCATCCGCCGATATTTGCTACCATAAAAATAAAGAATACTATGATATGTGCCTTCTTTTCTCTCCATGCATTTGCCCTGATGATAGGTCTTATCATCAGCATTGCTGCTCCTGTTGTGCCAACCCAGCTTGATAAAGCTGTACCAATCAGGAGAAGCACAAGGTTTGTTTTTGGAGTTCCCACCAGTGTTCCCTTAAGCGCAATTCCGCCTGCCGCAACAAACAGACCGAAAAGCAGTACAATGAAAGGAAGATAATCCAGTAAGACAATCTCAACAACCTGAAAAGTCAGTACCCCTGCTCCGAATGCAATCCCAAACGGGATGAGAAACAGCAGTGACCAGCCGATAGCCACCTTCAGCATGTTGTGTTCCCACCACTCCGGCTTTACAAGCGGAAAAATAGCTATAGATAAAAGCATACCCGCAAAAGGTATGCAGGACCATATAGGAAGCAGTTCTCCCAGATTTTCATGTCCGCCCTCTGTACTCGCAAAGGCAAAAGTGCAGCTCATCAATATAAGGAGAAGAACTTCCAGCGCAATTCTGAAATTCTTTTTACTTAACATTAATAACATCTCCATTCTGCATATAATTGCTTAAACCCATCTTCATAATATAATTGTCAATTATAAATATTCGACATTATCTTATTAAGTATATCAATTTAAAAGCTCTTTTGCAATTGCCAGCCTTAAAAAACATCTTTCAGTTTTTCCAGTCTGGCCTGCTGCTCCGCTCTGGGCATTTCATAGCCGTACTGATGAAAATCCAGCACATCCGCATCCTTTACTATTTCCTCTACCGGATTTCCTATCTCGCTTTTGCTGCTGTGATGCTTAACTGCCATAGCTATAAGCTCGATTTCATCTTCCGAAAACAGCTCCAGACCCTTCAGGAACTTTTTGACAGGCTCATAGCCGGCTTCGGCATGTCCGGGCTGTCTGCCGGTGACAATTCTGCCAAAATCGTGGACCGCACAGGCGCAGGCAGCCAGTGTAGGATCTACGCCTCTTTTTTCCGCAAGCAGATATCCAATCTTTGCACAGCTTGAGATATGCACCTTTTCCCACACCAAAGGCTCGTCTCTTTTTTCATCAGGGATAAGTTTTCCGTACTTTTCAATCTCATCGAGCAGTGCCCCCTGCAAAATCAGTAATTTATGCATTTCATCAATTCCTTTCCGTATATATTTTTTCTTTATGCTTTTCGTGTATTTTCCTGTGTTTTATTTATGGTACTGTTCATTTCTGTTTATTTTAAAGGCTCTGTAAATCTGCTCAAGCAGAAAGACCCTTATCATCTGATGCGGGAATGTCATAGCCGAAAATGACAGCTTGAAATCCGCTCTCCTGCTTACCTCCTCCGAAAGGCCCAGCGACCCCCCGATAACAAAAACCACATCGCTTTTCCCTTCCAGCCCCAGATTGTCTATTTTCTCCGCCAGCTGTTCCGAGGTTAAAGCTTTTCCCTTTATCTCCAGCGTTATTACATACGCATCTTTTTTGATTTTTTTCAGTATGCTCCTGCCCTCTGCTGCTTTCACAGCTTCTTCATCGGCGGGAGAAGCATTGTCCGGCAGTCTTTCTTCTTTCAGTTCGTCTATCGTCAATGTACAATATTTGGACAGCCTCTTGCTGTATTCCTTTATTGCCTCAACCCAGTATTTTTCTTTCAATTTACCTATGCAAACAACAGTAATATTCACGTTTTTCCTCTCTATACCTCATATATGCAGCTGATTTTATCTTTCAATATCATGTCTATTTTTAGGCTGCCGCCTATGTAATGCTGTGATTCCTCCAGCACGTTTTTAACAGTCTGATATGCCATCTCCGGAAAATTGTTTTCCCTGCTCAGATGTGCAAGCATAACCTGACGCGGTTTCTTTTCACCCTCGGAAAGCATTCTCGACAGGCATTTTCCCGCCGCAGTATTTGACAGATGCCCCTTATCTCCCAAAATTCTCTGTTTTACGTGCCATGGATAATGTCCGACCTTCAGCATGTTTTCATCATGGTTGGCTTCAAGTGCCAGTATATCGGCATCTTTCAGTTCGGAAAAAATATCTTCCGATATGTACCCTGTATCAGTTACGATGCTTATCTGCTTTTCCCCATGAAAAAAAGAAAAGCCTACAGGCTCTGCCGCATCATGCGAAATAGAAAAGGGCTTTACAAATATATCTCCTATATTAAAGCCGTCACCTGTAACAAACAGCTGTCTTTTTTCCTCGGGAACATCTTCAGCAATCTTTGACCAGGTTCCCCTGTTGGCATAGGTATATGCCTCAGGCAGCTTCTTTGATAAAACCTTCAGGCTTTTTACATGGTCAATATGTTCATGGGTAACCAGAACCCCCTTCACTTTATCTATTGGGGTTTCCGTTGCCTCAAGGCCTTCCAGAACTTTCTTTCCGCTTATTCCCGCATCTATAATCAGTGCGGTTTCCTCTGTTTTTATTAAATAACTGTTTCCGCTGCTTCCGCTGGAAAACGAGCAAAACCTAAATGCCATAACTACCTCTTATTCTCTGTATGCTTCTATATATTTTATATTTCCGTTATTGTAGGATATCTGCCATGCCGGAAATGCCGTATCCGAAACAAGCATTTCACCGTCAAAGGTTGAGTCATTCACCCAGAAAACCAGCTCCATGTCCTCAACCGTTACATTTTTTTCATAGTCCTTTTCACTCATAAAAATAAGCAGTGCTTCTTCCGGGGAAATGACATTGAGCTTTCTCTTGCTCTTTTCTTCAGCCGCCACAAACTGCACTGAAGCATCGGTTATTCTTTCATTTTCAAAGATAATCTCAGTACAGCTTCCCCCTATTTTTATATCCTTATAGTAGTTATTGTATTTCACAACAACCCTGTTTCCTTCCCTTGTCAGACTGTCAAACCGGATGTTATCGTTATAAAGCTCACAGTCCTTCAGAAACTTCGTCGCCATCTTTTCATAATAGTCTTCATTCAGATTGTCACCTAATACATACTCCTCCGATTTGAGCTTTTCCCCGATAATGTCCGAACAGTCCCTATAAGTAAGCGTTATTGCAGGCAGCTTGTCGATTCTTTTAGGCATCTCTGTATCAAAAAATACATTTTCCCCCTCCAGAACCGAAAACAAAACTTCATGGTCTGTAATACTGCTTTCATTTTCATTGTTCGTCATATATGTAACCAGCAGAAATATATTTGTTGCCAGCAATGCTATAATTAAAATATTTTTTGCTTTTGACCAGTCCATCTTCTATCACCTATCAATATGCACCCGAAACGCCCTGAGGCTCTCCGGTATATAAATCAAAATAGAACATAAAATCCTTTATTTCAACAGCCCATACAGGTATAAGCTGTCCCGAGCTGTTTTTTGCCCTTCCGTTTTCGGAAAGCTGTACAGCCGGTTTAAGATACCCTATATCAAGACCTTCAATCTCATTTGCGAGCTCTTCAAAGGTAAGTTCTCTTTCCCTGATCTTATCAATAGCACCCTTTTCAGCAAGCGTTGCTTTAATGTATTCATAGTTTGCCGCAAGCATATTTATAGCCGAAGGTGCATCCGCCGTAGCAGAAACAGACTTATCATAATCACTGAAATTTATCAGCTCCCTGCGGTAATATCCCACCTGTCCGTTCATTACTTCAACAATAACTGCCTTGTTCTCCTGATAAAAAATCTTATTTCCGTCAGCATAAATTGAAAATTCAAATCTGTATCCGCTTCGTTTATCGCCTATGTACGATACATTTTCAAGGTACAAATTTGTTTCCTGACCGTCAAGGGTTCTGAATCCGCTGTGACAGCCTATAAAGTTCAGTGCTGCTTCAAGTGCCTCTGTCATGGTTACGCTTTCTGTGCTGTCAAGGTTTACATCCTGCTTATACTCAAGGGAACCGTCATTTGGATTTATGATAAGAACCTTCTGTCCGTATCCATACATAAATATGGTAGTTCCGTTTGATTCTTCTATCTTTCTTACAAAATCAAAGTTTTCTCCGAAAAAGGTTTCAGCCAGCCTGCTTATAACCGGAGTTCCCTGCTCTTCCCTGTCAATCTCATAGGATATAGGGGAAATTGCGCCGGGAAGCTCAACAGGAATCAGCGTTTCATTGCGGCTTTCCTCTCCCAGAAATGTCTTTAGCGTATAATATGTAGTAAATTCAACATCAGCCAGCTTTTCTTCAATCCTGCTGAACATTTTCAGGTCTGCATTTCCCACAAGTCTGTAATATTTATCGCGGTTCCGGTCATAAATAAAAGCGCTTTCAGGACTTCCCTCGGAAAAGCCTATTTCGCTGAGGCTTCCTATGCTGTCATAGCTCTGTGGCTTTTTTATATCATAGGTTTCACAGAAGCCCGAAAACGGTATATCATATTTGAACTTTGCTATGACCGATGAATATGACATTACCTCTTTATACTGACTCTCTGTGATTTCCTCGGCAAGAATATTCGCATCCTTTGAAAAGTTCACGAAGGTTTTTAAAATCAAGTCATTCCATACGAAGTCTTTATTCTGAAGTGCCACCGTATAGTCCTCCGTACCCAGTCCGAAAACTATCTGGTCCGGCAGCAGCACACTCTCAATGCCGACTGCATTCTCTGTTTCTTCATCATTAAACATGAAGGTTTCAAGGCTTTCATTGCCCCACAAAAAATACAATAGTAGTATTGTCGTAAAAACCAATACTACTAATACTATATCCTTTATTTTTTCAATTATATTTGTATGCATATTTCCCATGTTTTTTCTATCCCATACAGTTTCACTCCGTTATGCCGGATATCCTTTTTCCCGTCAATGACCTAATTGCCGAATATTGATTTTATCAGTCCCTGCAAAAATGCCGCTGTGCCGGATTGTGAAGAATCAAATACTTTGTTTTCAACTGCCGCCTTGCTTTTCACCGTAACATAGCTGCGGCTTGAGTATATAACCTTATCCTGTGAAATAGTGTCAACTTTAATAAGGTAAACACCCGGATTTACATTTTCGAGTTTCTTTGTATAAAAACTAAGATTGTTTGTTGTCTTAAAATTTTCAGATGAAACTGAGGAATACACTATGCCCGTTGTATCAAAAGTGCCGGCCTCAATTGCCTTCATATCACTCTCACCAAGCGATACCGTAGCATTTCCGGAAGTGCGCCGGATTTCGGATACCGAAACCTTTACGGTTTTAGGCTGTGTTATCTTAACAGAAACAAGGAGATTTGTCGAAGTAACAGAACTGTAGCTGACAGGATTTACAATGGCAACCTTAGGATCAGCCGCACCGAATGCAAAGCTGAAACTGCAGAAAACCATGCTCAGTATCAGAATAAATGACAATATACACTTCTTCACTTCCGTTTCTCCTCCTTTCCAAAGCTTATTTTATCAGATTTTTCAACTAAAGTATCCTTCCAAATTTATGCATTCCTCCGGATACTATACTCCATCATATATAGTCAGTATACAATAGTATTGTTACAACTATATTACATAGTCTTTAAAATGCTTTTACAATTGCAATATATCTCTTTTTATAGCATAATTAAAATATCTGAAATCATGAGGAGAAATTTTTAAATGAAAGTTTTGAAGATATATACCGATGGTGCCTGTTCAGGCAACCAGAACGAAGAAAATATAGGCGGTTGGGGAGCAATCCTCGAATACGGTGAGCATCAGAAGGAACTTTTCGGCGGTGAAATCAATACAACCAACAACCGTATGGAACTGACTGCCTTAATTGAAGCCCTTGCCGCTTTAAAAAAAGAGAACCAGCTCATAGAGGTTTATTCCGACAGTTCCTATGTGATGAACTGTTTCCGTGAAAAATGGTATGAAGGCTGGCTCAGAAACAACTGGAAAACCTCCGGGAAAAAACCTGTTGAAAACAGGGATCTGTGGGAACGGCTTCTTGCCCTGGTACAGGGGCATTCCATCTCCTTCTACCGGGTAAAAGGGCATGTAAATCTGAACAGTAAAACCACAAATTTCGAT
>JBJETA010000120.1:0-9618 GCA_051883075.1 Anaerovoracaceae bacterium
CATTTCATAACTATATTTTACTTCACAATCTGACAAACGTCAACAGCTTTTTCACCAATTTGTGAAATATTTTTTGAAAGGGTTTGTCAATATGTGTGAAACTATCATTGCAAGAGTTGAAAGGCTTTTAAAAGAAGAAGGAAAGCAAGCGAAGGACCTGTGCGATGCGTGCGGCATTTCGTACAATACATTTTCTAACTGGAAAAGAAGGAATACGGACCCCGGAGCAAAGTACATATGTGATATTGCAAAGTTTCTTGATGTGTCTGAAAAGTACATATTAAACGGCGAGAGCGTAGAATACTTCATAAACCAGTCTGCCGCAGAAATTGCAAACGAGATTGCAACACGTCCAGAACTGCAGGCGTTGATGGATTCAAGCCGTAAAGTCTCAAAAGAGAGCGTAGAAGCAATAAATAACATGATTCTGTCTATGCAGAATAAGTAGGAGTTGATGGGATTGGATAGGATTAGGGTAATGCTCGTTGACCTGCCGCACGATGTATATGGTTTCACCCTAAAGAATTGTGATGAAGGGGATAATTTTTACACAATATACATCAATGCGAGAATGTCAGCGGAAAAGCAGATAGAAACATATGATCATGAAATAAGTCATATAGGAAACAATGATTTTGAAAAGGTGTTTTATGTGCCTACAACAGAAGTTGAAGCGGAAGCACATGGAATAAGATAATGACATAAGGAGATTTAAAATGAAGAAAGACGAATGCAATAATTCAATGTTTGCTATGATATTGATATTTTCAAATATACTTGCCTGGCATTCGGGAGATGGAATCGTAGAAAGAATTATATGTTTTGTGATTTATGCGTTGCTAATGTTTGGTATATTTGAATTCTTTTCTGCTTTGTTTCAGCATTACTCGGAGGGGAAAACACAGAATATTGTCCTTGTTATAATTATAGGAATAGGCGTGCTGCTGTTATGCATCGGCTACTCATACAGCAATATATTTATTGCAATCTACAACGCAATATCACGTTCAACCGGAATAATATCAGGCAACTAAAAATTCCCGCCCAGCGAACAGAACGGGAATTTAAAGGAAAGGGGTACATGGAAACTTTAGTGACTAAGAACCGACTACATTTATAGTATATCATGGTATGTCAAGGGAGGATTTATGCCGGCATATAAAGACGATAAAGGGAAATGGTACTGCAAGTTCTATTATCAGGACTGGACAGGAGAAAGAAAGCAGAAAAAGAAAAGCGGATTCAAAACCCAGAGAGAAGCAAAGGAATGGGAACGGGAATTTTTGCGTGCAAAGAATTCCGCACAAATCACCGTATCGGACCTCTGCGACAGCTATATGAAGCACAAAACGCCCGAATTAAAGCCGAAATCCATTGAAACCTATACAACTACCATTGAGAAGAATATCAAGCCTTATATCGGCAAAATTAAAGCCGATGAATTATCCCCTTTAATGGTTAAGGAATGGCACACACAGCTTAACAGTTCAATCAGTATTCCTAATATCAACTATTCGCACACGATTCTTTCTGCAGTTTACAATTACGGCGTGAAGCTGTACGGAATAAACAGAAACCCTTGCACAGCAGCCGGCAAACTCAAAACGCAGAAAAAGGAAATGCGGATTATCACGAAAGAGGAATTCAATTCCATTCTCCCCTATCTGAGCGATACTTATAAAGTAATGTTCTCAATTTTATTCTGGGCGGGTTTAAGGCTTGGAGAGTGCCTTGCTCTGACTGCTGACGATATAAAGGACAAATCAATAACAGTAAATAAAAACATCGTGAAGGTAAAAGGCGTGCAGATCGCACAGGATACACCAAAGACGAGCAACTCACGAAGGACAGTAGAGATACATGACAAACTCTATGATATGATTTTAGATTACATCGACAGACTGTATGACAAAGAAGGGAGAATATTTCCCATGAGCGATACTGCGGCACGGTACGCATTCAGCAAGGCCTGCGATAAAGCCGGACTGGGTCATGTGAGAATACACGATTTAAGACATTCTCATGTTTCCATGCTGATTCACATGGGATATTATCCAAAGGCTATTGCAGAGAGAATCGGAGATACAGTAAATACAATGATGAATGTATATTCTCACATCTACAAGGACGATAGAAGAAAGATGGCCGATGAAATCGGCATGATTGATAATTAGTACCAAATTAGTACTTTTGCAAAAATAAAAACCCATGAAAACATTGAAATTTCAATAGATTCATGGGTTTATTTGCACTAACGGTTTATTTTACACCTTTTTGTTATATGGTGTCAAGTATTGATATTTCAACGTTTTTAAAACGTGTATTTCACTCGTTTTTGGCTGTTTTTGACCTCTACGCAAATTTTTAGTACTTTTTTAGTACTTTTTTGCAAAGAAAAAAGGCGGGTCAGTGCCCGCCTTTTTAAGGAATGGTGAATTGCTGAGAATGAAATATCCCATTAGTAAGTATAGCATGATATGTCAAGTTACTTTACATCACCATGCACAGCATTACCCATGCCGGATGCCGTCTTTTCAAGATTTGACCTGTATCTTGTAGGCAGATATGCATAGGAGTAATGAGACTTTTTAAGTTTCATCCAGTCATTGGTCACAGCATACCTCCCAGACTCCGTATCGGTCTTTCCTGGAATATAGAAATCTACAGCCTTTCCCGTAGTATGACGGCTTGTGGAAATTCCGCCGACCGCCGCATTCTGCTTTTTACATCTCAGACCGGACGTAATTGTCACAGGTTTTTTGTATTTGTCTCTCATAGCCTGAATGTTATCAAGCAGGGATATTGAAAGATACTCCGGATAACCTGTGCAGTATTTCCCTCCGCAGTCGCATTTAAACTCATTTAGAGAGAAATTCTTGCAGTGATTATGGACTCTTACAGCGTTTAAAAGAAGTATGTCGGTGTTCTGGCCATATACTGCGTCAATGTCGCTGCTTCGGCTAAAATAAGCCTTCTGCAGTGCCTTGTATGCCGCCCTTGTCTTTGTGCCTTCTATTCCGTCAATCTTGCCTGTATAAAATCCAAGAGTGGTGAGATATTTCTGTCTGTTTTTAATTATTAACATCTACATCACCCTTTCTCGTAAGGACTTCTATTGCCTTTGTTATAATGTCTGGAAGCGGCAGGCCCATAAGACCGGCATTTTCCACGATAGAAATTGTTTCGTTTGCAATAAACCCGATAACAACCGCATCACGGATATAGTCAGTTCCAATAGCTAAATCCAGTCTATAAGCAATCAATACAAAAACAAGGGTCATGCACTTACGGCACAAACCCTTCCACCCTGCTCTTGATTCAAGCGCACCGGATTCGGATTTCCCGGACTTCTTAAAAACGCCTGCAACAAGTAAGCCTGTAACGTAGTCAATAACCATAAAGATTAGCAAAGTAGTCATACCGCTTGTCCATCCTCCGAAAAATCCTGCTATCACACTCCCTGTGATTCCTGCAATCGTACATACTGTTGATTTCATACTAACCCTCCTTAATACGGATTCTTTGCGTTCCAGTTCGCCAATGTTGCGAAAAGATAACGCTTTTCTAATGTGCTGTAATTTGTTGAGTTCAGGTAAGTAACAAGTTCATCAGTCGTATAATATCCGTTACCGTTTGCGTCCGCCTTGTCTGCGACTTTATTAAGCTGCGAAGTGGATATGCCTAAATTGGTAAGGCTTACGGCGTTATTATAGGCCCTTTCAGATGTTGTCCCGTACATGGCCTTTACTTCCTTATAGGAAGAAGCACCGGAGTTTATCATCTTCATAGCCTTGGTAACAGAACCGTCCGAGCTCGATACTTTCTTTTTTGCATTGTTTAATTTTGTGAATTTGTCAACCGACATCCCGCTTTCCTCATATGCCTTTTTCGTGGATTCGCTCATCTTGGAAACGATGATATCTTCCTTTGACACGCCTTTTGACATGAGATATTTGCTTGTCGCGTCATCTTTTGCGGCATCGTAAACCTTATTGATTGCCTTGCGTTTATCGTCAGCAGACATATTCTTGTACTCTGAAGTAGCAAAAAGTTTCTTTAGTTCTCTCTCTGCATATTTGCCCTTGTTCTGCTTGTACTCTGATGCTTCCTTTTCGGTCATGTTGTAGGTCTTGCCGTCAAACACCTTCTGATACTCGCTCTTTTTCGTAGATTTCGGAGCAATTTCGTTCATGCCGACTTTCTGACCAACATTGTATAACTCTCTGTCAACAGAGGACTTTGCAGTAGATTTTAAAGTACCAGGTGAAATGAAGTTTTCAACCACAGCTTTCGCATAGTCGGCAGCTGTGTTTTTCTCATTCCTGTTGCCCCATAAATCCACATAGTCCGCATTGGTTAGGTTTAGACCGGGGACCTTGTTCTTGAGAGAGTTCAGATAAGACTCATATCCTGCAATATCACTGTTCGGATTTGTGGAAGTCGTGGTTTTCTGCGTTGGCGAGATCGTTTTTGCAATCTGGCTTCCTATTGTCGGCAGATACTGGCTTATATAGGACTCGCCCATGTTTTTGACCGTCTCAATGACCGAGTTATCACCGAACCCGACATCAAGTGCCGTGTTAAGTCCAGACAACATGGAAAGATTGAAAATTGGGTCTGTTATCTTGGTAAATGCGTTCAATACGCTTTTGATTTCAGCTTCACCGGATAACAGATTGCCTATCTCTGCACCCACGAAGAACGGCATAGATAATGGCGCCGCCCAGTCCATTGTGTAGGTATGGTCTCCGATGCGAATAGAATACTCCTGTTCGCCTAACTGGTTCGCATACTTTCCTTCTGTCGTAGATGTGTCAAGGGAGCCCTGAGCATATCCCTTATATCCCATATATCCGCCGATAGTGAGGATTCCTGTGCCGGTAAGGCCGGAAGATAAATCAGAAATCGCATTTCTCAGTGCTTCGTTGTCTCCGCCAGCTTTCATCAGCTTTGCCATTCCTCTTACAAGGCCGATAGGTGAGTAATCTGCGCCCCTTCTCATAATATTGATAGGAGTCTTTGAAAACGGTATTGTAGCTTCAAGAGCCGTACTCATTATCTTCTTGCCGACTTTCTCACCATAGGTTTTTCCCTGTATCATATCAGTAGGCAGAGAAGCGTTTTTCTTGGCTTTAGCCAGTGAATCAGCAAGCCATGACGCATCTCTATATGTTGAGTTTAAAGCTTCGTCTACGGCGTATTTTCGTGCCTTGTCAGCCACTTCGGCGGATATGCTTCCGGCTGTGTGTCCGTTTGCTTTCAGGTATTGCGCATAGGCTCTTTTGTATGCGTACTCCATGAAGATTTCATCTTCTTTTTCAAGCAGATATGAATTGAACGTCCTTGCTTTCTCAAGTGCCTTGTTTCTGAACACTTTAGAGTCAAGGTCACGGCCGCCCTCAAAATATCTTGATGAACCTGTAAGAGAATCTTTGACACTTGCAAAGTCAGTTTTGCCGAGATCAATCAAATCCTTGTCGGCTTTTGTTAAGATAGCTTTAGACCTTTCCCCTGTCTTTATCAGCTTCTTTTCAAGCCCGCTTGCAATGACATTTCTTAACCCCTTTACAGGCACAAATAAAGCATTGCCGAGCACATTTCTTATATGCGTCTTAGGATTTCCGAGCATGGATAAATAACGCCATGCATTGGCTTTCTCTGTCCATGTAGCCGGTATCTGATTCCACACATTAACCATAATAGCTTTCTGTGCGGCATTCTGTTCTGACTCCGTAGATGCCTTGTATAAAGTCTCCATGAGTTCATCAGGTATTTTAATTTCTATGTTTGCTTTTGCAGACAGCTTGTTGACGTTTCTCACAACAGACTTGACTCTGCCTTCAGGAGAAAGATTTGAAAAGATTCTCATTGCCTGCAGAGTTCGGCCGGCTTCTGACTCCATCGAAACAACATCGGACAATACGTCCATCATCTTTGTGTAGTCTCCTGCAGACTGGTATTTCTCCGCCAGTTTATAGCCTAAAGCGATTGTCTCACTTGTAGGATTGACGTTGTTTCTCTCAAAGGATTTGAAGTCATTATAGGCTGTATCAAGGTCAGATTCCACTCTTGCTCCGGCATTGTCCAGTGCAGTCTTGTTAGACTTGGAGTATTTCGCAAAATCGCCCTGATTGGTTTTAATCATGACTTTCTGCTTTGCCGTAGAATCAAGCATATCAGAATTGTAAATGGTCTTTGCACCTTGTGAAGTCTCACCGTATGGGGTTCCTTTCGGCACTCCGTCCATTTCTCCGTATTTTTCAATATTCTTTGCTGTTGTGGATTCCTTATATACATCTGCACCGAGGTCTTTCCTTAAAGCCGAGAATTCATCGTATTTCTTTGTAAGAAAATCATCAAAATTCCCGCCATCCGCATTGACGGACCTTAGCAGGTCTTCTCCCTGACCGTATTTCTTTGACACATACGAGAAAAACTCTTTCGCATCAGCTTTACTGTTGATTTCAGAAAGAGTCTTTTTACTGATTCTCATATTCTCTCCGGACTTCATGTCCTCGTATTCCTTGGCCAGTTTCTTGAGTTCATCGCTTGCTCCGAGTTCCATGTCTCCGGCAGACTTAGACCCGTTTACATAGGCCCATATATCATCGTCAAGATGCTTCTGTGCAATCTCCACGGCTTCTGACTTGTTAGGCGCACGACCGTTCTCCTTGTAAAAGTCCTGGTACCACTTTGCGTTGTTGGAGCTTCTTGTGGTATAGCCGAATCCAGAGCTTGCTTCCCATCCTGCGTCAAGCCGGTCTCTGTCCGGGGTAAAGTTTGCAGATGTGCCCTGCCCTTTATAATTTCTGATAGCTTCGGCATTCTTTTCAAGCTCCTTCTGATAAAGAGAGTCAATCTGTCTTTCCCTTGCCGTAAGATTCTTGTTGATTTTGACATTCTGAATCTCTTTCTTGGCTGATTTTGCCTGTGGAACCTTGTATTTTTTAGGCTGAGACTTCTTGAATTCCTTTACCGATGCTTTAGACTTGACCTTTGCGTCTGCGGATATCTTGTCAATGTTCGGTTTAAGGTCTTTTTCTGCCACTTTGACAGACTTTATCTGACCGTCCGACAATCTGTTCACCTTGACTTTTTTAGAGCCTTTAAGAGCCTTTGAGACGGTCGGAGCCGCTTCGATAATTCCGCCGGTAGCAAAATCTATTGCGCCCTGCTTCGCAACTTCCTTAGCAAGCTCCTTGCCTTTATATCCTTGTGAACGAGCTGACTGTGTATTTAATACGGTACCAACAGTAGCATCAGCCACAGCACCCTTCACAGCACCCTTAATTACCTTCTGAGCCTGTTTTTTAGCTGTCTTTGATACTGCTTCGGCTGTTGCTTTTTTGCCTGCACTTGTCAGTGTTTTCTTTGCCGCAGTCTTGAATACTTTAGACTTTGCCGCCTTTGAGATGATTTTCTTTCCCGTCTTTGATGTGACTGCCTTGGCGGCCGCCTTGCCGGCAGCTTTGCTTACCCCGCTGTAGCCTAACCCGTAGCTTGCCATCTGACCGGCAACATTGCCGGCAGTAAAGGCTTTGGATTTCTTCAGTTTCTCGTTCTTGACTTCTGCACCTGTAACAGAGGATACGACACCTGCCACACCGCCTAAAATTGCCCTTGACGTGGCGTTATCTTCCCACGCCTTGTAATAATTGGATTTAGTCTTTGAGCCTGTCTGAGACAGTGTTTTGTGCCCTTTGGCGGCATTTGTATTTGACTTTCCTGCCGTATGCTTTGTTGTGGTCGGCTTATATGAAACCACCTTTGTGGCAGTAGAAGATGTTTTGACCGTGCCGTTAGTGTTTACCTTTGCAGAGTTATTCTTGTTCCAGTTTTCAGCCTGCTTCTTATTCTGTTTTTTTCTTTTGGCCTTTTCAGCCGCAAAATCAATAGCCATGCTGTCACCTTATTTCAGTAAGTTAAGTAATGATTTCGCCTGTTTCTCCGTTATCTTTCCGGCATTGTATGATGCTTCAATCTGATCTGTGTACCGGTCAAGCTGTTTTTCTGTCGTATTGCCCTTCAGCATATAGTTTGCAATGTTATTCTGCAGTGTCTTGTAAGAAGCTGTCGAGCCTGTAGAACCTGTATAGGTCTTTACAGAACTGTTTGAAGTTCCTGAAGACTTTGAACTGCCGGAAGACTTTGAAGAGCTTGAACCGCCGGAAGAGCCGGACGAGTTCAAATTACTGTTTTTTTTTGAGGTGATAAACGTGTACGGAATTCCGTTTAACGTCTTGATTGTTGTAGAGTATCCCGCATCGGCGGCCTTTACGGCAGTATTGTATGCCTGAGCATATGCGTTATATAGTGCTTCTGACTGTGCCTGTGCTTCCTCCTGTTCCTTCTGTCTCGCAAGCTGGGTTGCAGGATTTGTAAACAGATAGTGGTAATTGCCGGTTGAAGGGTCTGTATAGCCGGACGTGGTATATCCGAGGTTATTCTGCAGATTCTCCTTGTTTGCCACTCTTCTGTTCCTTGCATCAAGCTGAATTGCCGCAATAGAATCATTGTAGCTGTTTATGATGCTTTCTTCCGCTGACATCTGATTGTTCAGATTCTGCCAGTAAGCATTGGCAAGGTTCGAATTTGCCTGTGAATCAACATTTGCCTGTCCTTCAATCATGCCTTGTTTTGCCATTGCAATGTCGGAATTCCTTGCATATTCGTTATTAGCGAGATTTGTGCCGTATTCAGACTGTAGTCTGATATTGGCAGATTCAGATGCACCGCCTGTAGCACCTAAATTGGATAACTGCTCTGGGAGTTCTTTCTGACCCTGCCTGTACTGGATATATGCCGTGTTTGCGCTTCTGTCGTAGTTCTGATTGATATTAGCCGCATTCTCGTCATACATCTGCTGATAATAGGCTTTCTGAGCCGCCGCCTGCTGCTGAATCTGTGACATATAGGCGTTGTACTGCGCTTCGTATGCCGCCTTGCTCTCTGCAAGCTGTTGTTCCTGCTTTGCCTGTGCATCTGCAAGGGCTTTCTGTTCAGCATCGTTAATCAATTTCTGTGTGTTCTCATAGGTATTATAGGCACTCTGATTTTTTCTCTGCGTTTCTGTTGTTTTCTTAGAGTTAGAAACTGCTGTTTTCGTAGAACTTACTCCAAATGTGCCTGAAGAACCTACGCTTCCTGTTTTCTTTGTTGCCATTATAAACCTCCGTTATACGACTTCAAAATACTGTCCGACAAGCTGTGATGGCAGATATGCCAGCGTGATAGCTTCTCCCTCTGCCATGCCCTGTCTGTTCATCAGATAGATTGTCCCGTCCTCGATATAATACAGACCTTTAACATATTCCATGCCAGCTACGGCAGGGATAGGATCCTCATAGGTTCCAGCGTGGGTTTCGTCAATGACCGTCCACAATGCAGGAGTGATATCAGGTGTCCAATCTGCCTGAGTTGTGTGCGGCTGTATTGCCTTGTACAGCCTTTCGCCATACTGGAAACGGTTCTTTCCTGCGTCTATCATGTCCTGCGTGATTTCGATTCCCTCCGCCCACTGAGGATACGCCAGTTTGAAGTTCAATGCTTCTTCATCACTTAACCCTTGCACCGCTGATGCAATTAAATTGAGTAATTCTGTCTTAGTAGCCAAGGTTG
>JBJETA010000121.1:0-2152 GCA_051883075.1 Anaerovoracaceae bacterium
GGATATTGAATTTCCATTGCTTACGGAGACTTATTCTTATGAAACATTAAATGAGGTATTAAAAGAAGACTCTCGTAATGACGATTTTTTTCATGAAAACGGTACGGGAGAGCCAGGGCGTACTCTTTCCCATCGAAATTACAGGCTACTTGAGTATATTTCACAGGAGTTTATGCAGCAGGGAACTGATACTGTAAGTTTTGCAGATAAAAACAGTTCAATGACTGTTTTTTTACATTTGGAAAATGAGGAACAGGTAAGGCTTTCTATTTTTAATGGAGAAAGAGAGCAGGAAGCTATTTCTCTTTTGGTTAATTTAGATAAAACAAACAGGGTGATGGTACCTGTAGAATACCGGTCTGAATTTGATGATAATGATTTCTTGAATAAGATATCTGAAGAATCAAAACAGAAGCAGCTGACAGGGTTCATTTATACCGTTTTTTCGGGGATAGTGAATAATGGATTTGTTTTAACTTCTGAGAAGGAAGTTCTTCATGAAAATGAAGTTCATGAGGAGCAAGAACATGGCGAAGCGATAGAGGACAATTTCCCCGCACCTCAGCAGCAGAACCGGATTAATTACCGCCTCAGAGAAGTATCGGAGCTTCCGGAAGGCGGTCCGAAAACAAGGTTTGCATGGAATATTGAAGCTATCAGGACACTTAAACAAATTGAAAAGGAACAAAGACTGGCTACAGCAGATGAACAGAGTATTTTAGCAAGATATGTCGGTTGGGGCGGGCTTGCCAATGCGTTTGATTCACATAATCAGTCTTGGGTTAATGAGTATGACGAATTAAAAGAACTGTTGACAGAAGATGAATATGCTTCTGCCAGAGAATCAACTCTTACTGCATTCTATACACCGCCTGAAGTCATTTCAGGTATTTACACTGTTCTGAACAATCTTGGTTTTAATAAGGGTAATATACTGGAACCGGCCTGCGGGACAGGTAACTTTTTAGGGATGCTTCCTGAAACAATGGAAGGGTCCAATTTATATGGAATAGAACTGGATTCTTTGTCCGGCAGGATTGCGAAACAACTCTATCAGAATAGTAATATTGCTATAGAAGGTTTCGAGAAAACAAGCCTTCCGGATCAGTTTTTTGATGTAGCTGTAGGGAATGTTCCTTTCGGGCAATTCGGTGTAATTGATGATGCCTATAAGAATGAAAATTTCATGATTCATGATTATTTTTTCGCAAAAGCGTTGAGCAAGGTTCGTCCCGGCGGAGTCATTGCTTTTATTACATCTAAAGGCACGATGGATAAAAAGGATCCGAAGGTGCGAGAGTATATTGCAAAACGCGCAGACCTTCTTGGAGCGATTAGGCTTCCCAATAATGTCTTTTCCGGAAATGCCGGAACTACTGTTACATCAGATATTCTGATTTTGCAGAAAAGAGACAGGCAGCGGTTAGATATGCCGTCATGGACAAAGACCGGTGTTAATGAAGATGGTTTTGAATTAAATAACTACTTTATCGAGCATCCGGATATGGTTCTTGGCAGACTGTCAATGGATACAGGACAAGGAGGAAGGCTTGATCTTGCCTGTCTTCCTGATGAGAGTAAACCTTTTAAAGAATCTTTTATGGATGCTGTTTCAAAAATAAATGGGCAGTATGAAGCTCTTAGTTATGAGCTTGAGGACATGGAAGAAGATTTGGCAGAAGCTATTCCTGCGGATATTTCTATTCAGAATTTCGGGTATACGTTGATAGATGATGTAGTTTATCAACGCAGAGATTCCATGATGTATCCTGTGGAGACCAATGCGACAGCCCTTAATCGTATCAGGGCTCTCATTCCTTTACGTGAAACTCTTCGGGAGCTTATAGATGCTCAGCTTAATGAGGAAAGCGATGAACAGGTTACAGCATATCAGAAAAAGCTAAATGAACTGTATGATGCATTTATAGGCGAATTTGGATACATCAACAGCCAGGGAAATAGCCGTGCCTTTTCTGATGACTCCTCATATTATCTGCTGTGCTCTCTTGAAAGGTTTAACGATGAAGACGAATACATAGGTAAGGCTGATATATTCACGAAACGGACCGTGCGTAAAAAGGAAGTTATCACTGAAGCCCAAAACAGTCTGGATGCTCTTGCTTTATCCATAGGTGAAAAGGGTAGGGTGGAC
>JBJETA010000122.1:0-9465 GCA_051883075.1 Anaerovoracaceae bacterium
AAATTTTTAATTCTATCTTCTGTATCAAATATAATAGGAAAATATTTCTTTATAGACCATGGTACAGGTGTTGTAGTGGGAGAAACCACTATTATAGGCGATAATGTCAACCTGTATCAGGGAGTTACTATAGGTGCACTGTCAACCAGAGGAGGACAGTCACTTGCAGGAAAGAAGCGACACCCTACCATTGAGGATAATGTCACAATTTATTCCGGAGCTTCTATTTTAGGCGGAAATACGGTCATCGGGCATGATTCGGTGATAGGGGGAAATGCGTTTATCACATCATCTATAGCGCCGCATTCGAGAGTAAGCATAAAGAGTCCGGAGCTTACAATAAAATAAAGCTTTAATAAACAGCACAAAACAAAAACCCGGAGCGGGGGCACATGTCAGAAGACAGCGGCCTGAGGCTCCGGGTTGTTTATTATTAAGTTAATAAGTTCAATAAAATCAGTCGAAAATTTCAATAGGAATTTCACTGTCAGCGTCAATAGATTTCACTATATTTAAATCTTCAACCTTTGCCAAATCCATTTCGTATCCTGAAGAATAGTTTGAGGACGAAAGCACTCTGATAACAGGATGAAGCATGCATCCCGGTGTGTTTTTTATTACCAGGGCAATAGTATCATCAGTAAGCTTGACCATAGTTCCCACAGGATAAACTGAAATAGTCTGGAAGAACGCATTGAGTATGTCAGGGTCAAAGTGTGTTCCCGACTGCCTTGCCATGTAGTCAAGAGTATCTTTTGTAGTCCATGCCGGTCTGTATGAACGTGATGTTGTCAGAGCATCGTACACATCTGCAATAGCAAGGATTCTTCCGCATAGAGGTATGTTTGCTCCCACCAGCCCATTGGGATAGCCGGAACCGTCAAAGCGTTCATGATGACTTGCAATGCCGTCAAGTACTGTAAAAGATATTTTCATGGAATGCTTCAGCTTTTCAACACCTAAAAGAGGGTGTTGTTTTACTTTTGCAAACTCTTCGGTTGAAAGTGAAGCAGGCTTGTTGATTATGGAGATAGGAACATCTAGCTTCCCAAAATCGTGCATAAGTCCCGCTGAGGTAAGCTCCTGAAGAGATACCCTTCCGTATCCGAGCTGGATTCCTATGAGAGTTGCAAGTGTTGCAACATTTATACTGTGCGAATATGTATAGTTGTCGAATGTCTTTATTTCCACCATGTTCAGGATATATTCGTCCTTTGAAAGAATATGATCCATAAGAGAGCTGGAAACATCAAGAAGCGTATTTGCCATGCTGGGCGTAATCGCCGACTTGGTTATGAAATCTTTACATACAGATTTTAAATCTTTTGTGATTTTCTGTTTCAGAACAGGGTCGACAAAACCTTGGGCAACTATATCTTCGCTGTATTTTGTTTTTATGTATACTCCGGGAATGTTCAGTTCGCGCAATCTTTTTATGTTTCTTATAGTCAGCTTCTGATTTTCAACTATAAGAGGAACGATTGACGCATCGGTCATGATGGACTGCCCTATAATCATGCCCGGTTTAAGCTGATTGGTTTGTACGAAAATCATTTAAAATCGTCCTTGATTAGCAAATATGTTTATTGGAAACTATTATTCCATAATATAACAGACATTGTACCATAAACAATAGAAATTTGCAAATAGGATAATTTTGTAGTAATATTAATTTAGTGAGTTCCAAAAGGCTGAAAAAGGCATGTCTGATTGACTGACGCATACAGCGACAGCTGTTTTGCAGGGGTTGGGAGCTCTGTATGATATGAAAGGTGAAGCTGATGACAGAAGAAATAAAAATAAAAAAATATACAAAGGATGAATATAAAATCGGCAAATGGTCAGGAGGAACTACAACCGAGCTGGGCATTTACCCGGCGCATACAGAATATGCAAAGCGTAATTTCCTGTGGAGACTGAGCTCTGCCACAGTAGACATAGAAGAATCTGATTTTACAAGCTTGCCTGATTATGACAGGGTGCTTATGGTACTTGAAGGTGAAGTGGTTCTTGCCCACAAGGAGGTAAGGGCTATCAGACTTGCCAAATATGAGCAGGACAGATTCAGCGGCGGATATGAAACAAAGAGCTACGGCAAAATCACGGATTTCAATCTTATGGTGCGAAAGGGAAACGAGGGCTTTGCTGAAGCCCTGGATATACAGCAGGACTATAAAGTGCTTGAACTGCAGGAAATAGACGGATTTGAAAAAGAAACGCAGGGCGTTTACTGCACGGAAGGGTTCTGCACTGTAAATATAAATGATGAAACCGTTATGCTGAACAGGGGAGAACTTTTTATCGCAACGGGAGCACAGGAAAATTTCTCTAAGCTCGGAGTCATGGGACAGGGCAGGGCTGTCAGAGTGGAAGTGTTTTTCAACGAAGATAAGGAGCTTTGCGGAGAAGCACCTGAAGAGATTGCAGAGGAGTGCAGCAATGCTGAAAATAAGGAAAAAGAAAAGCAGCCTCCGGTCACCGCTGAGGACATAAAGTGGGCGGCACTTGTATGCTGGAGCAACTTCCGGGGAGGAAATAAGATATTCAGATGCTTTAAGGATACCTGGTTTGACAAAAAGCTCCAGAAGGGTATAAACAAGATTGAGTGCATCTTCCTGCCGTTTATTATATTTCTGATTGGGATTACGGTGGCCGCCTTTTACGGTGTTGAGCATTTTTCCAACAGTGGCATGATGGCGGCTATATTGCTGTGGGCTTTGTTCGATGTTATTGTTGTCAGTCCGCTGCTTTATCTTATGGTTCTGCCAAGACCGGTAAAGTCTCATATAAAGAAGATAGCTGAGCTCGAAGGAGAAGAACGTGAGCAGTACATACGGCAGATGGGCGAGAATCCGATGGCGGAAAAAATATTGAAAAAGTATAAAATAACAGGAAGAAACAAATATATAGATTAAATAAAAACAGCCTTCTATGATGAACGAGTTTATCATAGAAGGCTTATTTTATCGCTTAGATTAAATAGTCCGCAAACAGGCTTGAGATTAGATAAGTTCAAGAAGCTTCTTTACATCTTCTTCCGGTGTCGCCCATGAGGTTACAAATCTGATTGAATATTCATTGTCACCGACAGGACCTTCTTTTTCAAACGCAACTTCCTTTTCAAGCTTTGCAACAAGCTCATTTGGGAAGATTGGGAAAAGCTGGTTTGAAGGGGAATCTGTCAGGAATCGGTAGCCCTTTGCGGCAATTCCGTCTCTCAAAAGCTTTGCCATATCGTTGGCATGCTGTCCAAGCTTAAAGTATAAATCATCTTTGAAAAACTCTTCAAACTGGACGCCCAGCAGTCTGCCCTTTGCAAGCATTGAACCGCTCTGCTTTAAAATCCAGCGGAAATCTTCGTTTAGTTTAGGATTCAGGATAACAAGGGCTTCACCAAATAATGCCCCGTTTTTAGTACCGCCGATATAGAAGGCATCTGTAAGGTTTGCTATGTCTTCTATAGTTAGGTCATTTTCAGGCGAAGTCAGTGCAGAAGCAAGTCTTGCACCGTCAAGATACAGATACAGGCCATATTTATCACATTTTTTCCTGATTGCTTCTAATTCCGCCTTTTTATATATAGTTCCGAGCTCGGTAGTGTTTGATATGTAAACCATCTTAGGCTTTACCCAGTGTTCGTCTTCGTGGCGGCGCATTTCTTCATCGATAAGGTCAGGGTTTAACTTGGCATTTTCTGTAGGAATTGTAATGATTTTATGACCACGGGCTTCAACAGCACCTGTTTCGTGCACACAGATATGTCCTCTTGCAGGTGAAATAACTGCTTCATGAGGTCTTAAAAAAGCTGCGATTGAAGTGTAGTTTGTTTCAGTACCGCCGATAAAGAAATGGACAGCAGCATCAGGCTTTCCGATTCTCTTTTTGATAAGCTCTGCGGCATTCATACAGTGAGGGTCAAGACCATATCCTACAGTCTGTTCCATATTAGTTTCCGTAAGTGCCTTTAAAATCTGCGGATGAGCACCTTCGCTGTAATCATTCATAAAAAAAATCATGTTGTAATACCTCCTGTATTAATATCCATATTTATAATTTAGCATAACAGTGTTCATATAGCAACAATTTAAAGTGCTACGGATAAGTAGCTAAAAGTTTGACATAAATTTTGCTTGACTTTTTTGTGCTTTCGTATAAAATAAATTTATTATGGGTTTGCAAACGGCACAATTTTTCTACGATGTCTGCAGAAAACTCATATAAAAAAGTATATATGGAACGTTGAATAAGAGGAGTAGGAGCGGTTCGCACTCAGACAGAGAATGAAACTCACAGGCTGGAAGGTTTCAGGGAAAGCGTGCTTTGAAGGTTGCTTAGGAGTTCATTTTGAAATGAGTGTCATGTTTGAGGGCTGCTTGAAAGCAGAACTCCCGCATGGAACAAAGGTGGTACCGCGGAAAACATCCGTCCTTTGGCGCATTTTATGCCCAAAGGACTTTTTTTATACAAAAATCCGGGGCATTATCGGACTGGTATAAAAACAGAGAAAGGAAGAGGAAAGATGGATAAGAATTTAGCGAAGACATATAATCCCCATGATTTTGAAGACAGAATCTACGCTGAGTGGGAAGCAAAGGGTGCGTTCAGAGCTGAGATTGACAAGGATAAGAAGCCTTTTACAATCGTAATGCCGCCGCCAAATATTACAGGACAGCTGCACATGGGTCATGCGCTTGACCAGACACTGCAGGATGTTCTTACAAGATGGAAGAGAATGCAGGGCTACAGTGCATTATGGCTGCCGGGCTCAGATCATGCAAGTATTGCTACGGAAGTTAAGGTAGTAGATAAAATCAGACAGGAAGAGGGCAAGGAAAAAGAAGAGCTTGGAAGAGAAGAGTTTCTGAAGCGTGCCTGGGCATGGAAGGAAGAATACGGCGGAAGAATCACTAAGCAGTGCCGTAAGCTGGGCGACTCCTGTGACTGGAGCAGGGAACGCTTCACTATGGATGAAGGCTGCAACAAGGCTGTAAATGAAATGTTCGTAAGACTTTATGAAAAGGGTCTTATCTACAAGGGAAACAGATTAATAAACTGGTGTCCTGAATGCGGAACATCACTTTCAGATGCAGAGGTTGAACACGAAGACAAGAACGGAAAGTATTGGTATTTCAGATATCCTGCTGTCGACGGCGGTGAAGGCATCGTAGTAGCAACATCAAGACCTGAAACAATGTTTGCGGATGAAGCTATTGCAGTACATCCTGATGATGAAAGATACAAGGATATGGTAGGCAAGAAGGTTTGCATTCCTTTAATAGGAAAGGAAATTCCTATCATTGCCGACATGTATCCGGATCCTGAAAAGGGAACAGGAGCTGTAAAAATCACTCCTGCGCACGACCCTAACGACTTTGAGGTTGGAGAAAGACATAATCTTGAAAGACCAAGCTGCATCAATCTTGATGCAACTATGAACGAGCTTGCGGGCAAGTATGCGGGCATGGACAGATTTGAGTGCAGAAAGGCATGGGTTGCTGATTTGGAAGCGGCAGGCTACCTTGTTAAAACTGAAGAAAAGGTTATTCCTTCAGGTGAATGCTACAGATGCAGAACTGTTATCGAGCCTATGCTTTCAGACCAGTGGTTTGTAAAGATGGACGAACTTGCAAAGCCTGCTATCGAAGCAGCAAAAAGCGGAAAGCTGCAGCATGTTCCTGAAAGATTTGAAAAGATTTACCTGCACTGGCTGGAAAATATCAGAGACTGGTGTATTTCAAGACAACTGTGGTGGGGTCACAGAATCCCTGCGTACTACTGCGAAGAATGCGGAGAAATGACAGTTGCAAGAACTGCTCCTGAAAAATGTCCTAAGTGCGGAAGCACTCACTTACATCAGGATGAAGACGTTCTTGATACATGGTTCTCATCGGCATTGTGGCCATTCTCAACTCTTGGCTGGCCTGAAAAAACTCCGGACCTGGAATATTTCTATCCTACAGATGTGCTGGTTACAGGCTATGACATCATCTTCTTCTGGGTAGTAAGAATGGTATTCTCAGCTCTTGAAGTAACAGGTGAATCACCGTTTAAATATGTTTATGTTCACGGTCTTGTAAGAGATGCAGAAGGACGTAAGATGAGCAAGTCACTGGGCAACGGTATCGACCCGCTTGAAATCATTGAACAGTATGGTGCCGATGCTTTAAGATTTATGTTGATGACCGGCATTACTCCGGGTAATGACATGAGATTTAAGGACGATAAGCTTGAATCAGCAAGAAACTTCGCAAACAAGCTGTGGAATGCTTCAAGGTTCGTAATTATGAATCTTCAGGACGAGGAAGGAAACTTCAAGGAAATGGCTTGCGCCTGTGAAGGTCTTGACAAGGTTGCTCTTAGATACGAAGATAAATGGATTATCGCAAGAGTAAACGATGCCGTTAAGTATGTAACAAATACCATGGAAAAGTTCGACCTGGCACTTGCAGGACAGAGAGTTTATGAAGTTATCTGGAATGAATACTGTGACTGGTACATCGAACTTGTAAAAGGCAGACTTTATGGTGATGATGAAGAGGATAAGAAGGTTGCTAGATATGTTCTTGTAAGAGTTCTGAAGGATATGCTGAGACTTCTTCATCCGTTTATGCCGTTCATTACCGAGGAAATATGGAGCTTCCTGCCTAAGACAGAGGCTGAAATCGAGGCGGCAAAGGCTGCGGGCAACCCTGAATGCTTCCTAATCAAGGAAAGCTGGCCTGTATTTGATGAAGCTCTTACATTTGAAGAGGAAGTAAGAAAGCTTGAAATGGCGATGGAAGCTATCAGAGCTATCAGAAACATCAGAGCAGAGGCAGAAGCTGCACCTAGCAGAAAGCTTAGAGCCGTAATTCTTTCAAAGGGTCAGGATTTAGAATACATCAAGGCGGGAGAAAGATATATAAAGGCTCTTGCCAATATCACAGAAATCAGCTTTACGGAAAACAAGTCAGATGTTCCGGAAGAGGTTGCATCTGCTGTAATGGGCGGAGTTGAGCTGTTTATTCCGCTTGATGACCTGCTTGATTACAAGGCTGAGTTTGAAAGACTTACAAAGGAAAAGGCTAAGCTTGAAGGCGAGGTTAAGAGAGTTGTAGGCAAGCTGTCAAACGAAGGCTTCGTATCAAAGGCACCTGAAAAGGTTATCAATGAAGAAAGAGAAAAGCAGGCTAAATACGAGGATATGCTTGCAAAGGTTATTGCAAGACTTGAAATCGTATCACAGAAGCTGCAGTAAATAGAGAGAGTAGATAATAAAACCCGAAGACAGAGAGAGATTAGTCCCTGCCTTCGGGTTTTTACTTGTGGCTTTTACATCTTTATAGTTATGGCTTATATTGTCAAGAAATTACACCGTTTTATTTAATGTTTTGCATACACATATCTGTAAGATATGGTTGGATTTTTTCTTTGAATTCTTTTATTGGTACATAGTATCTTCCCATGTTGCGAATCAATTCGAATTCTATTTGGACTTCTTCGCCATTTATCTCTGTAACAAATGTGTTATTGTCAAAGTAGTATTTATATCCCATATTACTTTTGTATCTGTTTTTTAAACCTGTTATTTCTACGGAAGGGCAAAGTTCAGATGTGTTGTTAACTCTAGGTACAGATTTTGTGTAAACATATGTTGGGACAGTAATATTTATTCCATCCGGAAGATTACCGCCTGGAATTGGAAGTGTATGATATCTTGGATCAATCCAATCTACATCTAAATTCAGTTTCTCACAGGTTTCTCTTAATTGAACATAAGTACGGTCATTTTCGATTATTGAAGAACCAAGAGTTATAAATCTGCCGTTTGCATATACATCGTATTTAAATGTAGAGGTTGTTGTGCCAATTTCATCTTTTAACTGAAATTCCTGCATACACATATCTGTAAGATATGGCTGAATCTTTTCTTTAAATTCTTCTACAGAAACATAATCCCGGCCATTGGAATGAACAATATCAACAGGCGTTTCTGTTTTTACTTCAACTGAATCATTTACAAAGTTACCATTATCAAAATAGTATTTATATCCTTTGTCCTTAGTGTATCTACTTTTTAAACCTGTAATTTCAACTGCTTCAAACTTATTAGCTCTATCGCTTGCTTTAGTAATAGTCTGGGTATAAACAAAAGTAGGTGCAGTAAGGTTTATTCCTTCGAGCATATTTCCACCGGGAGAAGGTGCCATATGATATCTTGGGTCAATCCAGTCAACATCTACATTCACTTTACCACACAACTCTCTTAGCTGGACATAGGTTCTTCCGTCAACAATAATAGCGTTTTCTAATTGCACAGCCTGACCATTTACATATACTGGAAAGCCTAAAGCAGATGTAGCAGCTACAGCTTCAGTATAATTGTTCGGACAAGCCAATGGAGCTGATGCTCCAATGCATGCTGCTACTAATGAGCATAATAATTTTAAGTTTTTTTTCTTCATTTTTGAACTCCAATCGTTGCCTAATCTAATTTCTCATATATATTTATAACAAAAAAATACGTAATTGTGACAATGAAATTTTATTTATTAAGCAGGCTGTCAGAAAAGATTGCCTGCTAATTTAAATTAAGAATAAATTTTCAACAAAAAATAAACAATTGATGGTATACTGTTGCAGTATGTAAAAAGTGTTGTGTATGTGAGTTGACACCTAATGCAGCTATGTTAAAACGGTCTGGTAATAGTCAGTTTATTTGTTGAAGGAAATAATTTAGTATAAAAAGCAGGTGGATTAATGGTAAATAAATTTATTAAAAATGGCATTATAGTTTTTCTTGTTGCTATAATAATTTGTCTTCTTGTATATATAGGAAATTTGAGAAGTGAATCGGAAAATTATATAGGAACATACCAAAAAGGTGAATATTATATTGTTCTTGATAGAGATGGCAACTACTTAAAATACGAACAGTTTAACATATTAGATGAAGGAAAATATGAAATACTTCAAGATGGTATTATTGAAATTACAAGAAAAAATGGCGAAATAATGCAATTAATTCGAATTTCAAAAGGTTTAATTTCGTATGAGGAAGAATCTATGTGCATCTATAAAAATATATCCAATAATCCTTTGTATATTAACATTGAAAATACTTAATTAGCTAAAATGCCCTCGAAGAGAGCCAGCAAATTTGCTGATTTTGGAACAAAAACCGAAGGCAGATAAGTCGCTGTCTTCGGTTTTTGCTTATGGCTTTACATCTCCCTGTTTATAACTTATATAATTTGCATTTTAATCCTGAATTTTAAAATTGTCGGTATTGACCCCAAGTGCATGGAGCTTGTTTTCCTGTACTCTTATCTGGTAATCCAATTCTTTGTTAACTCCTTGTTCAGCCTCTTTAATCCTAAGCAGACTGACATAATAATTGATTTCGTTATTTATCATTTCATCTCTACTCATATCATCACACATCCCCTTGTTACCTCCTATACAATATATTTGATTACATTATAC
>JBJETA010000123.1:0-38204 GCA_051883075.1 Anaerovoracaceae bacterium
TACCTCACGCTTTACTATACCCTTTGCTGTGGCAGGGTCTTCCATCTGTTCACATATAGCGACCTTGTAGCCCTTTTCCACAAGCTTGGCAATATAAGTATCTGCGGAATGAAAAGGGACTCCGCACATGGGAGCCCTTTCCTCTTGACCGCAGTTTTTTCCCGTCAAGGTTATTTCCATTTCACGAGATGCGGTGATGGCATCATCGAAAAACATTTCATAAAAATCGCCGAGCCTAAAGAACAAGATACAGTCCTGATAATTTTCTTTTATCTCCATGTACTGCTGCATCATAGGTGTTAATTGCATTATTCTTTATACTCCTTTGGTTTTATACCGATTATTTTATTTGTGTCCCAATGCCTTGTACTTTTCAAGACCTAATCTGATAAGCTCGCAGCCTCTTACAAGGTCTTCCTTTTTAAGAACAGATGCGATTCTGATTTCATCCTTTCCTAAGCCCTTAGTAGCATAGAAGCCCTGGATTGGTGCAAACATAACAGTTTCACCGTTATCATCAAATTCAGTTAACAGCCATACAAGGAAGTCTTCTGCACTTTCTACAGGAAGTTTAACCATCATGTAGAATGCTCCGCCAGGCTTGTTGCATACTACTCCAGGAATCTTCATGATTTCTTCGTAAGCAGCATCTCTTCTTGCTTCGTATTCAACCTTAACTTCGTTGAAGTATGATGGATCTAATTCATAAAGTGCAGTTGCACCGATCATATCAAGAGTTGGGCAGCACAGACGTCCCTGAGCAAGCTTCATAGTGTTTGACATAAGTTCTTCGTTCTTTGATACGATACATCCGATTCTTGCACCGCATGCTGAGAATCTCTTTGATACTGAGTCAACAATGATAACTCTGTCTTCTACATCTTCAAACTGTCCGAATGAAGACATATCTTTTCCGTCATAAACGAATTCTCTGTAAACTTCGTCAGCAATAATCCATAAGTCGTGTTTCTTTGCAACATCGGCAATAACTCTCATTTCTTCATGTGAAAGAATTGTTCCTGTTGGGTTGCCTGGGTTTACAAGTGAAATAGCTCTTGTTCTGTCTGTGATAAGCTTTTCGATTCTGTCAGCAAAAGCAAACTTATAGCCTTCTTCTGCAGTTGTTGTGATAGGAACAAGCTTGCCTCCTGCCTGTGCGATAAATGTCTGATAGTTTGTATAGAAAGGCTCAGGAACAAGAACTTCATCCTGATAGTCAAGCAGGCATGTGTAAATCATGCTTAAAGCTTCTGAACCGCCGTTTGTAATCATAACGTTCTTTCTTTCAATATTCATTCCAAAACGTGAGAAATACTTTGCGATAGCATCCTGAAGCTGTACAAGTCCGCCTGATTCAGCATAAGCCAATACTTCTGAATCAAAGCCTCTTACTGCTTCCATAAATGCTTTTGGAGTCTTAATATCAGGCTGACCAATGTTTAAGTGGTAAACCTTCTTACCCTTTGCTTTTGCTTCGATAGCGTACACATTGAATTTTCTGATTGGTGAGAACTGCATGTCCTGCACTTTTTGTGATAGTCTCATTTTCTTAACTTCTCCTTTTCATAATAAAGATGTTTTTAATTAATTTTGAAATATATTGAAAAAATCAAAAACCTAATCAAGTGTTTCGTGTGACATATCGGCTATGGCCTCTACCATGTCATCACAAAAATCTTCCGAGCAAACCTTTTTCAGATGAAGCAGATATTCAATGTTGCCCTTTGCACCGGTTACAGGTGAAAAGGTGAGTCCGTGAGGATACAGACCGTTATCCTGTGCATAGCCTATAACTTTTCTGATAACCTCTTTATGTACATTGATATCTCTTACGATGCCCTTTTTCCCTACCTGTTCTCTTCCGGCTTCAAACTGCGGTTTCACAAGGCATACTATGCTGCCGTCCTGTGAAAGCATTTTTGAAGCAACGGGAAGCACCAGCTTTAAGGAAATGAACGATACATCAATACTTATAAAATCAATATCCTTATCAACAGTCTCAAGGTCAAGATGACGGATATTGGTTTTTTCCATATTTACAACTCTTTCATCATTTCTGAGCTTCCAGTCAAGCTGACCGTACCCTACATCTATTGCAAATACCTTTACTGCTCCCTTTTGAAGCATGCAGTCGGTAAATCCTCCCGTTGAAGCTCCTATATCGGCACAAACGGCACCTTCAAGCTGAAAAACAAATTCCTTAAGAGCCTTTTCAAGCTTTAATCCACCCCTGCTTACATAAGGGCATATATCTTCTTTTACAAAGAACTCAGAAGTATCGCTTACAGCTGTACCCGCTTTATCGATTCTCTGTCCGTCAACATAGACAATACCTGCCATAATGGCACTTTTCGCCTTTTCCCTGGACTGGAAAAATCCTTTTTCCACCAATATAACATCAAGCCTATCTTTCAATAAAGTCACGCACCCTTTCTGCTATACCTTCCGCATCTAATTTGTATTTGCTGAATAATGCCCGGTCATCTCCATGCTCCACAAAGCGGTCAGGCCATCCCACGGTTCTGGCAGGCAGATTTATATCGTTGTTTGACAGCAAAGCCAGGAGCTGCTGTCCGAAACCGCCTGTAAGGACATTATCCTCAACTGTCATTATTCTTTTCGTTTTTGAAGCAGCAGCTAAAATAGAATCCTTATCAAAAGGCTTTATACATCTCACATTTACAAGACCTATATCAATGCCTTCATTTCTTAAAGCGAGACATGCCTCGTAAGCTATGGAAACCATTTTGCCTGTTGCAAATACAGTAATTTCAGAGCCTTCAAAGATTGTTTTATTTTTGACAATATCTCCGTAATCTCCTCCGTATACGGAAGAAAAATCCAAAGCCTCACCTCGAGGATACCTTATTGAACAAGGTCCGTCAAGAGTAAAAGCATATTCAAGCATGGCTTCAAGCTCACTGCCGTCAGCAGGAACCAGTACTACCATATTCGGCATCTGTGTGGTATATGATAAATCAAAAACACCATGGTGTGTTTCTCCGTCCGCACCGACATTGCCGCCTCTGTCCAGGGCAAATACCACAGGAAGATTCTGCATGCATACATCAATCATCATCTGATCGTAAGCCCTCTGCAGGAATGTGGAATATATGGATACTACAGGTCTGTGACCATGCACTGCAAGCCCTGCGGCAAAGGAAACTGCATGCCCCTCCGCAATGCCTACATCAAAAATCCTTTCAGGATAAGTTTTAGCAAACCGGTCTAATCCCGTACCGCTGATCATGGCAGCGCATACGGAAACTATTTTCTCATTTTTTTCGGCAAGCTCAATCATTTTGTTGCCGAATACCTGTGAGTAAGATAGCCCTGTGGATGATTTTAAAGGCAACCCTGTGGAAGGGTTAAACGGTGCAACACCGTGGAATTTGTCAGGACTTTTCTCTGAATTGCGGTATCCCTTGCCCTTTTTTGTATGAACATGAAGGATTACCGGACCCTCCATATTCTTTGCAAGCATAAGCGCAGTAATCAAATCTTCTATATTGTGCCCGTCAAAAGGTCCCATATATTTGAATCCCAGCTCTTCAAATAAGGCTCCTTCAACCATGGCATATTTTATTGAATCCCTGAAATGCTCAATACCGGAATAAAGGCTTTCACCTACACCCGGTATGCCCTTCAAAGTCTTTTTTACTGATTTTTTAAAATCAAGATAAGTATGTGACATACGGAGCTGGCTCAAATGCTGTGACAAACCTCCGATATTCGGAGATATGGACATGCCGTTGTCATTTATTACAATAATCATTTTTGACTTTGAAGCACCTACATTGTTCATAGCTTCAAATGCCAAACCTCCCGTAAGTGACCCGTCTCCGATAACGGCTACAACGGAAAAATCTTCTCCGTTTAAATCTCTTGAAGCAACAATACCTGCTGCCGCAGATATTGAATTGCTGCTGTGTCCTGTATCAAAACAGTCATGCGGACTTTCTTCCCTCTTCGGGAAACCGCTGATACCGCCGTACTGTCTCAGCGTACTGAATTTATCAGCACGGCCTGTAAGTATTTTGTGGACATACGACTGATGTCCGACATCCCATATGATTTTGTCCCTGGGACTGTCAAAAACTGTATGAAGAGCTATTGTAAGCTCTACGACTCCAAGATTTGAAGCCAGATGTCCTCCCGTTTTTGATACGTTTTCTATTAAAAAATCTCTGATTTCATAAGATAGCAGGTCTAATTCTTTGTTAGACATCTTTTTCAGGTCTGCAGGAAAGTTTCCTGTTGTCAGACTCACTTTATATTCTCCCATACCGTTTATATATCTGCTTAAAGATATCTTCTCCTTTACATATACATAGTGTTTATTTGCCGCGGACTTCCATCTTCAGAGCAAGAGTATTGAAAAACTCAGCTTCGTCATAATAAGGTTCAAGGAAAGAAACTGCTGTTTCAGTAAGCTCCTTGAGATATGCCTTACAATGCTCTATATCATAGAGACAAGGATATGTCGCCTTGTGTTTCTTTTCATCATTTCCTGCTTTTTTACCCATTTCTTCTTCGTTGCCGCATATATCAAGAATATCATCTGCAATCTGAAAAGCAAGACCCAGATTTTCGGCATAGCCTGTAAGATCTCTCAGCTGCTGTTCATTAGCGCCTCCTATATATGCTCCTGCACGGACTGCAGCAATTATAAGTGCCGCGGTCTTGTTAAGATGTATATAGTCGAGCATTTCTTTTGAACACTGCTTATTTTCAGCTTCAATGTCGGCAACCTGACCGGCAACCATGCCTCTGCAGCCTGAACTTTTTGACATTTCATAGATGGCCCTGATACGACGTTTAAGCTTTGTAGGGTCATCAAGATAAAGAAGCATATCCTTATTCATAGCTTCAAAAGCTGATGTTAAAAGACCGTCACCTGCAAGAATGGCCATAGCTTCACCATAAACCATATGGTTGGTAGGCATACCTCTTCTGAGCTCGTCGTCATCCATGGCAGGCAGATCGTCATGAATCAGCGAATAAGTGTGAATGTATTCTATGGCACACGCATACGGAATTGCAGCCTGAATATCCCCTCCTACAAACTCACAGGCAGCCAGAAGAAGCACAGGCCTTATTCTCTTGCCTCCCGCTGTCAGACTGTATTTCATGGACTCATACAGAGTTATGCTTTTATGGTCTATTTCAGGCAGGAAATCCATAATATGTTCGTCTATAATGCTTTTATATTCTGAATAAGATAAATTAGTCATAATACGCCTCCTTTACTCTTTCGAGTAAACCTCTATTTTCTGCTTCGCTTCATTTAAAATTTCCCTGCATTGGTTATAAAACTCAATACCCTGCTCAAAGCTTGTCAGAGCATCTTCTAAAGAAACATTTTCGCTTTTCAGATTTTCAGCGGAAAGTTCAAGCTTTTCAAGTGCCTCCTCAAAGGACAGTTTCTTTTTTGCCATATCTAAATACCTTTCTTTATATCAACTACAGTACCGGTTACTTTACCGTCATACATAATTGTGGAAAAAACATCGCCTTGACTGAGCTTTTCCACGGTATTTACAGGTTTGCCCTCTTTATCCGTTACCAAACTGTAGCCTCTTTTCATAATGTTTCTGGGATTTAACGCTTCAAGCTGTTCTTTTGCGCTGTTCACCCTGACATTTTTATTATATATCAAATTGTTCATACAGGTAACCATTTCTTTATAATGCCCTTCAATATTATTTATGTGCATGTTTACCCTGTTTTCAAGCCTTCCGTGCAGAGCCTCCACATTGCATGACTGAAGGCGTAGTTCCTTATATCTCAATACCTCGAAAAGCCTGCTTTCAAGTCCGGCTTTAAGCTGTGAAATATATTGCCTTAGTTCACTAACATCAGGAACAGCAATCTGTGCGGCAGCAGTAGGAGTTTCAGCTCTCCTGTCTGCCACGAAATCCGCTATGGTGAAATCAATTTCATGTCCTACAGCGGAAATGACCGGTATTTCTGAATCAAATATCGCTCTTGCAACTATTTCCTCATTGAAAGCCCACAACTCCTCCATAGAGCCGCCGCCTCTGCCGGTGATAATAACATCAGTATCAGGAAACTTCAGGTTAATCTGTTTTATAGCTTCGGCTATATCCGGAGCCGCACCGGGTCCCTGCACAAGCACGGGATAAACAAGAACATCCACTATATTGTTTCTGTTCTTTATAATCTTGAGAATGTCCCGTACAGCCGCACCGGTTTCCGAAGTTACAACCGCAACCTTCCTTGGAAAAAATGGCAGAGGTTTTTTATATTTTTCATCAAAAAGTCCTTCCTTTGAAAGCTTTTCTTTAAGCTTTTCAAAAGCAATGCTGAGATTTCCGATGCCGGATACCCGGATGTCTCTGATATTGAGGGAATAAGTCCCCCCTTTTTCATACAGGTATATATAGCCATCGGCTGTAATTTCCATACCGTCATCAAGCTGGAATCTCAGCTGTCGGAACCTGTCCGAAGGCAGAAAACAGTTTATTTTGCTGTTCTCATCCTTCAGAGTGAAATATACATGACCGGAGCCGTGAAACTTAAGATTTGATATCTCCCCTATAACAGAAACATTTCCCAGCAGAGGATCAGTTTGCAGTATTCTTTTTATATATCCGTTCAATTGTGAAACCTTAACGGGTTTCATAGCCATAAGCCTTTCCTCCCAACAGAGCCGTTCCCACAGCGTTGTCACCTGACAGCTCCTGCCTTCCGAACTGTATGTTTATATCAGACCTTTCAAAATGTCTGATGATTTTTTCGCTGATGTATCTGCTGCATGAAACTCCGCCCGCAAAAATAATATCTTTTATTCCGGTGCTTTCTGAGGCGGCAGCCGTTACATTGATAACTGTATCGGATATTTTGTCAAAAAGCTCAAGAACAAGAAGTTCTGCTTTTTCCGCTTCAAATAAGGTATTTCCCGGATTGCTTTCAATGGATTTAAAACCTTCTATAAGCCTTCCTGCCTGTGTCTCAATTCCTGAAAGGTTAAAAAACAATCCGTCTGTTTTTATTTTTGTGAGCTGCTTTGCATATTTTTCATAATTTGTATATGAGTTTAAAACCAGCTTGTCCATTTCCTCTCCGGCAGGGAAACACATACCGAGAAGAACTCCTGCCCTGTCTATGACCTGACCGAAGGAAATGTCCTTGCTTCCGCCTATTATCTCAACGGAAAACTGCTGCTTTTCGGAACCGTCACAGGTGTCCTCATAGTGATTTAAGCTCTCCACCCGGAGAAGTTCACAGGTCCCGCCTGACATATGCCACGCAAGAAACGGTTTTTCTCCGGTTATGCACGTAGTGCTTCTGACAGCCTCTATATGCCCTTCCTGATGGGAAAAGGTATAGAAAGGAATATCCAGTGATGCGGCAACTGCTTTTCCAAAACCAAAGCCGGCTTTAAAACACGGCATATAAGAGCCCTGAACCGGTCTTGGCCTGTCCGATGCTGCCACAGCAGCAAATTCAAACCCTTTTCCTCTTAAGGCTTCAAATAAAACAGGAAGGTTTTCCGTATGCTGAAAAAGGGCGTCAGACTGCCTCAGGCCTCTTTCACCCTTTTTTACCTTCAGCAGCTTTCTCTCATCAAGAGCAATATTGCCGTCAATATCAACTACGGAAACGGATGTTCTGTAGTTACTGGTATCAATACCGAGTATATGTTTTCTGCTCATTTTTATGCTTCCGCCTGCTTTGCCAGTCTGCCCAAAATGCCGTTTACAAATTTACCGGAATCTTCACTTCCGAACTTTTTCGCAAGGTTTACAGCTTCGTTTATGGAAACTGAAGTGGGAATGTCATCCATGTAAAGAAGTTCAGCTGCGGCAAGTCTTGTAACTGCCAGGTCAACCTTTCCCATTCTGTTCAGCTTCCAGTTCTCACTGGCAGAATCTATAGCTTCGTCTATGGCTGCCCTGTTTTCAATAAAGTTTTTAAAAACAGTATCAATATATTCCTTCTGACCCTTTAAATCTGAATGCCCTTTGAAAAAGCTGGTTTTTATATCCTCTGAAAACTCTTTTTGTGCTTCCATCTGAAATAAAAGCTGCATCATCAGCTCTCTTGCTTCACTTCGTTTCATATCAATCCTCCTGCTCTGAAAAGTGTACGCCCTGAACATGAATATTTATAGCCTTAACACTTATATCAGTTATTTTTCCAAGTTCTTTTTTTACGTTTTTCTGGATGTTCCATGCAACTTCGGGAATTTTCACTCCGTAGTCAACAGTCACATACATATCTATAACGATTTCATCATTTTCTTTTGAAAGCTTTATGCCTTTTCCTTTTTTGGAAGACTCTTTGCCAAGCAGGTTCTTTGAAATAGTTTCAGTAAGCCCGCCGGTTAAGCCGGCAACGCCTTTTATTTCAAGTGCGGCATTTATAATACAGGAGATAAATACTTCTTCTGAAATCTTTACCGCACCTAATTTTTCTTCATGTTCAATATTCATAAAAACTCCAACAATTTAAACTGTATAATATATTTTTTCAACGTCGAATTTCAATGCTTTGTAAAAAAACGTATTATAAATCATTATAACAGAAAGAAGAAGCTAAAACAAGCCTGCACATATCTTATGTACAGGCCCGGAAGCAGGCTGTTATATTTGTTGTTATAAAAGTATTATACGCCTTAAACCTTGCTCTGTATAATAATCTGGCTGGCAGGTCTTCCTGTCTCCCTGATTACTATATCGCATATTTTCGCAACATCGGACTGGTCAAGTGATTCTTTGTTCACAGTGATATTTACGGCATTATCGGTCAGAAGCACAAGACATTCGGGAAGTCCCTTTACTGATATAAGATTTTCGATATTCTTTTCCTTCTCCATATAGTCTATTATTTTGAGCTTCTGCTGTGTGGCATTTTCCTTTTCACTTTTGCTTTCAGCTTCTGCAGCCACATCTGTCAGCATTGATATAACCTGATTCCTGTCATTGTCTATGGTTGACCTTACTTCCTTAAAATACGAATCTGTGTTCGCAAGCTCTGAGATGTCGTCTGAAGTGACTATTTGTGAAGAGGACATTCCTCCTTCGGTAAGGGCTGTACCGCTATTTTCCGGAACAGAACTGATATTCAGACTGTCGACAAGAACATCGCCGTCATGCTCCTGCATTTCCTGCTTTTCGTAGTCTACATATTCTGACGATGTTTTTAAGCTCTCTTCTTTGTTCAGTGCCTGGTTTGCAAAAGCAAGGCAGACTACAAGCACGAGCAGCCCCATGATTGTCATTCTTTTTTTTCTTGAAATTTTATTCATTCACAAAATCCTCCATTTCCTCATCTTCAGGAATATTAATAAGTAAATTTACTTCTTCTCCGCCGTTTTCATCCACAATCTGTCTTCTTCCGTCAGTATTGTTTGTCATTACCTTGCAGGTAAGGAATATAAGACAGAGAATGACGATTGCAGTCAGGAGCTTATGAAACAATATTTTTAAAATATGCTTATGCCTCCCTTTCATAAATACTTCACAGTTAATATATATTTGATGTTTTTTTTCTTATTCCAACAATGTAAGCAAAGGAGACAAAATTGTTGCCATTATTACCAGGGAAAAAATAAATTTGATATATCCCTGCATCTCGCCGGACGGCAGCAACGTTTCAATAAAAGAAAGCGCTACTGTTATTACAAATATGTTTCTGACCCATTCCTTTAAAATATCAATCATCTCAGCAGACTTCCTCCCCCTATACCTATTATGACTGTAAGAAAAAGCAGAAACATCAGTGCTCCCAGAAAAAGTATTACGCACATGGTAATGACCGAATTCCCCATTTCGTTCATACAGCCGGATATTTGTTCATTGCCCAGAGGCTCTGTGAGAATGGCGGTAATCTTATATATTACGGCAATGGCAAGAAGCTTCACAAGAGGAACAACAAGTGCTCCAAGTATTAGAATTACTCCTATGATACTGATTCCGTTCTTTATGACATTTATACAGGAAATGACCATGTCTATTGAATCGGCCGCAAAACCACCCACTATAGGTATAAAGTTGTTTACGGAATAACGAGCCGTTTTTATTAAAACTCCGTCCGCGGATTGGGAAACGAAACCCTGTATAGTGGTGATTCCGGCGAAAAAAGTAACACAAAGCCCTGTGGTGAAGGTTGCTGCACCCCGTATAAACACTGCCAGTTTGTTTACATAATTTCTTTCTGTTAAACTGTTAATGAGGATAAAGATAGATGAAATAAATATTGCAGGCAGAATGAATTTCTGCAGAACTGTGTTAAAAGCCGTTACAGAGCCTGCCATAATAGGATTCAGTACACCGCCGGCAGTTATACCTCCAAGGCTTATGAGAAGCGGTATCAGTATAGGAAGAAGTATCTGCATGATTGATGCCATAGTGTTGATGGTATCGCTGCACATGTTGTAGGTCTGGGAAAAGTTTTTCAGGCACAGACCTATGACAAAGCAGCTGCATACTATGATTCCTAACCTTGAAACGGCTTTGTTTCCGAAGGAATTAGACAGATTCGAAAGCAGGCCTATTACAATACATACAGTTACGATTTGTATACCGAGTATAAGGCTGCTTTTCATTTCATAGAGAAACAAATCCGTGAAGCTCTGTATCATGGTCTGTGAATCAAATATGGATTCTCCGTTTATGGTATTTTTTATAATGTCCTCTATGGTGAGATTCGGGACAAGTCCCCCGCTTTCAAGTGAAGCCTCCTCCATGATTTTTTCAAGCTCTGAAAGCTCCATGTCTTCCAGCTGTTCCTGTATAATGCTTTCGTAATCCATAGCTTTTCTCCCCTTTGTCCATGTTTTACATATATATTTCAGAAACAGGATTTTATGCAAAAAAAATACCGGTTGAATTTTCAACCGGTATTTGGGTAAAACTTTATTTAATTTAAGCTTATTCTTCTTCAATATCGTGATGATCGTCTTCGTCTGCGTTAGGATCGAAGCCTTCCAGTCCCTTATATTCTTTGCCTGTTTTCTGTGCGTAGTCATAAATTGCGGATTTGATAGCATGGTCAGCCAATACTGAACAGTGAATCTTTACTGCAGGAAGACCGCCAAGTTCGTCTATAATCTGCTTGTTTGTAATAGCAAGAGCTTCTTCAACTGTCTTTCCTATAATCATATCAGTAGCAACACTTGAAGATGCAATAGCCGATCCGCAGCCGAAAGTCTTGAACTTTGCATCACGAATGACATCGTTTTCATCAACCTTGATGTCTATTTTCATCATATCTCCGCAGACAGGGCTTCCGTAAGTGCCTGAACCGTCTGCATTTTCAATTTCTCCAACATTGTGTGGATTCATAAAATGATCCATTACTTTATCATTGTACATTGCCATATCTGTTACCAACCTTTCACTTCTGATACAGAAGATATATTTCTTAATTTGCTTACAACCTCAGCAAGCTCGTTTACAACATAGTCGATATCTTCCTTTGTTGTAGGATCTCCTATAGTAAATCTCAGTGAGCCGTGAATCTTTTCTACAGGGATTCCAATTGCTGATAAAACGTGTGAAGGTACAAGTGAAGCTGATGAACATGCAGAACCTGTTGAGACTGCGATACCCCTCATATCAAGGTAAAGAAGCATAGCCTCACCTTCAATGAATTCAAATGTAAGGTTTGCATTGCCCGGATGTCTGTGTTCTTTGCTTCCGTTAAGTGTAACATGCGGAATCTTGGACATTACCTGATCTACAAAATAATTTCTCAATGTGCTGACCTTTTCAATGTGCTCATCAAGATGTTCCCTTGCAATTTCTGCAGCCTTACCGAAGCCTACGATACCGGGAAGATTTTCAGTACCGGCTCTTTTTTTGCTTTCCTGAGCTCCGCCGTGCATATAATTTGAAATTTTAACGCCCTTTCTCATGTAAAGAGCTCCGACGCCTTTAGGACCGTAAATCTTATGTGATGACATGGACATGAGGTCAACACCCAGGTCCTTTACATCTATGTGAACATTTCCGAGAGCTTGTACAGCATCTGTGTGGAATAAAATGCCGTGCTCCTTAGCTATGGCAGCAAGCTCTTTGATTGGCTGTATTGTACCGATTTCATTATTTACAAACATGATGCTTATAAGTATTGTTTTATCGGTAATGGCTGCCTTTAAGCTTTCCGGATTTACCCTTCCGTCGGATTCTACATCGAGATAAGTTACATCATAGCCGTGCTTTTCAAGGTATTCACATGAATGAAGCATTGCATGGTGTTCAATCTTTGTTGTGATGATATGATTTCCTTTTTCCTTCAATGCATCAGCAGCTCCAAGCACAGCCCAGTTGTCTGCTTCAGTTCCTGTTGAAGTAAAGAAGATTTCGCGTTCATTTGCATTGATTAGCTGCGCTACCTGTCCTCTGGCTTTTTCAATAGCTTCTCTTGATGCAGCACCTACTGTATATAAACTTGAAGGATTCCCGAATTTTTCTGTGAAATAAGGAATCATCTCTTTTAAAACGTCTTCCTTAACGGGAGTCGTTGCTGAATAGTCTAAATATACCTGTCGCATAACTTGCTCCTTTTTCTATGTCTAAAATTGGATTTCCAATATATTATTATACCAACATTTACAAAAATATAAACACTTTTTTTTGATTTCCTACTAAAATGGTGTGAAATTAAACAGGGTTAAAACACGAAAGCTTATATTCTTCATTTACCTTTTTCATTACAATATGATAGCTTCCCCTCATAAAATAATCTGAATCAGAGCCACGCATTTCCCACAGTATATCAGCTTCATATGTGAGGTATTCCAGAAAATTTTTCTTTACACACAGATTAGTGACCGACATATTTTTTACAAAATCCATATCGGTGTTTTCCCATGCACGAAGCTGCTGTATGTCTTCTGTAAGAAGCGGATATGTTTCTATTTTTTCCAGTTGCTTTTCCGCATCTTCTTTCGTTATTTTGCTATAAAAAGCATCCTGAAGTATATCGGTGCGCTGTTTTAAAACAGAGGTTACTATATCCTCTTGGTTTATCTGGGTAAAACCAGAAAACATACTGACAATAATGATTAATGCGGCGCAAAGAACTGCAAATGCTATGCTCCGTTTTCTCTTTTGCAAAGCAATCTCCCCTTTTGTTTACATAATTATTTTTTGGTAATGTAAAGAATTAAAAAAAATAAAAGCCTTTAGCTACCTGTTTTAAGTATAAAAAAAGAACAGCAAAATTTTTGTTGTTTTTCGCTGTTCCTTTATAAAAAATTTAATTCATTTTCTTTTTACTTTCGACCTTTTTATCAACATCTTCAACAAATTCGATGTTTTCAAGCTGTTGCTTGAAGTTTGCCCTGAAGGCTTTTAGATATTCCTGTCTGAGCTTATGCTGTTCCTCTTTCTCGGCTTCTGAAAGTCCAACGGTTTTGGATTTTCTGGCAAGAGCGTTTATCTTATCCACAAGCTCTTTTGTAATCATATTCTGCATGATGAATTCCTTCTCCTTATATTTCCTTTTTTGCTCGTATTAAAGTACTTTTGCTGATACCTGTCTGTTCCTCTACATATTTATAGCTGTTGGTTTTCAGCATTTCAAGTGCGTTATCTATCTCATTCTGAGTGAATTTCTTCGGACGCCCTTCTTTAAAACCGGATTTGCTTTTTGCAATAGCCTTTCCGACCTGGGTTCTTTCAATCATCATGGACTTATCAAATTCAGCAAGTGCATTCAATATGTTCATAATATTTCGTCCGTTGTAGGTATTATCAATCATACCGATATTTATAATATTGATACGAATATTCTTTTTCAATGCCTCTTCTATGAGAACAATCGCATCCTTTATTGTGCCGCAAAACCTGTCAAGCTTTGAAACAACAATAGTATCGCCGCTGTACATCTTAGAAATATTTTCCCGCAGAACCGGTCTTATTTTAGGATCTTCATAATGCTCTATTATCATGCTTGCGCTGGGATATCGCTGCTTTATGAGTTTTGTCTGTTCTTCTATTGAGCCCGCTTCGAACTGTCCTCTTGCTGAAATACTGGCATATCCGTAAATCATACTCATCACCTTTCTAAGTTTTGAACATAAGTTTTGACACGACAATATACCTTATTATACAATACATATCTGAGTACTGTCAACAGCAGGGTCAGGACAACAGGGCTTCATCAGTTTAGGAAATCTTTCTTTCAAGTCTGAGCTTGTCGGCAATGATAGCAATAAACTCTGAGTTTGTAGGCTTACCTTTATCTGTATGTACAGTGTAGCCGAATAAAGTGTTTATTGTCTCTATCTTTCCCCTGTTCCATGCAACCTCTATTGCATGACGGATAGCTCTTTCAACACGGCTTGGAGTTGTATTGTTAAGCTTTGCGATAGCGGGATACAGTTCTTTTGTAACTGCGCCAAGCAGATCCATGTCATCAACTACCATAGTGATTGCATCTCTCAGATACTGGTATCCTTTTATATGTGCAGGAACACCTATTTCGTGTATGATATTGGTAATGTCCACCTCCAGGTCATTACATTGCTTATCTGAGTTGATATTGATAACATTTCTTACATTTGCAAGCCTGCCGCTGACTTCTTCTTCCTCGTCATTGAACATCTGGTTGATTCTCTTTGATAAAACCTCAAGATTAAAAGGCTTTACAAGATAATATTCGGCTCCCAGCTTGATAGCCTTCTGGGTTATCGATTCCTGCCCTACAGCGGAAAGCATAATTGTTTTAGGATACTTTGGAAGCTCCATATTGTTAATGTTTTCAAGGACCCCCAGACCGTCAAGATGAGGCATAATCATGTCCAGTATAAGAACATCAGGAGTATGCTTTTTTACACAGTCCACAGTCTGAAGTCCATCGTTTGCCACAAAAGCAATCTCGATATTTTCCTGTTCCTCAAAATAGTCATTCAGGATTTCACAAAAATCTTTGTTATCATCTGCAATACCAACGGTTATTTTTGTCATAAGATGTCCCCCTATCTTTTTTAATAATCTATGCGATTATTTAATTATTTACAAGAATTTTGACAAGTATAATTTATACTTTTTCTCTTTTCTGTGCAACAAGAATTCTCAAAAAATTCACGCAAGTCCCGAGGGTTTACGACAAAATTCGACAAATTTCAGGACAATCCTTTTTTTACCCCTTTTTTTCAATTAAAGGACGTTATATCCTGCTTATAACCTTTTTGTTTAATCTTATAAAAAATGCAGCTGTCATAAGTAATGCAAAGAGTTCTGCAATCGGGAATGCCCACCAGACATAATTTACATTTCCAAGCTGTGCAAGCAGATATGCCGCAGGAAGCAAAATGACAAGCTGTCGGCAGATAGATGTAATCATGCTGAATACTGCATTTCCTAACGCCTGGAAAGTAGAAGCCCCTACTATATCGAAACCTGCAAGCAGGAAGTGTATGCTTATGATTCTGAGCGCCGGGATTCCCATACTGAGCATATGCTCGGAAGCATCAAACATAAGGAAAAGCTTGTCAGGAAAAATCTGAAATATTGCAACACCAATGCACATAATGCATGTGGCATAACAAATACTGAGCTTGATTGTTTTAATAAGCCTGTCCTTTTTTCGTGCACCATAATTATATGCAATAATGGGCACCATACCGTTGTTCAGTCCGAATATTGGCATAAATATAAAGCTTTGAAGCTTAAAATATACTCCGAATACTGCTGCTGCAGTTGATGAAAATGAAATCAAAATCTGGTTCATTCCATACACCATGATAGAGCCTATGGACTGCATGATGATTGACGGTGCGCCTACTGCATAAATCTGTCCTATGATTGAAGCAGAAGGCCTGAAACCTTTGAAATTAAGTTTAACCTCATGGTTTTTTCTGTGGTTGAAATAAATTCCGAGAATGCCCGCAACAGTCTGCCCTGTTACAGTTGCAAGGGCTGCGCCTGCCACACCCAGCTTTGGCATTCCTAAAAGACCAAAAATCAGAATCGGATCAAGTATGATATTTATTACTGCGCCGGTTGCCTGGGTTATCATAGTGTAAAAGGTTTTTCCTGTTGACTGCAAAAGTCTTTCAAAAGTAAACTGCATGCACAGCCCCAGGGAAAGACAGCATACCAAAGATAAATACTGAGTACCGTACCTTACAATTTCAGCATCATTAGTCTGGCTGTAATAAAAAGGTTTTGAAGCAAATATTCCTATAAAAACAAGGAATATATAGATGACAACGGCAAGGAAAACTCCGTTTTTTGCGCAGTTATTTACCTTTTCAAAATTCTTTTCTCCCAGAGAGCGTGAAAGAAGTGCGTTTACACCTACTCCTGTGCCTCCAAGCAGGGCTATTATAAGCGTCTGGACCGGGAATGCAAGCGAAACTGCCGTCAAAGCATCTTCACTGATTCTTGCTACAAATATACTGTCTATGATGTTATACAATGCCTGCACAAGCATTGAAATCATCATTGGAAGTGACATGGATATAAGAAGTTTGTTTACATCCATAACTCCCATCTTATTTTCAGGCATTACTTCATGATTATTTGTTTTTTCAATAGATGTTTCTGTCATACAATCCTCCCTTTCGTTTTGCTTTATCATAATTAAAACACGTCAATAGGAAAATCGACGTGCTTTAAATTTATGGTTTTTAATGATTTTAAAACATTTATATCAAAATATACTTCAATATAAACATTACTGCAAGGATATACATAATTGGGTGAATGTCCTTCTCCTTTGCTTTTCCTGCAAGAACATTTACAACTACATAAGAAATGATACCCATTGAGATACCTTCGGAAATGCTGTACATAAACGGCATGGCAATAAGACATATATAGCATGGGATTGCTTCAGTCATATCTTTAAAGTTGACCTTCAATATAGATGAAAACATCAGAAAGCCTACTACTATCAATGCCGGTGCCGTAGCAAATGATGGAATCGATAAAAATATAGGAGAGAGGAATAAAGAGACTCCGAACAGGGCCGCTGCCGTTAAGCCTGTAAGACCTGTTCTTCCTCCTTCCGCAACACCGGAAGCACTCTCAACTACAGTAGTAACAGTTGAAGTACCAAGCAATGCTCCGGCAGTTGTTCCCACTGCATCCGCAAGAAGAGCTCCCTTTATCTTTGGAAGCTTCCCGTTCTCGTCAAGAAGATCTGCTTTTGATGCCACACCTATCAATGTTCCCAATGTATCAAACATATCTACAAAGATAAAAGCAAATATTACAGTAAGGAAATTTAAAGAAATTACATTGCTGAAATCCACCTGCGCTAAAGTAGGTGTGATGTCGGGTATTGATATTCCTCCGCTGAAGTCAGGCAGCACGCTGTACATGCCGAGTTTGGGATCAGGTACATATAATCCTGTAAGTTCGCAGATAATTCCAAGTCCCCACGTTGCCAGGATACCTATAAGTATATTTCCCTTAACATTTTTTACAAGTAAAACTCCTGTAAAAAGAACTCCCAGAATGGCAAGGACTACTGTAATGCCCTCTGAATTGAAAGTTCCTGAATCCAAGGAATTTTTAAATGAATACACAGAAACCAGTGTTGAACCGTCTACAACAATCTTTCCGTTCTGAAGACCAAGAAAGGCTATAAAAAGGCCTATTCCGGCAGGAACGGTATATTTTAAATTCATAGGAATTGCATTAAATATGGCCTCTCTTACATTTGTAAGTGAAAGAATTATAAAAAGGATACCTTCGAGTAAAACAGCAGCCAGAGCCATCTGCCATGAATATCCCATCTGTAGAACTACAGTATAAGCAAAATATGCGTTAAGCCCCATACCGGGAGCAAGTACAAACGGATAATTTGAAAATACCGCCATAAACAAAGTTGCAAGAAGTGAAGCCACAGCAGTAGCTGTAAATACTGCACCCTTGTCCATTCCCGTGATACCGAGAATATTCGGATTTACGGCAAGGATATATGCTGTAGTCATAAAAGTAGTAAGTCCTGCCATCACTTCGGTTTTTACATTAGTTTTATTTTCCGATAAGTGAAAACAGGAATCGAGTTTCTGATGAATGTTGTTCATTTTTACCTCTTTTTCTTTATAAATAACAATACAATCTAAATAATGACCTAAACTTTATGATAACATATATATAACAGAAATTAAATAGCTTTATATATTTATTATCCGATTGCCCTGCAATTTTATTCTCAGATTATATCTTTTCGCTTTCAGAATAACTGCAGTCGTATCAGAATCATATGAAATGCCGTGCCGCAGACTATACTTAACAATGTGTTTCTTTTCCAAATATGTATAAGTACAACTGCAGCTGCTGAAACAATCTGTGGAACAGCATAAGAAAGCTGTGAAAAAGAAACGTCTTTTAAACAGTAAACGACAAGCATACCCATGATTGAATATGGCAGGAATTTGCCCAGAAATTCTATATAAGCCGGTGTTTCTTTTCCTCCAAGTACTAAAAAAGGTATAAATCTCAGAGCCATAGTAACAAAAGCTATGACTGCTGTTATAGCTAAAAGATATTGTGTGCTAATCATCCGCTTCACCTCTCTCATTTTTTTCAAGATATTTTCTGCTTACAGATAGAGCCGCTGTGATTGCTATCATGGCAGGAATTAAAAAACTGCCGCTTCCAAAGCAGATGAGACAGATAACGGAAATGCCCACTCCAAGTACTGCAGGAAGATGCTGATTTGTACTGAGCCATTGTTCAACGAATACTGTGATAAAGAGTGCCGTCATGGAAAATTCCACTCCTGATGAGTCAAAAGGCAGTGCTGCACCAAGCAGTGCTCCGGCAAGACTCCCCACCAGCCAGTAAATCTGATTGAAAAAAGAAATTAGGAAACAATATGTATGAGAATCTTCACCTTCAGGATAATCACCGCTACAGACCAAAGAGTAGGTTTCGTCGGTAAGTGCAAACATTAAATATGGCTTTTTCTTTCCGGAACCTCTGTAACGTTCAATCATGGAAATCCCGTAAAACAAATGACGTGCGTTTACCATAAGAGTAGTTAATGCTGCAGTTATAAGAGAAGCACCTGATGTGATAAGACCTAATGCAACGTACTGCATTGAACCTGCGTATATAACAAGACTCATTATTAATGCCCAGAATACGCTAAGCCCGCTTTTTTCTGCCAGAATACCGAATCCGAAGCCCAGAACCAGATAACCGCTCATAACCGGTATTGTTTTTATAAATACTGTTTTTAATAATTTTCTGTTCATAATTCTGTTTCTTTCTTAAAAACATATTTCTGTAAACGTCCGAAAGCCTCCTGTACTCTGCTGAACGGAAGTGCCAGATTCATTCTTATATGACATTCTCCATGGAAAGGTCTTCCGTCCTGCCACCCCACACCTGCATTCCATCCTGCTTTTATAACTTCTTCTACAGTTTTTCCGTGAGCTTCACACCATTTTGTGCAGTCCATAAAAAGCATATAGGTACCCTGGGGCTTTGATACGTTTACACCGTCAAAATTCATACTTATAAAGTCACAGGCATAATCTATGTTTTCTCCTATCACCTGACACAGCTCGTCAGTCCATTCATAGCCTTCAGGTTTATATGCTCCAATCAGGCCATACATTGATAAAACATTCATATTGTTATAATGTGACAGCGAGGCGGCTTTGTTGTGCTTATCGCGTAAAGTACGGTTATAAATAATATGATAGCTTCCGACAAGACCTGCCAGACTGAATGTCTTTGATGGTGCATAAAAAGCAATGGTCCTGTTTCTGGCATCCTCACTTATGCTTTGTGTAGGAATATGCTTATGTCCCTTCATGATAATATCCGACCATATTTCATCGGAAATAACCGTGACATCATACTTTTTATATAATTCCATGGCCTTTTCAAGCTCCTCGCGTTCCCATACCCTTCCGCATGGATTGTGAGGTGAACACATAACGGCAGTGTGTATTTTATACCTTGCCAGTTTATCTTCCATGTCGTCATAGTCCATACGCCAGATATTATCATCATCCAGTTTCAAAGGACTGTATATCAGTTTGTAGCCGTAATTTGAAATGCTGTTGGTGAAGCCTATATATGTTGGAGAATGGACTAAAATTCTCTCTCCGGGAGAACAGAGTGCGTTTAATGCTGAGATAACACCGCCCAGAACACCGTTCTCATAACCTATACATTCTTTTGTAAGCCCCTTTACACCGTTTCTTGTTTCCTGCCATTTTATAATCGAAGATATGTATTCTTCTCTTTCGGAAAAGTATCCGAAGCAGGGATGTTCCAGCCTTTTCTTTATCGCATCGGTAATGGTCGGCACTACAGGAAAATTCATATCCGCTACCCACATTGGAATAAAATCAAATCCAGCTTCAGGGGCATCAGGTGCGAAGCCATGACCCAAGCCATCAACTGCAAGAGCATCATGTCCCTGCCTTTCTATTAAAGAAGTAAAATCGTATTTCATAACATAACCCTTTCTTTATTCATTACAATAAGCAATAAAGATTCATTACAGTCCCTGATAAAGTTTGAATATAGTTACACAAGGCATCTGAACAATCCATGTCTGTTGCAATACGCATATATGATGCCGTGTCCTCTTCTTCTGAAGCTTCCTTCGGCCGCCTGTTCGGGATAAAGTTTTTTCAACTCTACACGGTCAGATGTGACATACGCTATAAATGAAATGTAATGCTGCTTATTCATATCATGATTTAAATTTATATAATATTCTCCGTCAATGATTTCAACATTTAATTTATGCTGTTCATCTGCTTCGTCAGGTTCTTCAACCTCAAGTGGAGGAAGTGTTACTCCACAGCAGGAAAAGGTTCCCTGACCTACTGATTGGATAATATTTCCGCATACCGGGCATACATAAAATGACACTTTCTTCATATTTGAGGAACGGTTCTGATTTTCATTAATTTCACCAACCAGCAGCTCAGCTACAGATACTCCGAGACTTGCCGCCAGATCAGGAAGTATGCCGATATCCGGCAGCCCTTTTCCGGTTTCCCATTTTGATACTGTTTTATCACTCACACATATGAGATCCGCCAGTTCCTTTTGTGTTATTTTCTTTTTTTCCCTTAAACTTTTGATAAGTTCCCCTGTTACATAATTCATAGCTTTTACCGCCTTTCTTACTCATATTTAAGGCACTGTGTGTGCCCCTCTGTTTTATGTGTTTATTCTAGGCGATTGTAAAAAACACTGCAACCTACGGAAAGTAGACCTGTAGCTATTTTATCAACACATATTGTCATTTTCAATAGATATGATGTTTCATTTATTGACTGACGCCATGATTTTTTATATAGTAAGAGAGATATTGTTTTTAAGGAAATATTAAAATGCTTTTGCAAAGAATAAAAAAAGAAAAAGGAGCATCTACGGATATGTTTTATAACAAAGTAAAGGAATCTGCGGATTATATACAAAGCAGAATCAGCCGGAAGCCTGATATTGCCATTATTCTCGGCAGCGGACTGGGCAGTCTTGTTGACATCATGGAAGATAAAGAAGTTATTCCTTATGAAGACATTCCTAATTTCCCTCGGGCAAATGTTGCCGGACATGAGGGGAATCTTGTTATAGGTCAGATTGGAAAACAGATTATTGCAGCCATGCAGGGAAGATTTCACTTTTACGAAGGATTTGAAATGAAGGAAGTCACTTACCCTGTTTTTGTTATGAAAATGTTGGGAATCGAAAATCTTATCGTTACAAATGCCTGCGGAGGTATAAACAGAGATTTTGCTCCGGGAGATTTGATGATTATTGATGACTATATAAATATGCTTGGGAAAAATCCGCTAATCGGTGAAAATGATGAACGTTTCGGTGTGAGATTCCCTGATATGTCTGAGGCTTACTCACGAGCTCTTATTGAAAAAGCAGAGAAAGCGGCAAAGTCGTTAAATATCGGATATAAAAAAGGTGTTTATGCGATTTTTCCGGGACCCTGTTATGAAACCGCTGCAGAAATAAGGGCTTATGCTTCCCTTGGAGCTGACGCAATCGGTATGTCTACAGTTCCGGAAACAATCGCAGCAAACTATCTTGGTATCAATGTTCTGGGTATATCCTGTATTACAAACATGGCAACAGGTATATCAAAAACAAAGCACAGCCATGAAGAGGTTGTAAAAATAGCAAACGAAAGCAGTGAAAATCTGTGCAGCTGGGTAAAGAAGATTATTCTGGAGTGGTAAGCTGATTTATTCAGCTGCTTCCAGCATACTTTCGATAAAAATCCCATATCCCCGAGTCGGATCATTCACTAAAACATGGGTAACCGCTCCCACAAGTCTGCCGTTCTGGATGATTGGTGAGCCGCTCATACCCTGAACAATGCCTCCGCTGGATTTAAGAAGTCTTTCATCAGTTACCTTTATATTCATTCCTTTCGTATCCTGCTTTGTCTGTTTATTTACCTTTTCTATTTCGATAGTATAGCACTCAATTTTGTTATTATCTAAAGTAGTCATTATCACTGCAGGCCCGGCTTTTACGGTTTCCTTTGTTCCTATTGCTATAGGCTTTTCAAAAAAAGGATTCTCCACCTCACTGTAAAGCTTTCCAAAGATACCGTATTCTGTATTCTTTTCCAGACTTCCAAGAGGTTCATCAGCCTCATAGAAAATACCCCTTATTTCTCCCGGTTTGCCTGCTTTTCCCTGTTTCACAGACTCCACCTTTGATTTTACAAGCTCTCCTTCAGCAACGGAAAGAATAGCACCTGTTTCCGGGTCTGTTATGGCATGCCCTAAAGCTCCGTACTGTTTTGTTTCCGGATCATAGTATGTCAGAGTGCCTATCCCTGCTGTTTTATCTTTAACCCATACGCCTAACTTATAAGTGTTATCGCTTTTAGCTACAACAGGAGTCAGATGTATTTCTTTGATTTCGGACTTTCTCTTAACCTTCAAAAGCACCTCACCGCCGTTTTCATTGACCAGAACCTGAACTTCCGAAGCCCTGTAAACCTTCTGACCGTTTATTTCCAAGATAGTATCGCCTATCTGCAGTCCTGATAAAAGTCCGGGGTTTACTTTTTCACCAGTAACGGTTTCAATTTCTTCAAGTCCTACTATAAGAACACCTTTTACATCCATTTTTACTCCTATGGATTTCCCTCCCGGTATAAGCATTATTTCAGTCACAACATTTATATTGGCAGGAGCGGTATTCTTACCGCTGTCAGCAATAACCATTGAAATCCCGGTGATTACAGCCAGTAACAATATAAATACAATAATACCCCTTACCAGCCCGTTTATTCTGTTGCTATTCATAAAACAAAAACTCCTCTAGCTTTCAAAATCTTGTAATAAATTCATCAGTTCTTCTTCTGTTTTAACTACTATACCCTCTGAAAACATATGCTGATCCTCCTCACATAGAAGTGAGTATGAGATGTCAGTAGTTTTAACAAGTTTTTCATTACCATCCGAATTGTTCCGATAAACTTTTATCAGCCCGTTTTCCTCTTTAATTAAATAATATGCATCATTTCCGGATTCTTGCATTTTCTCATCAGATAAATAAAGGCCGTCTTTTATATTATCTTCTTTTTCCGTTTTATTATTCTTAACAACAGCCTGTGAAGACTGCTGAACAGCATCTTTATCTGTTTCAGTACCGCCGTCTGCAGGAGTAAGAAGCCATCCGATTGAAAATACTGCCACAGCTGCTAACGCTATCCCTGCATAAAAGCTTTTTCGCTCAAAAATACTTTTCTTTTTCGAAAACATATAAACCACCTCTTGAAGATAGTTTTAACGGTTTTCCAAATTTTAAACATTTAAGTTACACGGTTATTTTATCTTTAAATTTTGCAAATGTCTTTTCACCTATGCCACTAACCTTCATAAGATCCTCTATTCTGGAAAATGACCCGTTTTCTGTTCTGTAATTAATGATCTTTTCGGCCATGGCAGGACCAATACCCGTTATTTTTTGAAGCTCACTGCTGTCTGCCGTATTTATATTTATAATAGAATCAGACTGCTGATTTACAGCTTCCGAAGCATTGGTCACTGCAACAGAACCTCTGTTTGAAACACCCTGAACTGTAGGATTTTTTTGAATCTCTTTAAAAGAAGAAACTGTTATTTTGTCCTGATCTCTCAATATTTGTGCCATATTTAAATTGCTTACATCAGCATTTTCCAGAATTCCTCCTGCCATATCTATCGCTTCATAAACTCTTGAACCCTCATCAAGTTCGTATACGCCTGTTTTTGCTACACAGCCCGATACATCTACATAAATTTTATTCGGTAAACTAATGTTTTCGTCAATTTTGTCCGTTTCATTTTTATTATTTAAACTTTCTTCTGTTCCGTCAACTTCAATCTCTGCTCCTTTCATTGAACTGCCATCATCAAGTACAAATTTATCACCATCTTCATGCCCTCTGATACAGAATACCGTAAAAGAAAGGATTATAAAAAGTACGATCAGCCCCCCTTTAATTATCTGTTTCTTATAAATCCTGATAAAGTTTTCAATAAAATCCCTGTTTAAAAAAGTTCTCATATATAAACCCCTTTCATGTAAAATGTAAATTTATTACATTTTACATTTTATTCCATATGTTGTCAATCTTGTTTTACAAAATATGGAATACGGTTTTTCTTATTAAAAAACCTCTTTTGACCAGACCTTTATGCCTGACGAAAGAGGTTTTTACATCTTAAAAGATACTTTTTAATTTATTAATTATTGGAATTCAGGAATTTTTTTAATTCTTTCAACTGCTTCACCCAGTTTATCAATTCCTACAGTACAAGCTATTCTAAGATAACCTTCACCGCAATTGCCAAAGGCATTTCCCGGAAGCATAAGGACATGTGCCTGACGTAAGATTAAATCGGCAGCCTCTTCGGAAGTCAGCCCTGAAGCTTTAATGTTGATAAACAGATAAAAGCTTCCTTTTGGCGGGTATATGACAGACAGCTTTGGAACTTCGTTGATTTTTTCCGCAGCGAAGAACATTCTCTTCTTATATTCCTCAACCATTTCAGGCTGTACAATCTTTCTGTTTCGCAGAGCATGAATGGCTGCACGCTGGGATACTGAAGGTGCTGTAAACACTACATTTTCATTGATCTGCTGAATTGTTTTTATGATATAAGCAGGAGCAATGATGTTGCCCACTCTCCAGCCTGTCATGGTGAAATTCTTGGAAAAACTGTTAAGTATAATTGTACGTTCTCTCATTCCTTTCAGGCTTGCAAAAGGTACAAAAGGATTCTGATAGCTGAATGATGTATAGATATCATCGGAAATAACTACCAAATCGTATTTCTCTGCAATCTCCGCAATTTTTTCCATTGTTTCTACTGTCAAACAGTTTCCTGTAGGATTGCTTGGTGAGTTTATAACCAAGGCTTTTGTGCGCTCCGTAATAAGGCTTTCCAGTCTTTCAACATTAATTTGAAAATCCTCTTCCTCATAAGTAGGAAGTTCCACCGGAATACCTCTTGCCAGCTCAACCTGCTGTGGATACGGTGTGAAATACGGTGCTTGCAGTATTACCTCGTCACCATCATCAACTATTGCTTCAAGTGTAAGGTACATTCCCAGACATGCACTGGCACATACGAAAACCTCTTCGTCAGTCACATCCATGTTGTATTCTTCTTTGTAATACTTACAGATTTCAGCTCTGAGTTCAGGGTCACCTCTGAAATCAGTGTACTTGGTGTGACCTGCTTTTGCATCAGCAAAGGCTTTTTCTATGATAAGCTCATGAGTAGTCAAATCAGGATCGCCAAGGCTTAGATTGATTACATCATCAAAAGATTTTGCAAGTACATCGGACTGTCCCATAGCAGTGCTTTGATCTTTCCAATAACGTTTTGCTATAAATCTATGTTTCATCTTTTCTCTCCATGTATTTTCATTCTAAATAATCATAGTTTAAAATACTAGGTTTGCAATAAATATAACAATTGGCAGAGTAATAAGTGTTCTTTCAAGGAATACAATAAGAAGATCCTTTAAATTCAAAGGAATGTCAGAACGAAGTATTACTGCACCTGTTTCTGTCATATATACAAGCTGTGTAAATGACATAGCACCAATTACAAATCTTGTTATTTCAAATTCAACATTCTTTACCAATATTGATGGAAGGAACATATCTGCAAAACCAACTACAACGGCAGGTCCTGCAACTTCGGCAGCAGGAAGCTGAAGAAGCTGGAGAAGCCAGATGAAAGGAATCGCAATCCACTGGAAAATAGGAGTGTATTCTTCGATAATAAGTGCAAGTGTACCCCAGCACATTACTAATGGCATAAGTCCCATATATACGTCGATTACAGTCTTAAGACCTTCCATGGAAAGTTCTCCGAAAGTACCGGCAGTTTTAGCTCTTTCAACACCCTTTTCAACAGCCCAGCTTGTAAGCTTACGTCCTTCTGGAACTTCTTCATTAATCTGCTTTCCAACTTCAGGGACATATTCATCTTTGACTTTTGAAATCGGATATATTCTTGCAATAATCATAGCACATATAAATGATGCTATGCAGATAGTGCCATAAAACTGAAGAAATACATGCTGTAATTCAAGAAATTCAGCTACAACTACAGCAAACGGAAGTGATACTAGTGAGAAACATACTGAAATGATAGATGCTTCCTTTGCTGTGTAGAATCCTGATTTGTACTGCTTGTTTGTAATTACAACTCCAACAGGTCCGCTTCCAATCCATGATGCGATAGCATCGATAGCAGCTCTTCCGGGAACCTTAAATAAAGGTCTCATAATTTTTCTTATTAGTGTTCCAAAAAAGTCCATCAAGCCAAACTGCATCAGGAAAGGAAGGAAGAAGCATGAGAAGAAGAACCATGTTGCAAGTGTTGGCATAAGGTCGTTCAGCATAGTTCCACCGGTTGCTCCCGAATAAATTACTTCGCTTCCGATTGTGAAATATGTAAGCGGTGCAAAGATTGCTCCCAAAACACGTGAAACTAACCATAAAGGCTTGCATATAAACGTATCTCTTAGAAAATCATTTTCCATTATAAATTTAGGCTTAAAAAGATTAGCTATAAGTGTAATAATACCTGAAATTACGATAACAATCATCATGAAACAAGGAAGATATGCCCCTATGGCTGCCTTTGTTTCACTTGCCATCATACCTACTCCGATACTGAAGTCCCCTCTGTATGGCAGAGGAATAATAAATAGAAAAAGGCCTAAAATTGACGGAATAAGGAATTTCAGAAATTCTTGCTGAGAATAAGATTTGTTGTTCAATGTTTCATTATTCATGTTCATTTCTCCTTACATTCTTTAAGTAAAAAGTTTTATTTTTGGAACGCCGTTCTAGAAAAAACATAACATAAAGTTTTTGGACTGTCAACTTAATTTTCAAAAAAATAAAACAAGACTGAAAATTCTTCAATCTTGTTTTACGGTTTTATCTTAAATATTATATCCCATTCTTCTTTCTACTTCTCGGGCACCTGCAAGCATATATTTACGTATTTCGGTTAACCCGTGCCCTTTTTCCATTCTGCTTACCGGACCGGATACACTTAGTCCGGCTATAATTTTTCCTTCGTTATTTTTTATTGGAACTGCAATGCAGTAAAGCCCATATTCATATTCTTCTTTATCAGCACTGTATCCTTCCTTCTGAATAATTGATATTTCTTTTTTCATATCCGCTTCGGTTATGATAGTTTCGGAAGTTCTTTTTACAATCTCAGTATCTGTAAAATATTCGTGCAATTCATCTTCTGACATTTGAGATAAGAAAAGCTTCCCCATACCCGAGCAATACAAATCAAAAACAGGCTGAAGACCTCTTACCAATAAAGATTTCTGCCCCGAAACAGTTTCAGCAATAAGTACGCGGTTTTCAAAAAGAACTCCCAGATTTACACTTTCTCCCGTTTCTTCAACAAGCTGCTTCATAATCGGTCTTGCGACATCTTCAAGATTCAGCATTGATTTAACCTGTTTACCTGCCTGCAGAAAAAACAGTCCTAATCTGTATTTGTCGGTAGCTTCATCTTTTTCTATCCAATTCCAGCTTTGCAAAGTATATAAAATTCTAAAAATAGTTGATTTAGAGTAACCTGTTTTTCGGGCTATTTGAGAAATTCCGGTTTCCCCACCTTCCTGCGAAATTATATCCACTACCCGGCATGCCTTTTCTATCATAGGGATGGTATTGTATTTCTCATTTTCCATAGTTTTATACTCCTTTATTGCATTTTAGATTTAACGCATTCCCTTATCGTAAGGTATGCCTTCTGCCTTCGGAGCTCTTGATTTTGAAGAAGTAAATGCAAGAACTATAACTGTAGCAATATATGGCAGCATCTTATAAATAGCACTGTTTATATGCAGCGCATTCAGGAACGGAATAAGCGGTACTGAATATGCCAGAGTACGAAGAAAAGCAAAGAACAATGCAGCCAGGAATATCTGGACAGGCTTCCACTGACCGAAAATCATAACAGCGAGTGCAAGGAAACCAAAACCGGCCACACCTGTATGTCCGTTACTGTTGCCGTCCATTATGCCTACAGCATAAAAGAAACCGCCGATGCCTCCGAGAATGCCCGAAATTGTAACACCTGCATATCTCATACGGTAAACATTAATGCCGACAGAATCCGCTGCCTGTGGATGCTCGCCGCAGGCACGCAGCCTTAGTCCGAATTTTGTTTTATAGAATATAACGATTGCGACTATGAGCAGTGCTAATCCTATATATACCGTAAGGTATGTTCTCTGGAAGAAAATTTCACCGATAAAAGGAATATCTCCCAAAACAGGCACTTTGCGGATATAGAATGGGACACTTGTAGTAATACCGTCACTGTTAAAGGTCATCTTGCAGAAAAGAAGCATAACTGCAGGTGCAAGCATATTTAAAGCTGTTCCTGAAATAGTCTGATCTGCTTTCATCTGGATTGCAGCAAAACCAAGGAACATAGCGTATATTACACCCGCCGCGGCAGCTACAATCATACCGATGAGAAGTATTGTCTGAGGTCCCATACCACTGCCCTGTATCATATATACAACACCTGTGCCGATAAATGCACCTATAAGCATGATACCTTCAAGTGCCAGATTTATAACACCGCTTCGTTCTGAAAACATACCGCCAAGTGCAACCAGAAGCAGAGGAGTCATAACAGGCAGTGTACTTTGAATAATATAAATAAGAACGTCCATATTTTACTCCTCCTTTCCTGCTGTTTCATCATTTGCATTCGCTTTTATATGACCGTTTTTTTTCAGTTTTCCTAAACCTTTGCCGATCATACTGCTCATAAGCATTGCAAATGAAGAGAAATAAATAATAACAGCAATAACTATATCTATAATTTCAGGCTTATACCCATAAAGTGCGGCAAGAGAACCGCCTCTCTGAATATGTGAAATAAATGTTGACGAGAATATTATACCTATAGGATTTGAATTTCCCAGTAGTGCAACTGCTATACCATTAAATCCGTTTGCTGCAATAACATTTATAGGTTCATATGTTACACTGCTTCCTGAAATAACTGAAGGCGCAAGGATACAGAATGCTCCTCCGAGACCTGAAAGAGCTCCTGCTATAATCATAGTAACGACTATATTACGCTTGCCGTTCATACCTGCATATTTGCAGGCCTCCTTATTATAGCCTGTAGCTTTCAGCTCATATCCGAAAGTTGTATTATTCAGGACAATATAAAGTATAACAGAAATAACGATTGCAATAATTATAGCTACGCTTACATTTGAACCCGGTATTCCTAAAGACGGCATTTTGGCAGATTCAGGCAGGTATGCAGTTCGCGCTTTTGAGGATATATACATAACAGAGCTTCCCGAAACCATCATATCTACCCAGTACATACCGATATAGTTGAACAGGATTGAAGTAATAACCTCATTTACATTTAATGTTGCTTTGAAAATGCCCGGTATGAAGCCCCAAATCATTCCTCCGACCATACCTGCAAGAACACAGGCAATCCAATGAATATTATGAGGAAGGTCACACATAAATCCGACATACATGGCAAAAAACATGCCCATGGTATACTGTCCTGAGGCTCCGATATTGAAAAGCCCCATCTTAAAGGCAAAGCCTACGGAAAGACCCGTCATAAGGATTGGTGTTGCATAGTATAAAACATCTCCGAATCTATTAAAGCCTCCCGAAATAACTGTAACAAAGCCTCTCCAGGCATTAGACGGATTTGCAACAAGCATTACAACATATCCGAATATCAGGCCTATGGCTATTGCAAGTAAAGCAGATGAGAAGGCTGAAAAAGCTTTACTTCCTGTTATTTTTTTTATGGAAAAGTTGCTATTCATTTACTGCTTCACCTGCTTTCATGTTGTTTTTAGCTCCTGCCATGTATAATCCCAGTTCCTGAGCTGTTGTTTGCTTAGGGTCAAGTTCTCCTACAATTTCACCTTCATACATGACAAGTATCCTGTCACTGACGTTCATTACTTCATCAAGTTCAAGGGATACAAGCAGCACAGCTTTTCCCGCATCACGGCGCCCAACAAGCTGTTTGTGAATATATTCAATAGCTCCTACATCAAGACCTCTGGTAGGCTGTACAGCAATCAGAAGTTCATGTTTTTTATCTATTTCACGGGCAATAATAGCTTTCTGCTGATTTCCTCCGGACATACTTCTCGCAACAGTTACAGGGCCTTGTCCGCTTCTTACATCAAATCTTTCAATCAGATTTTCTGAGTACTTTCTCATTTCTTTTTTCTTTAAAAAACCATGCTTCTGAAACTCAGGTTCAAAATAACGCTGAAGTATCATATTCTCTTCCAATGTGTAGTCAAGAACAAGCCCATGTTTATGCCTGTCCTCAGGGATATGACTCATTCCTGAGGTTGATCTTTTACGGATGCTGGCTTTTGTCATATCCTTTCCGCACAAGGTTATCTTTCCGCTGCTGATTTTTTCAAGTCCGGTAAGTGCCGAAACCAGTTCGGTCTGACCGTTTCCATCTATTCCTGCTATGCAGACTATTTCTCCTGCCCGTACATCAAAAGAAACGTTTTTTACTATGTTTTCTTTGCTGAGCTTTGAAGGAACGGAAAGATTTTCAACCGAAAGAATAACATCACCTTTTTCCTGCTCCTGCTTTTCAACGACAAAATTAACATCTCTGCCGACCATCATTTTTGAAAGTTCTTCTTTATTTGTATCTTTAATATCGACAGTTCCTATGCATTTGCCCTTTCTCAGAACTGTGCATCTGTCAGCAACTGCCATAATTTCATTCAGTTTATGTGTAATAAAAAGTATTGACTTACCCTCTTTTGCAAAGCCTCTCATGATTTCCATAAGTTCATCGATTTCCTGCGGAGTCAGAACTGCCGTAGGTTCGTCAAAAATCATGATTTCGTTTTCACGATACAGCATTTTTAAGATTTCCACACGCTGCTGCATGCCTACTGAAATCTTTTCAATTAAAGCATCAGGATTAATCTTTAAACCATACTGTTCGCTTAAGGCAAGAACCTTTTCTCTTGCCTCCTTTTTCTTTAAAAATCCTGCGGTGTTCGGTTCAACGCCTAAAATTATGTTCTCCAGCACAGTAAAAATTTCAACAAGCTTAAAATGCTGATGAACCATGCCGATACCAAGTGCATTGGCATCATTAGGGTTATTTATTTTAACAACCTCTCCGTTTTTTCTGATTTCTCCTTTTTCAGGCTGGTATAAACCGAACAAAACACTCATAAGAGTTGATTTTCCTGCACCATTTTCCCCTAATAAAGCATGTATCTCCCCTTTTTTCAGCTGGAGGGTAATATCATCATTTGCAATAATTCCCGGGAACTCCTTTGTTATGTGGAGCATTTCAATAATATAGTCGTTCAACCCGACACCTCTTTCCGTATTCCTAATCTTACGTGTATTAATAAAAAGGGAAAGGCGGTTAAGCCTCTCCCCTGTACATTTTTTTGTCTACATAAGGCTCATGCTCTGTCCGCAATATCAAATTATCTAACTTCGACAGAAACCTTTGTCAGATGAAGTTCCTTTACAAGTTCATCTGCAGTAGCATAACCGTCAGCATCTGCTGTTTCAAATGTTCTGATAGGATCTACTGTTTCGTTAACAAGAGAAGCATAAACTGCATCATACTGTTCCTTTGTGAACTTTTCGAAACGGCTGAAGTCATCAGGAAGACCAACACCGTCATTAGCAGCATTGAAGTAAGTTGTCTTACCTGCATAAGTATCAAATGTATCGTTGTAGATTGATTCAAGAACAGCGATTACAGATGCGCCAAGGCCCTTTGTAGCTGAAGTGATAACTGTTTCACTGTCTGCCTTCTGGTCTACGTCAACACCGATAACCTTGCCTTCAGCTTCTGTAGCTGCTGACATAACGCTCTTTCCTACAGAACCGCCGCATGCGAAGATAGCTTCAGCACCGGAAGCATACATACCCTTAGCAGTCTGCTTATTTGCATCTGTTTCAGCAAAGTCCCCTGTGTAGTGATAGTATACCTTTACAGCACCATCTTCAAGACCAAGTTCAGCTGCCGCATCATTAATACCCTGAAGGTATCCGTAACCAAATGCCTGTACTGCAGGAACTGCCATACCGCCCATGAATCCTAAGTTTGTCATACCATCCATAACTGCTGCATAGCCTGCCAGATATCCTGATTCTTCTTCTGAATACATAACACTTGCTACATTTTCTTTTGTTTCAAAAGTTGCATAGTCAGCAGTGTGTGGAGCACCATCAAGCAGGATAAACTTTACATCAGGAAATGCGTTCTGAGCTTCATATACAGCTACTTCAAATAAAAATCCCGGAGTTACTACAACCTTTGCACCACCCTGAACTGCAAGCTCAATAGCAGCATAGTAACCTGCGTCTGAAGCTTCTTCAGGCTTGTAATACTTGTGGGAGATTCCGTTTTCTTCAGCAAATGCAACAACACCTTCCCAAGCACCCTGATTGAAAGACTTATCATCGATGTTTCCCTTGTCTGTGATTAAAGCGATTTCAAAAGTATCGCCTTCAGCAGCCTCACCGCTGCCGCCGCAGCCGACTAAGCATCCCATAGCAAGTAAAGCTACAAGCAATAATGATAATACCTTTTTCATTTTATTTGTTCCTCCTTAATAAAAATGAAATATTCTTCCCTACCCCTAGAAAAGTTTGACAAACTCAGACTAATTATATCAGTCTGCAAGTACAAGGAGCATTAACCCTGCTCAATGATTAAATCAAGATAATTTCTGATTTTATTGTACTGCCCTCTGTTTATAATAATCTTATGTCCGTCTCTATCAATAAAGCCGTCTTCATCCAGCTTTTTAATAGCACGATTAACTGTTTTTATGCTGAAACCGCTTCTTTCCGCAAGCTCCTGTCTTCCTATGCCGAGAACCAGTGTGCCGTCATGCTTCTGCTGCTCGTAAAACTTTGAAAATAGATACATGATGCGGTCAGTCCCCTGCAGAAACAGAATGATTCTTCCATCACGCGTCTGGCTTAAAAGATTTGTCCCTGTATTAGCAATTTCAAGCTGTAAAGCATTCTTATCCTCCCATATCCATTTTTCATAATCTCTTCTGGACATTACGAGGAAGGTACACATAGTTTCAGTTTCCAGTGTAGTCATATAATTATCAATGCAGAAAAAGATTTCCATTGCACCGAAAGCTTTGACAGCTTCAAATGTCATATAATCATAAGCAACGCCGCGTATACGGTAGTCCACCGCTCTTACAGTTCCCTCAACAAGAATATATACCGTATCCGCAGGAGAGTTTTCTTCAATAAAAACAGTGTTTTTATCTTTTTTTAACATCTGCATGGATTCCATAGTCCAATACGGAGCATTGCTGAGATATTTTTTCAGATAATCCGACTGTTCACTCTCAAGGGATTCCTCAAGACTTTTTATTCTGTTAAAAATGTCTTTATCTGCCATCCTGAACTCCTATTCCTGCACTTTTCAAAAACCACTCCCAGCCTTTCAGTCTCTCCGAAATAAACTGAATCACAGGTCCCACTGTTAAAGCAGTTACAAATGTTACAATTCCAAGCTTTCCGCCAAGTATTGTACCTATCACAATCATTGATAAATCAAAAACTACTTTTACAGTCCGGTATTGTTTCCCAGTAATGTCCGTAAGAAACAGAACTATTCCCGTAAAAGGATCAACACCGATATTAATTGCAATATATATTGAAACCCCTATGCAAAGCAGCAGACAACCTGCTGCACTTCCCAAAACTCTTGTAATATTTTCGTCGTTTATAAATATGTGGCGGTACAAAATTGTCCCCATACTGACAAAAGCACCGTACGGAATCAGGTACACAAATGTGCCTATGCTGACATATTTTCTGGCTGCGATAAACAGAAAAATAACAAGAACCAGATTTATAATATTAGAAGCCATGCCCAGCTGAGCCGCATTCATGCCGAAAGCATTTCTGAACCCATCGTAAACAATACCTATCGGGTCATTTCCCCAGCCGGCACAGTTATTGAAAGCGACACCCATTCCTACAAACATTATTCCGACAAGTGCTGCCGCAATATTTCTTATATTTGTATTTTGCGCCATGCACTACACCAGCTTTTCCAGTATAGACTCACCTATTGTACCCTTAGGCATTTCAATACCGAAATTTTCAGCGATAGTAGCCCCTATAACAGCAAAAGTATCAGCTTCTTTCAGTTCGCCGCATCCCGTAAACGACGGAGAATATGCTATAAAAGGTACTTTTTCTCTGGTATGATCAGTTCCTGTATATGTAGGATCATTGCCATGGTCCGCAGTAATGATAAGCAGATCGTCTTCTCGCAGGTTTTCCAGAAGGACTCCAAGCTTGGCATCAAACCTTTCAATCTCTTCAGCATAGCCTGCAGGATTTCTCCGATGTCCCCAAAGTGCATCAAAATCAACAAGGTTGACAAAACACAAGCCTTTGAAATCTCTTTTTGCTATTTCTGCTGTCTGTTCCATGCCGTGGACACTGCTGTCCGAATGGTTGCTCTCAGTTATTCCTTCGCCTGCAAATATATCATTAATCTTTCCAACCGATATGACATCATAGCCATTGTCCTTTAACGCATTTAAAACTGTAGTTCCTGTTGGCTTTAAAGCATAGTCATGGCGGTTGCTTGTTCTTTTAAACTCTCCCTTTTTCTTTCCTACATAAGGTCTTGCTATGACACGTCCCACACGCCATTCATCTTTCATAGTCAGTTCCCTTGCTATCTCACAGAAATGATACAGCGTTTCAAGACCCATTGTTTCTTCGTTTCCGCAGATTTGCAAAACCGAATCAGCAGAAGTATACACTATAACCGAGCCGTTATTTATTTCTTCTTCACCAAGCTCTTCAAGTATTTCTGTGCCGCTTGCAGCTTTGTTTCCTATGATTTTTCTTCCGAAACGCTTTTCCATCTCATCTATAAGCTCTTTTGGAAATCCTGTGTCAGTAAAGGTAATAAACGGTTTTGTTGTAAGAATGCCCATCATTTCCCAATGACCAGTCATTGTATCTTTTCCGCTACTGGCTTCTCTCATGGACATATAATATCCGAGAGGTTTATCTACAGGATTTACCTGTTTTAACTTTTTCAGGTTTGCCATGCCCAGCTTCTGCAGATTTGGAATATTGAAGCTGTCAACCGACTGTGATATATGTCCCAGTGTATCTACTCCGATATCTCCGAATTTCTCCGAATCATCCATTGCACCGATACCCAGAGAATCCACTACAATTGTAAAAATACGATTAAATTTTTTAAGCATTTTCTCACCTTCTGTTTAATAACCGGCTCCATTGTCCTGATTTTTTACGATTTTAACAATGCGGCTTGTTCCCAGTCTTTCGGCGCCAAGTTCAATAAATTTTTCGGCATCTGCCATGGAAGAAATACCTCCGGCCGCTTTGATTTTGACGTTTTCCCCGATGTGAGCCGCAAACAGTTTGACATCTTCAAAGGTTGCTCCGGCAGTTGAAAAACCTGTTGAGGTTTTTATGAAATCCGCACCTGATTCAGTAACGATTTCACACATTTTCACTTTTTCCTCTTCCGTAAGCAGACATGTTTCAATGATTACCTTCAGAATGCAGTCTCCGCATACAGCCTTAACAGCCCTTATTTCGTTTAAAACATATTCGTATTCTCCTGCCTTAAGCATACCGATATTTATAACCATATCGATTTCGTCCGCTCCGTTTTCGATAGCGTTCATTGTTTCAAAAACCTTTACGGCAGTTGTACCGTTTCCGTTTGGAAATCCTATAACAGTACAAATTTTCATATTATCGCCCATGTACTCTTTTGCCCTGCTTACGTAGCATGGAGGTATGCATATGGACGCAGTTTTATATTTCATGGCATCATCACATATGCCTTTTATTTCTTCCCAGGTTGCTGTCTGAAGCAGTAAAGTGTGGTCAACAATTTTTAAAATCTCTTTAGTATCCATTTTTTCTCCTCTATTTAAGATTTGAAGGTCCGAAGCCTTCAGGAAGCATTTCTTTAAGTGTATAAATTTTATATTCGTCAGGATTTTTAGCAAGCACGATTTTGAAGCTATCGTAATCACAAAATTCCATCATTACCTGTCTGCATACACCGCAGGGTGCACAGAATTCCAGTTCTTTTGCATCCTTTGCGCCTCCTACTATGACAATCATTTCAAATTCTTTTACGCCTTCGCTTACCGCTTTGAAGAAAGCTGTCCTCTCTGCACAGTTGGTAGGGGTAAAGGCTGAATTTTCAATGTTGCAGCCCTGATAAACCTTGCCGTTTCTGCCAAGCAGTGCCGCACCTACCATAAACCCGGAATATGGGCTGTATGACATTTTCCTTGCCTCAAGTGCAAGCTTAATCAATTCTTTCAATTCCATTTTATTTCACCATGAATTTGTTTTTTCCTTTATTTTATAGTTATTTTTCTGAAGCCTTATCTTTTTTTATAAGTTTGCGAAGTGCTTCCACCGCTGTTTTTATAGCAAGCTCTGTATCATGTGCCTGCTCGTTTGGAAGTCCCAGCTTTGCTCTTTCCTGATTTGCCACAACGAGAAAGCATGAGCCTACTCTCACTCTCAGAAAGCTTCCGGCAATAAAAAGCGCTGCGGATTCCATTTCGGAAGCAAGGCAGCCCATGCGCAGCCACGCCTGCCATTTGTTTTCAAGTTCATAGCTTACGGGCATTAATTCCGGTTCATGCTGCCCGAAAAAGCTGTCTTTGCATTGTACAACTCCAACATGATTTTTTATGCCTAACTCTTCTGCCGCCTGTATAAGAGCGTTTGTTACATGAATGTCAGCCACCGCGGGATATTCAATAGGTGCAAACTCTCTTGAAGTTCCTTCCATACGCACCGCACCGCTTGCTATAACAATATCGCCGCCGCAAATATCTGTCTGCATGCCTCCGCATGTTCCGACACGGATAAATGTATGGGCTCCGCATTTTGACAGTTCTTCAATAGCTATTGATGCCGAAGGCCCGCCTATACCTGTTGATGTGACACTTACTTTTACTCCGTCAAGGGTTCCTGTATAAGTCATGAATTCCCTGCTGTCTGCCACAAGTACGGGATTGTCAAAATGTGCTGCTATTTTTGCGCATCTTTTCGGATCTCCCGGCAATATGACATATTTTCCAATATCTTCAGGTCCAACGCCAGTATGATACTGCTTTCCTGAACCTTCTGTATAGTCAACCATAATTTCCTCCCGTCAAAACTGTCATTTACTTTAAATGAAAATTATATATATTAAACCTTATTTTAACCTATCGCTTCTATTGTAAAAGTTTTACGTCATCAAGTATAGGTCATTTGTCCTTTTTATGTTTTTATTTTTTGTTTTCTTTAAAAAATATAAGGCTATTTGTCCTCAAAAGGCAGAAATGCCTCTGTTCATTTAAACAGAGGCACTATATGTCATCATTTTAACTTTATTTTTAAATTGTAAATCCGTTTGTAAAATGCAGTCTTTTACGCATTACTTCTATGTCATACCGTTCTATGTTCCAGCCGGTAAAATTTAAGAATGCTTCTATTAAAAGCTCGGGGCTTGCATTTGACTCACTTCCCGCGTCTAAAGACGCCGAGATTATGAGATGTTCTCCGGCAAGAGCAAAATCAAGGCTTCTGATTTTATTTTTTATATCGGTATCTACAAGCTCTTTTGTCTTTTTCTGCTTCTTTTTTACTATAATTTTTTTCTGATTTAA
>JBJETA010000124.1:0-9407 GCA_051883075.1 Anaerovoracaceae bacterium
ATTCATTTCTGATATGTGAAAATTCACCGAGAGGGTCGCTGAACACCTTGCCGTTTACAGCAGTGCAGAGACTTGTTTCAGGAATGAGCATCCACTCTGTATTTGTCTGCGGAACTCCGCTGCATCCCGTGTATTTCCTGTAGAAATCGGATATACTGAATACGCCTACTCTGCCGCGGCCTTCATATGTTTCCATTCTTGTTCTGCCCTCAAAGGTTTTCGGAAGTCTGTTATATGCTTCCTGCATCTGCGCGCCTATCCGGCTGAAGGCTTCTTCGGGCAGCCATATGCAGAAACCCGGACCGAAGTCGTGGTCTTCGGATATTTCATCATCATAACCGAGACATTCGGAACCCTCGCCAACCAGACCTACGGCAGCCGTCTTTTCATATTCGGGAAATTGATTATGTATCATATCTGCTCCAAAAGCATCATAGTAAGCCTTTGAAAGCTCTAGTCCTTTCATTCTCATATCCTGACAGTCCTTTCTTTTATTTCTTCCGACTTTGCCCTGTATTTTTCTGCAGTATGAAAGTTTCCCATATCGGAATATACTTTTGCAAGGTTGCCGCATACAAGCCCGTAGGCACTGTTTTCGCCGTAAACCTTTCCTATAAGAGCCAGACTTTTTTCAAAATACTCTGCGGATTTTTTGAAATCGTTTACCTTATAGTATAGCTCACCGAAATTGTTCAGGGCAGCGGCATAATGAGGATTTTCGGGACCTGCATCAAGAAAAATCCGTTCTGCCGTGATAAGGCTCTGCTCAGCTTCATCATATTTTCCCTGCTTTATATAAATAGAGGAAAGAGATGTATAGCTGGTAGCCATTTCTATCGGATAGCCCGGAACATGCTTAATAATTTCAATTGATTTATTTGCATAGTCCTCGGCTTTTGATAAATCTCCCATATCTTCGTATACATGGCTGATGTTGTTATACAATGCGGCAAGGTTGTAATCTTCACAGCTGCCGCTTTTTTTATAAATAGCTGCGGACTGCTCATAAAGACTGAGCGCTTTCTCCATATTGCCGGAAGCTGAATAAACGCTGGCCATATTAAGAAGTGTAGTGGCATGCTTTTCCGTATCCGTAAGGTTCAGCTGACCGATGGCAGTGAGTGCAATATTGTATGCATTTTCTGCATCTCTAAACCTGCTTGTAACTCTGTATATGCCGCCAAGCTCATTTGATATTGCCAGAACAGCGGCCTTATCCTGAAGTGCGGCTGCATTTTTCAGCCATTCCAGGGAAAGCTCTTCTGCTTTCTTTATGTCATTATGCTCAAAACACGAATCAAGCTCGTTAAAATATTTATTCAAATCCATACTGATTACCGCCCTTATCTGAGTTTGCTTTCTGCATCTTCTATCGATGTATAGCCGTAAAGCTTAACCATGGTATCCTGAACTTTAAGCGCAAGATTTATGCCTTTTGCACGGTTTATCCTTACAAAGTCCAGATAATGACCAAGAGTTTCCCTTGAATATGTTTTAAGCTCTCCTCTGGCATATGTTTCAACTGATGTAAAGCCGCTGTTGTCATCTGCTGTCTGCAGAGGTCTGCCCGTCTGTGCAAGCTTTGGATATTTTGAAGCGATTTCTTTTTCACAGTCTACCATGTACCACACGATTTCTTCGATTATATTCATTGTCTCGCCGTCTATATGAGGGAGCTTAGGTTCGAGTTCGTTTCTGTAATATACGGGATCGGTGCTTTCCATCATATAAGCATATTTTTCCATGATGAGATTGCGGCCGGACTGCTCTGCCTCCTTTAAGTCCTTGTGATAGCTTTTCAGCATAAAATCATTCCAGGCACTGAACTGGCTTTCACGCATGATATGGAAGGTTTCCCAGTCATCCTGACAGCCTGCCCTGCCGCCTATGTTGTTCACTTTCTGGAACATTGCCCATTCAAGTCCGATTATATCCTCTGTCACGGACATTCTTTCATTTTCATCTTTAAATCCTAACATCATCATCTACCTCATTTAATAAATTAAATATTACTTATATAGTACCACTATAAGTCTTCTTTGTAACTAACTTAATTTATCGGAAAAATGAAAAATATCATTGCCTTTTCTTATACAAAGTTTTAGAATATATGAGTGGCAAATATGTTGTGATAATGTGGAAAAATAAGACAATTTAGTACAATAATAGATAGGTGGCAGGACATTGGATAAAGACGCGCAGAAAAAGAAGGCTGACCTCGGCTCGAAGGTGATTATAGCTGTATGTGTTTTATTGGCGGCAGCCGTTATTTTTTTTGTTATGAAAGACGGTTTCGATGGCGGAACAGAGGAGAACAGCAGCGGTAAAAGTGATATTCGGCAGGAACATACAGATGAAGAAAATGCTGAAAGAGAAGAAGATAAAGAGAATATAGAAGAAGAGAGTAAGGAAGAGCAACAGAGCCTTGAGGAAAACTCTGAAGAGCCTGTGCCGGCGGAAAATACGCATGCTGCATCAAAGCCCGTAATTGTGCCTGAGATGCTTCCGGAGGGAGAACTGCTGGCGGCATACAATAAAACCCTGATTATAGGGGATTCAAGGACTGAGGGTTTCAGACTTTACTCCGGTGTCAAAAATGCATCTTATTTCTGTGCAAAGGGAATTTCCGTAGACAAAATTGCGTCGGGGCAGAAACTGAATATACAGGGTAACCAGCTTTCTGTATATGATCTGCTGGATAGCACGGATTTCGATAAAGTTATAATCGCCGTGGGGATGAATGAACTGGGGTGGACTTATATGGATTCGTTTCTTGCCGAATACGGAAAGCTTATAGACGGAATCAGGGCAAAGCAGCCGGAGGCAAAGCTGTTTCTTCATGCAGTTCTTCCTGTGACTGAGGAAAAGGATAAAACAGATTCCATATATAACAACAGGCAGATATACTGGTACAATGAAAATATTATGAAGCTGGCTGCAGATAAAAATGCGGTTTTTGTAAATCCTGCGGGGGCTGTAACTGATGAAAACGGATTCCTTGTGGCTGATGCCACTACGGATGGGGTTCATTTAACATCCCAGTATTGCAGACTGTGGGCAAATTATCTTGCGGAAATGATTTAAAGAATTGGGTGGTTGTATTATGAAAAGAAAGATTTTATTTATGGTGGTGATGACTGTCATTGCAACAGTTGTTCTGGCAGGCTGCGGCGGAGAAAACGCAGCTAAGGGAAATGAAGATGACACTAATCTGGCTGACAGACTTGCAGCGGCAAGCACGGAGGAAATAGCGGTTTATCTTCAGGAAGGTATTGAATTTGAAGACGTTATGCAGAGTCTGGATTCTGACATTGCCATGAGTCTTTACAACCTTACAGATGAACAGGTGTCAGAAAGTTATATGATAGGAAGCACCGGTGCAACTGCAGAGGAAATCGCAGTGTTTAAAATAAAGGAAGGACAGGAAGAAGCCGTTGAAAATGCATGCGGTGAGAGAATCGAGGCGCAGAAAGCGGTGTTTGAGAACTATGTTCCAAAGGAAATGGAGAAGCTTTCAAAACCTGTCATGGTAGCGGAAGGCAGCACCATGATTGTGGTTGTATGCAATGATGCGGAAAAAGCAGCAAAGCTGATAGATGATTTCGGCAAATAAAATTAAAATTTTTACATATATAGGTGAAATAAATGGTATTCAGCAGTATTACTTTTTTAATATATTTTCTGCCAATTGTCATATTCCTGTATTATGCGGCTCCCGCAGGCATGAAGAACCTTTTACTGCTTGTTACGAGCCTATTTTTTTACGCCTGGGGCGAACCTGTTTACGTGTTTCTTATGGTATTTTCCATCTTGATAAATTATGTGACGGGAATACTCCTTGACAGGCAGTCGGGAAAGGATAACGGTATATCGCAGGAAAAAAGACAGACAAGAAAAAAAGGTCTTGTTTTGCTTAATGTTGTTTGCAATTTAGGCATACTTGGCTTTTTCAAATATGCGGATTTCATTACGGAGAACATCAATGCACTGCTGGGCAGCAGTATACAGCCTCTGGAGCTTCCGCTTCCGATAGGCATCTCTTTTTATACCTTCCAGGCAATGTCGTATATCATAGACCTGTACAGAGGCAATGTAAAGGTCCAGAAAAATCTTGTAGCTTTCGGCACATATATAGCATTGTTCCCACAGCTGATTGCGGGACCTATAGTGCGCTTCAAATCAATAGAAGAACAGCTGACGCACAGAAGCTGCGACATGCATAAATTCGCGTCGGGAGTCAGACTGTTTATAACAGGCATGGGGAAAAAGGTACTCCTTGCCAACAACATAGGTATGCTCTGGGAAGCAGTATCGGGTCTGCCTTATGATGAAATGTCCGCTGCGTCTGCATGGCTGGGAGCGATTGCATTTACTATGCAGATTTATTTTGATTTTTCGGGTTATTCCGACATGGCGATTGGTCTTGGCAGGATGTTCGGCTTTGAATTTCCGAAAAACTTTGATTATCCGTATCTGTCAAAATCAATCACGGAGTTCTGGAGAAGATGGCATATTTCCCTGGGCAGCTGGTTTAAAGAATATGTGTATGTTCCGCTGGGAGGAAACCGAAAGGGCATTAAGCGGCAGATTCTCAATATTGTTATAGTATGGTCACTGACAGGCCTGTGGCACGGAGCAAGCTGGAATTTTGTTATATGGGGAGCGTATTTTGCCGTACTTCTTATACTGGAAAAGCTTTTCCTTGGGCAGATGCTTGAAAAACTGCGAAAGAACCACATATTTTTCGGCACGGTAATGTCCGGTATTTACACAATGCTGTTTGTAATGATAAGCTGGGTAATCTTTGCTTCCGAAAGTGCCGGATTTATAGGACATTACTTGGAAAGCATGTTTTTTGCGGGAAACGGCGGGCTGATAGACGGAACAGCTGAATATCTGTTTGAAAATAATTTGACACTTCTGATTCTCTGCACCGTGGGCTGCACCGAGATACCTAAAAAGCTTGCTGTGCTGTCCGGAGAAAAATTGGGCAGAATAAGCCCTAAGCTTGCGGGAATGTCGGAAATTGCAATGCTGGTCCTGATTTTTACGGTAAGCTTTGCGTATATTGTAGCATCTACCTACAATCCGTTTTTATATTTTAGATTCTGATGAAATGCTTCAGCGTTGTGAGAGGATGTATGAAAAAAGAAAGGTTTTTGAAAATAAACAGGGACAATATCATAAGTACGGGCTTTTTTCTTGCTCTGAGCCTTTTTCTGGTTTTATGCCTGATTCTGCCTGACAGGGCATTTTCAGATATGGAAAACAGGAAGCTTGCAGAATTTCCGGAAATGGGGATTGAAGCATTTGCAGAGGGAAGATTTACAAAAGATTTCGAACAGTACTCATCAGACAGTGTGGCAGGCAGAGACAGCTGGGTGAAGATAAAGAATACTGTTGACAGGCTTCTTGGCAAACAGGATAACGGGCAGGCTTACTGGGGCAAAAACGGATATCTGTTTCCGATAGAAACTGTGGATTTAGACAGACTTGAAAGTAATCTGGGTTATATTGAGGAATTTGCCGGAAAAGCAAAGAATGAACATGGAATAAAGAACTTTTATGTCATGCCTGTACCCACATCACAGGAAATTTTGAAAAATTATCTGCCGGAAAATGCGAAAAGTGCAGAACAGGTAGAGGTCATAAGAAAAACTTCGGAGAGATTCTGTAAAGATGAAGGCCCTGTATTTATAGATGCGGGCAGTCTTCTTGAAAAACACAGCGACGAATATATTTATTACAGAACGGATCATCACTGGACAACATTGGGAGCATACTATGGTTACAGGGCGTGGGCAGAAATGACGGGCGTTGAACCGCTTATGCGTGAAGACTTTGACGAAAGCATTGTGACAGATGATTTTTATGGGACGACATATTCCAAGATATCGGGATTCGGGGTTTCACCGGACTATATCATGAAAATGTCCAACAGCCGCATAGAAGCAGTTGAAACGGAGTTCCGGAATGCTTCGGGACAGACGGAAGGAACGGGCGGCCTGTTTGATGAAAAAAGTCTGAAGGCTAAAGACAAGTATCTGTACTTTCTGGGCGGCAATCAGCCTGTTGTAAAGGCAGGACATTATAATAATGAAGAAGAACGAAGCGGTAATGAAAAAAAGCTTCTTATTATAAAAGACTCATATGCAAACTGTTTTATGCCTTTTATGACATTGCATTATGATGAAGTTTATGCAGCTGATTTAAGATATTATAAAAAGAGCCTGCTGGAATTGATTGATGAAGAAAACATCGATGACGTACTGGTGCTTTACAATGCTGTACAGTTTGCCAACGATCCTAACTTTGTATTTCTGAAAGCAGAACAAAAAAATATTGACTAAAGAGTATCTTGGTACTAAAATAAGAATGTATTTTTTCAATAGAACTGCGGGGAAGAAAATCCCGCAGTTTTTAAGTGCTTATTTTCAGCATTTTACAGGCGGGTGCAATATGAAACAGAAAATTGTGAGCAAGCAGAACAACAGCGACAGATGCGTTGTCTGCGGAACAAAGAATAAATTCAGTTTAAATACCAGATTTTATCAGATTGAGGACGGAAGACTTTCCTGCACCTTCAGAACTGAGGACTGGCATCAGAGCTATCCGGGCAGGACTCATGGAGGTATTTCCGCAGCGCTTCTGGATGAGCTGATTGGCAGAGCCATAATCGCAGAGGAGCCGGACTGCTGGGGCGTGACTGTAGAGCTTAACATTAAGTATAAAAAGCCGGTCCCTACAGAAGCTGACCTGACAGGGGTTGCGGAAATTACCAGAAATACGAGAAAAATTTTTGAAGGCAGAGGGCAGATTTTCCTTCCCGACGGTACAGTTGCCGCAGAGGCAACCGGAAAATATATGAAGATGCCTATATCAAATATTGCCGAAGGCTTTTCGGAATCGGAATGGTATCTGCTTGAGGATGAGGAAGACCCTGAATTTATAGAAGTTCCATAAAATTAACTTGACATTGCATTTTCGCAATGGTATCATTATTAAGCGACTTTATGATGTTGAGTAGAAATTCATCTGGCTTCGCCGGATAGAAATTTTAATTTTGCATAATGCTAAAACTAATAGGAGGTGGAGTCGATGGCAGCAGGAGCTAGAGTAAAAGTAATACTGGCATGTACAGAGTGTAAGCAAAGAAACTACAATACTATAAAGAACAAGAAGAACGATCCTGATCGTATTGAACTGGAAAAGTATTGCAAGTTCTGCAAGAAGCACACTCTTCACAAGGAAACAAAATAAGGAGTGAGTAATATGGGAAATGAAAAGGCTACAAACAAGCCTGCAGCCGCTCCTAAGAAGAAAAAGGGTGGCATAAAAGAGTATTTCAAGGGCATAAAGCTTGAAATGAAGAAAGTTGTATGGCCTACAAAGAAGGAAATTGGCTCTTATACAGCAGTTGTATTATTTACTTGTGCGTTTTTTGCAATTGGATTTTGGTTAGTAGACATGGGAGTGCTTGCAGCTCTTAAGGCAGTTCTGGGCATCTCATTATAATCAGTAGAGGTATACTAATGTCAGAGTTTGAAAACAATGTAAACCTTGATAAGGAAGAACTTGTTGAAGCTGAAGGCGAGGAAACTGTTGAGGCAGCTTCAGGTTCAGGGATTGCATATGACGAAAACAGAGGCTATCTGAATGACGGAAACAGCTCTGCAAAGTGGTATGTGGTTCACACTTATTCCGGGCACGAAAACAAAGTAAAAGTAAATATTGAAAAACTTGTTGAGAACAGAGGCATGCAGGATTTGATTCTTGCTGTTGTTGTTCCTACAGAAGATAGCGTGGAACTTAAAAACGGACAGCGCAAGGTTAAGACTAAGAAGATTTTTCCGGGCTATGTACTTATAAAGATGATTGTAACAAATGAATCCTGGTATCTTGTAAGAAATACACAGGGCGTTACAGGATTCGTAGGCCATGGTTCAGATCCTATTCCTCTTACAAATGATGAAGTGAGAAGAATGGGCATAGAAAAGGTTCATGTTGAAATAGATGTGAACGTAGGCGACAGTGTAAAAGTTATCAATGGTCCTTTCGAAAGCTTTATGGGTGTTATCGAAGAAATCAATATGGAAAAAGAAACTCTTAAGGTTAGAATTTCCATGTTCGGAAGAGAAACTCCTGTGGAACTTGAGTTTGGACAAGTAGATAAAATCTAGTAGAAAGGAGAACATAAAATGGCAAAGAAGGTTGAAGGTTTAATTAAACTTCAGATTGCAGCAGGAAATGCTACTCCAGCACCTCCAGTAGGTCCGGCACTAGGTCAGAAGGGTGTAAATATCATGGACTTCTGTAAGCAGTTCAATGCTAGAACTCAGGATCAGCCTGGTATGATTATTCCGGTTGTAATCACAGTTTATTCCGACAGATCATTTACATTCATTACAAAGACTCCACCTGCAGCAGTTCTATTAAAGAAGGCAGCCGGTTTAACAGCAGCTTCAGGCGAACCTAACAAGAAGAAGGTAGCTACTTTAACAGAAGAACAGGTAAGAGAAATCGCAAAGATTAAGATGCCTGACTTAAATGCAGCAGACCTTGATGCAGCAACATCAATGGTAAAGGGTACTGCAAGAAGCATGGGTATCGTAGTAGAAGGTTAATTCAATTTGGGAGACTGTGCACAGCGTTACCTATGTGCAGGAAAACAGTCGCTAATACCAATATAGGAGGTTAAGAACATGCCTAAGAGAGGTAAAACTTATAAGGAATCAGCAAAGCTGATTGACAGAACAAATTTATATGATGTCAACGAAGCTATGGATTTAATCACAAAGACAGCTAAGGCTAAGTTTGATGAAACTGTTGAAGTACACATCAAGCTGGGTGTTGACGGAAGACATGCTGACCAGCAGGTAAGAGGTGCAATCGTACTTCCTCACGGAACTGGTAAGACAAAGAAGGTTCTTGTATTTGCTAAGGGACCTAAGGCACAGGAAGCAGAAGCAGCCGGTGCTGATTATGTAGGAGCAGAAGAATTAGCTCAGAAGATTCAGAGTGAAAACTGGTTTGACTTTGACGTAGTTGTAGCAACTCCTGATATGATGGGTGTTGTTGGTAGACTTGGTAAGGTTCTCGGTCCTAAGGGATTAATGCCAAACCCTAAGTCAGGTACAGTTACTATGGATATCACAAAGGCTCTTGAAGAAATCAAGGCTGGTAAAGTTGAATACAGACTTGACAAGACAAACATTATCCATACACCAATCGGAAAGGCTTCTTTCGGACCTGAAAAGCTTGAAGAAAACTTCAGAGCATTATTAGGTGCAGTTGTAAAGGCTAAGCCTGCAGCAGCAAAGGGTCAGTACCTGAGAAGCGTAACAGTAGCTTCAACTATGGGTCCTGGAATCAAGCTGAACCCTATGAAGCTTTCAAACTAATTTAAA
>JBJETA010000125.1:0-37641 GCA_051883075.1 Anaerovoracaceae bacterium
GCTCTTCGGCTTCCACGAGATTTTTCATATTTTTGTCATACTCGGTACGGCATTTCAGTTTGCCGCAATATTTATCTATACGATATAAAATATGAAAAAAAGAAATAGACAAAAAACCATCACTGTGTTATGATAAGGAAGTTGTTTTAACAGCTTCCTTTTTTATAAGGATTTAAGATTTTCGGATTATAATCCCGAACCGGATTTATTACAATTTTATAGGACAGTTCGTAACCATCCTGTCGTTAAACAAAACTAGGACCATCTGCTGAGGTTTATCAGCAGTTTATTGTGGTGCTTTTAAGCACTTTTTTTATTGCATAAATTTTTATTGCATAAAAAAATAACCCAGTTACGGTTGCGGACTCATAAGGAGGACAAAATGAATTTATCCAATGAGCTGCTGCTCGTAATAAGCACGTTATTTATTTACCTGACCTTTCTTTTATGGTACAGACTTTTCAAAAAAGAAGGTCTTTTCTGCTGGACCGTATTTGCTACAATTGCCGCAAATATTGAAGTCCTGATACTTGTAAACGCTTTTGGTATAGAACAGACTTTAGGAAATATCCTGTTTGCTTCTACATTTCTGGTTACTGATGTTCTCAGTGAAACCGAAGGCAAAAAAGCTGCACAAAAAGCAGTAAACATAGGTATTGTAACTTCACTTACCTTTATAGTTCTTACACAGCTGTGGCTTTGCTATACACCGTCTGAAAACGACTGGGCATTTCCAAGTATACAGACACTGTTTTCAAATACGCCAAGACTTATGCTTGTAAGCCTGATTGTCTATATCATAGTTCAAAGATTTGATGTATGGCTTTACCATACACTCTGGGCATTCACAACAAAGCTGTGCGGTGACAACTCCAGATATCTGTGGGTCAGAAATAACGGTTCTACCATGGTATCACAGCTTTTAAACGCAGTCCTGTACACCTTCGGTGCATTCTGGGGTATGTATTCCATGAAAACATTGATAAGCATAGCATTGTCAAGCTATATTATATTCTGGATAACAGCTCTGATAGATACTCCTGTTGCATATGCGGCAAGAAGAATCCATAACAATCAGCAGTCATCTGATATGCAGTAATATCGTTTCCGTTTTAAAAGGAAAAAATGATAATGAAAAACCGCAGATTCGGGTTTCCGGCTCAAATCTGCGGTTAATTTGTTTAAACAGGCATATTGTCCTGTCTTTTTATTTTCTGGGTTGTAGTTTTGATAAAATCGGTATTTCTGATTACCAGTTTTCTTACCATCTTATAGTTTGGAAGTGTCTGGTTTTTTTCAGCAATTTTGGCTTTCAGTGTTTTGTAAATCTCATCCTGCTGTTCCTTTTCATATCCAAAATCATTTTTCAAAGCCTCATAGTCAGGCATTACCTGTACACTTACAACAGTTTCTCCCGTTTCATCATTTTCCGTTCCATATACCATGCATTCACTGATATACGGTATTTTATTGAGGACTTCTTCAATTTCTTCAGGATAAATATTCTTACCTGTTTTTGTTACAATAACATTTTTCTTTCTTCCTGTCAGATACAGGTTTCCGCTTTCATCCACAAAGCCTAAATCACCTGTGTGGAACCATCCGTCCTTCAGAACTTCCTCCGTCTGTTCCGGCATATTGTAGTATCCAAGCATTACATTCGGACCCTTGTATATTATTTCTCCTATACCGTCTTCGTTTTTATCTATAATCTGCATCTGACCGCTGGGAACAACCTGCCCCACAGTTCCTGCCTTTGTATATCGGTCTGTAAAGTCCGGAGTTCCCGCCAGAAGCGGTGCTGTTTCCGTAAGTCCGTACCCCATAACAATTTCAATGCCTAAGTCCTGAAAGCCTCTTGCCACATTCGGACTGATTGCTGCCGCTCCTGTAACCAGCATACGAAGTCTTCCTCCAAAGGACTCATAAACACTGGAAAAAAGCTTTCTGCTTGCATCTATTCCTATTTTTTTCAAGGCTCTGTTTACCTTCACCGCCTTTTGCAGCATCTTCGCCTTTCCTGCTTTTTCAGCCTGTTTCCAGATTTTTGCATATATTGATTCAAAAATAAGGGGAACACCTACGAGAATACTTGCCTTCGCCTCCGCAAGATTCTTTGCCACATATTTCAAGCCTTCATAAAAGGCTACTGAGCAGCCCTGGGAAATGACCACCATAATACCTATGGTTGATTCAAATGTATGATGTATCGGAAGTATCGACAATGTCCTGTCATCTTCCTTCAGCTTAACTATTTTTCTGATATCCTTGATATTTGAAACTATGTTTCTGTGACAAAGCATGACAGCTTTCGGAACACCTGTAGTTCCCGAAGTAAACAGAAGCATTCTCGTTTCTTCCGGATCCACCTCAGCATCAATAAAACTTCTGTCACCCGCACCAAGAAGCTTTCTTCCCTCTTCCAGTTGGAAGTCCCATGTATCCTCTCGGTCCTTTCTGACATTTTTAGAGTAAACCTCCATCTGGAACTTAAAAGGAATGTCCACATCTTTAAATACATTTTTATATGTACCTGTATAAAATACCGCTTTGCAGTCTGCCGTCTTTAAAAGGTTTAAAATTTCTTCCTTGCTCAGTTCTTTATCCAAAGGCACTATTTTACCGACACCGTTTACCACAGCAAAATATGAAACAACCCATGCGTAACAGTTTTCACCTATAACAGCAATATTTTCACCTTTAAGTCCCAGTGCCATCAGTCTGGTTCCCAACGCATCAACGTCATCCTTAAAGGTTATAAAATTAGTTTCTTTATATTCGCCGCCCTTTTCCTCCTTGTGCAGAAACGCTGTCTTTTTTCCGTATAAATCCTTACAGTTTTTCAGCATTTCCTTAAGACTTTTAAAATCATCCACAGGATAAAGTCTTTCTTTATATATGTTTTCATATATCATATAGAGCCTCCGATTGTTATTTTCCAATAAAAAAATTTGTGCTATACTATACAGTATAGCATATACATTTTGCAAAAGCGATACCTTATTTAAAATTACATGATATAATTTTAAATATTACATTGCTTAAATATTGATTAAACGAAAGGATTTTTATTATGAGTACACATATTGCTGCCGCAAAGGGCGAAATTGCAGAATCCATACTTCTTCCGGGCGATCCTCTGAGAGCCAGGTTCATAGCTGAAAATTTTCTTGAATCACCGAAGCTTTACAATGAAATCCGCGGTATGTACGGATATACAGGCACTTACAAGGGAGTTCCCGTTTCAGTTCAGGGAACAGGCATGGGCATGCCTTCCATGGGCATTTATTCCTGGGAGCTTATAACCGAATACAACGTTCAGAATCTTATAAGAATCGGTACTGCAGGTGCTTTCCACAAGGATATAAAGATAGGAGATGTGGTTCTCGGTATCGCAGCATCTACCGATTCCAACTATATTCATGCTTTCGATGTACCCGGAAACTTTTCCCCTACCGCAAGCTGGGATCTGCTTCTGAAGGTTAAAGAAGCAAACAACAGCGTAGGGGCTTCACTGAAAGCCGGAAATATCGTTTCATGCGATGTTTTCTACGAATTCGGTGACTGGTGGAAGAAATGGTCAAAGATGGGCGTTCTCGCAGTAGAAATGGAGGCCGCTGCGCTTTACATGAACGCAGCGTACAACAACGTAAACGCTCTTGCCATGGTAACAATCAGCGATCACTTTGTAACAGGTGAACATTCCACTGCTGAAGAAAGACAGACAGCATTTACGGACATGATGAAGCTTGCTCTTGAAGCTGCCGTTAAATAAAAGCTTTTAATGTTCCAGTATAAGATAAACTTAATTGAAGGTGAACCTTGCCATGAGGTTCACCTTTCTGATGCCATAGAAAAAGTTTTTGCTGTTTTGTCATAAAAATAAACATGGTCAGATAGTCTTTCTCCGGGAGAAACCTGTTCTGCGTTTATTTCCGTCACCATTTTCTCCAGCTCTGCGGAATCGTTATGCAAAGCCGGCATAACAATCACCTCATGTATTGAACTTGGCAGGATATACAGATTGTCCCCTATTTTTTCAGCCAGCCTTTCCAAAATTCCATCATACAGTATAACAGATGCTCCGTTTATGTTCTGTCTGTTTGTGATTACATACATAATAAGCTCCGGATAAAGCCTGTCCGATGCATTTTCACAGATATCCGCTTTTATGCCCATTCTCTCAAAATGCTTTGACACTATTGTTTTCAGCTTTTCAACAACAGGAGGAAACAGCCTGCTGCTGTTTTCTTTCGCAAGCTCAAACAGTTCCGTTTCATCAAGTGCCAGCTGCTTTGCTACCTGACTGTTAATAACCAGTGAAGAAATCCCCTGTCTGCTGTTTCCAAGTATTATCCTGTAAATGACAGCCATGTCACAAAATCTTCTGTGAGGAACATCCTCCAAAAACTCCGTATTCTTCTCATAGTTTATTATTTGAAAAACTATATTTTCTTTCGTTTCCTGCCACTTTATTTCAAATCTGCCTGCAGGGAGCCTGTCCATGGCAGCCTCAAATGTTTCTGCCGCAGTTTTAAGGACATTTTCCATGCTTCCCGTCTTTCTGTACTGTTCATATAAATCCTGAATATAAATAACAGGAGTAACATTGGAATCACTGTCCTCCGCCGTAAACCCGACTCCATCCAGGTTCCTGTTTATTTTTTTAGCCGGTTTCACCTCCATTTTCATTCCCGCATACTTTTCAGGCATAAACTTCATAAAATCATTTTCTACAGCCTGTTTAAAATTTTCATAGTTCATCATATTCCATTTCCTCCATGAACAGACCTCCTTAACCTCAATATGCTTTGTTATAAAACTCAAAACACTCGATGCAGTTTGACAACCGCTGCCCCTTTTTTAATATTTTACCATATTTTTACATATTTTCAATATATTTTTCGACGATTTAAAAAAAATACCCCGCATATCAATGCAGGGTATTGTGTCCTATTTTAAAGCATCAGGATTTAAGCATTCCAGTTCAGGAATAACGAACAAACCGTCTTTTCTGATAAGAACATCATCAAAGTAAATTTCTCCGCCGCCGTATTCAGGTCTCTGAATCATAACCAAATCCCAGTGAACAGCTGAGTTGTTGCCATTTGGAGCATCTTCATATGACTGTCCCGGAGTCAGATGGAAAGAACCGGCAATCTTTTCATCAAACAGTGTATCCTTCATAGGTTTCAGCACATATGGGTTAACACCAATAGCAAATTCTCCGAAATATCTTGCGCCTTCATCAGTATCAAGAAGTTCATTAATCTTCTTTGTATCGTTTGCAGTTGCGTTTATAATCTTTCCGTCCTTAATCTCAAAAACGATATTTTCATAAGTGAAGCCCATTTCTTCCGAAGGTGTGTTGTAGGAAATCACACCGTTCATGGAATCCTTTACAGGGGCTGTGTATACTTCTCCGTCAGGAATATTGCACTCTCCCGCACACTTTACAGCAGGAATACCCTTGATGGAGAATGTCAGGTCTGTTCCCGGGCCTACAAGACGAACCTTGTCAGTTTTGTTCATAAGCTCCACAAGCTTATCCATAGCAACAGACATCTTATTGTAGTCTAATGTGCATACATCAAAATAGAAATCTTCAAATGATTCAAGGCTTGTGTTTGCAAGCTGTGCCATGCTGTGGTTAGGATAACGCAGAACTACCCACTTAGTGTTGTTTACTCTTTCATCGATAACAGGGTCTAAAATCTTATTGTAAAGGTTCATTTTTTCAGAAGGAACATCCGCCATCTCACAGGTGTTCTGACCCGCTCTTATGGAAATGTACGCATCCATACCTTTCATCTGCTTCATCTGGCAGTCGGCCATAAACTGAAGCTGTTCTTCTGTGCAGTGCATAACAAGCTCTCTGTTTACTTCTGCATCTCTTATTTCAAAATAAGGGATACCGCCCTTCGCATATATATCCTTTATAAGCTGCTTAACAAGGGGCTTTGTGCATTCTCCCTCATAGTGTATTAAAACCTTTTCGCCCGGCTGTACCCTGCATGAATGTTCTACAAGCACTTCCGATAACTTTTTAACTCTTGGATCCATTTTTTTAATCTCCTTGTATCACTCAGAATTTAACAAACAAATACATACTACCATTTTTTTTCTGTTCTTTCAATGTGTTATGGTTCAGAATTTGTAATATCAAAAAGAATTTCTTGCATAATTACAGTAAAAACTATATAATAATGGGGTGACTTTGATTTGGAGATGTATCGAAGTGGTCATAACGGGGCGCACTCGAAATGCGTTTGCCCTCACGGGCACGTGGGTTCGAATCCCACCATCTCCGCCAATACGAAACACCTGACAGACAGTCAGGTGTTTTTATTTATCAAAACCAGACTATTTATTTCTACACAAACTATTTTTATCGAAGAAGAAAGGTCGCAATATATGGAAACAAACAGAAACAGTTTTTTTACAAAGGATAAAGCATTTTATATGGTTCTCTTCCCAATGCTGATTACCGTTGCTATGCAGAATCTGATTGCATACAGCGTTAATATGGCTGATAACATAATGCTTGGCAGCTACAGCCAGGACGCGTTGAGCGGTGCTTCCACAGTTAATCAGATTTTCTTTTTGGTTCAACAATTTGCCATATCTATAGGAAACACACTGGTTGCTCTTGCATCTCAATATTGGGGACAGCAACGAATCAAGCCTATTCGCACTCTCACAGGCATTGCACTTAAGCTGGGAACAGTTGTCAGTATGGTTCTCATCGTTCTTTGTGAACTAATTCCGGAACCGATTCTGCGTATATTCACACCCGAAGCATCTATAATTTCCCAGGGTAAAGCTTATCTTGTGATTATAGCATGGTCCTTCCTGTTATTTGTCATTACCCAGACTCTAATGGCTGCCCTTCGTGCAGTAGAAACTGTTGGCATCTCTTTCTACGTATCGGTAGTATCATTAATAATAAATGTAGTTATCAACTATTTATTAATTTTCGGTAAATTCGGTTTTCCTGAATTGGGTATTGTAGGTGCTGCTATAGGAACACTTCTAACTCGTGGGATTGAGCTTGCCATCGTATTAGTTTATCTTGCTAAGTTCGATACAAAGCTTCAGCTTTTATGCAAAGAATTGTTCCTCCGCGATGCTCTGTTGAGTAAGGACTACTGTCATGTGTACATCCCCATCATGTGTTCTTCAGTACTTTGGGGAGTTTCAGTTCCTATGCAGACTGCTATACTGGGACATCTTTCCGCTAACGCTATTGCTGCAAACTCAGTAGCCACAACCTTCTATCAGTATCTAAAGGTTATCGTAGTTGCTATGTCATCTACATCTGCGGTAATGATTGGAACCGCTATTGGCAGAGGTGATATGGAACGCATCAAATCTGATGCCAGAACTCTTTCATGTATTGATATAGTTATCGGGCTGATACTTGGCATATCCTTAGTCGTACTCCGTGTTCCACTGCTCTCTCTTTATGACCTTAATGACGACGCCATCATTATGGCTTCAAACTTAATTGGAATCATGGGTGTAATCATGGTTGGCATGTCATATCAGATGCCTGTCAGCTTCGGTATATTCCAAGGTGGAGGTGACGGTACCTTTACTATGAAAATGAACCTCATCAGTACATGGTGCATAGTTATGCCTCTCTCTTTTATGGCTGCCTTCTGGTGGAAACTGCCGGTTGAATGGGTAGTTGTAGTTATTCAGTCAGACCAGATATTCAAATGTCTGCCTACTTTCATTCATTTCAGAAAGTACAAATGGATGAAAAAGCTTACGCGACCTAACATATAGCTTTGTGTATGTGTATTAAGTTCCTAAATTGCCAAAGGTGAAAATTCACCGAATTTTCACCTTTGAAAAGAATTAACCCACACAATTTTTTATTTTCTATGCAGGGAAAAGTATTTTTTTAATCTTCGAAGAAGTTATACAGGAATGTTACCATCTGTCCACGTCCGCATTTTGCATTTGGACTGAAAGTAGTAGCACTTGTGCCGCCTGTGATGCCCTGTTCATATGCCCACTGTACGGCTTCAGTATAGTATGTATCCGGAACATCAGTAAAAGGATTGCTGTTGCCTTCCGGTTTCTGAGTGTCAGCTACACGATGCAGGAATGTAACCATCTGTGCACGTGTGCAAGGTAAGTTAGGACTGAATGTAGTAGCACTTGTACCACCGGTAATGCCCTGCTCATGAACCCACTGTACGGCTTTAGCGTAGTAGGCATTTTCAGAAACATCATCAAACGGATTGCTGCTGCCTACCGGATCCGGAGAACCTGCTGCACGCCACAGGAATGTTGCCATCTGTGCACGAGTACAGTTTTCAGTTGGATTGAAGCTCATTTTATCTCCTGTGCCTATACCTGTAGTTATATTCTTTTTCAATGCCCACTCTACAGCAGGTGTATAATAAGAATTATCAGATACATCTGTGAACGGATTATCCCAAGTGAAGACAGGTTCCACAGTAACCTGACTGTCAGGCATCGTGAATGAGAATGTGCCGTCCTTGTTCTCCTTTACATCGATGATATTTCCTTTGCTGTCCTTAACAATCACTTTATCCACCTGATAGTACTGTTCAGGCTTAACGTTTATAGTTACAATATCATCCTTCTTCGCACTTCCTGTTGAGAAGCTGATACTTCCATCGGCCTTTTCAGAAAGTCCGCTCTCTACTTTATGTGTAGGCGGAGTGTATTTGCTGCCACCGCTGTGGCTGCCACCACCGCCACTGCTGCTGGTGCCGCCGGAGGCATTGACAGTAAATTTCACATTAAAGCTTTCGTTAATGCCGTTGCCGCCGCTGACAATCACAGTCGCTGTATATGTATCGGCAGAAAGGCCTGTCTTCGGAACAACAGTAAAGGTTCTAAAACTACCGGGATCAATGCTGTCAACACTATTCGTACCCAAAGTAAAGCTTTCAGCATTTGTTCCGGAAAGTGCTACACTCAGCACACCGGTTGCCTGGTTTCCAACGTTATTCACGGTCACAGTTCTAGCCGTCTGTGCTTCATAACCTACAGTCGCCTCAAAATTGTATGTGCCGGACGGAGTGAACGTGATTCCGTAAGTAGGTGTTGCGCTGTAGGCAACAATCGTATATTGTGCATTTTCAGAAGCCAATGCAGTACCGTTTGCCTTTTCACGCACATAGTAAGTTCTTGCATCCAGATTGCTCAGCGGACCGTTACAATCAATGAAGTTCGTTCCGTCTGTGCTGTACTCATGAGAAGTTGTGGTTGCGATGCTGCCTTTGCCACCCTCTGAAGAAGGCTGCGTTACGATCAAGCCGCTAGGCGCAGCAGGCTGCGTTACATCAATAGTTAATACGTCGGACTCAGTAGTTGTGCTATTGTTTCCCATGTCTTTGACCTTGATGTCGTTGGCAGCAGTCACATTGGTAATTTCCATATTATTGCTTGCAACATCGTTCCAGCTTGAACCACCGTTTACGCTATACTTCATAGTACTTGTATAGTTGCTGATTGCCAAATTTCCCTTATTCGTACCGGTCGCATTGAAATTCCCAGCCGGAGTGTCTGCCTTGCTGGCATCGGATTTATAAATCAAATCAGTTCCAACGCGTTCTAAGTGATATCCGCTGTTAGTAAGCGAAAACTTTCCTGCTGTATCATCGGTAACATTCGTTACAACAACATCATCGGCAGATAATCCGTCGACTAAAATCCTGAGGTCGCCGCCGGTGTAGCCGTCCGCATTAATCGCGCCGGCAACTTTGGTGATAATGTGTGCTTTGTCATCCGGAACTGTAATTGTTGTATCTCCACACAAATTGACTTGTCCACCACTGGACACCTCGATAGCCTCGGTATTCGTAGACTTCACTGTGCCGCCGTACAGATTGACTATAGCGGTGCCCCCATTATTATTCAATATTTTTATGGCTTTTTTTTCCGTATCAGTTCCTGTATACTCTATCGTTCCCGAGTAGAGATTTACAGTATCTAGGTGGCTGGAGGTGGTAGAGGAAATTGTGGAATCATCAGTTCCATTATAACTTATCTTTCCTGTCCCCACGCAATCGCAGATATTCAGCGTCATGCCATAACCAATCCAAATCCGAGCTGTCAACGTCTTCCCATTCAAGCACAGATTCACCGTACCCAGAACCTTAATCGGCTTGCTGTATGTATTATTGTAGTCGCAATAATAGCTACTAATGCTTTCCTCAGTACCAATCTCATAACAGCTCGTTTTAGGATTCATCGGTAGATTGGTTGTATGCTCCACATGGAAAGGATCCGCTGCCCATGCCGTGGCGGGCATCAGACTGCACACCATACACAGACAGAGCAAAGCACTAAAAAGTCTTTTCTTCATTTTTTTCTTCATATAGTCTTTTCCTCCTTGTTATTTTCTATTGTTTACTTTTGTAATTCTTGAAAAACAACCAGTGTTCTGATATATTACAATTATAAGTCGTCCCTTGAGGGACGAGTCAACACTTCTAAATCAATATGTTGTATAAATTTAGGTGGATTACAATGAAAAAACACAATGAAGATTTATTTCAAATCGGAGAGGTATCTAAGATACTGGGAGTCACCCGCAAGGCAATCCTCGTCTACGAGGACATGGGGCTTCTGACACCTGCCGTAAAAGATGAGAAAAGCGGATACCGCTATTATTCAGCAGATAATATGACACAGATTCGTTCTATCCGCTCTCTGCAAGCCCTTGGCTTATCGCTGAAAGAAGTAGCGGAGTATTACTATGATGTGGAAAATGTAGATAAGCATTTGCAAAGACTCACGGAACTGCGAGCAATGCTGGACAGAAACATACAGATGCTTCAGGTGCGCTCTGCCAAGCGTGGTGACCTGACCGTCCGCAAGACAACCCTGCCCCAGCAGGTCTGTTTCTGCCGTCTGTATCAGTGCAGCGATATTGCGGAAGCCGCAAACAGGCTGCGGGACACATATATCGCTGCAGCGCGGACGGGAAAAATGTCCATGGTTGCGCGTATGTTCACCATGCGCATGACACCAAACCCGGACATACTGGACCTTATGTGCTGCATACCTGTTGACAGCAGCTTTGAAGGGCCCGAGCGTACGGAATTTGCAGAAACGCCCGCTCTGTGTATTTATTACCGCGGCCCGTATGAAGGAACTTCCACGGCTATTCGGGCGCTGGTGGAATATGTAAAAGAAAACAGTATCGAAACTACCGGTCCGTTCCGCTCTATTTATCTGGAGGGACCACCTAACCGCGGAGAAAATAGCGCAGATTACATCACGCAGGTGGCTGTACCGGTCAAGATATAAAACAAAGACATCAACGGTAGAATATTTGAACCGAAAAGTTGCATTTGACGAACCCAGATGTTAGTTATAGAATAAATGTATGAAAAATTCAAAAAATACGCACTAATTATTATACAAGGAGGATTTTACATGTTTACAAAAGCAATTACAAAAAAACCTTGCAAAGCACTAATCAACGGCATTTCCACAGCTATGTTCGGAGAAGGAACTCCTGATTACGAAAGTGCCATTGTACAGCACAACAATTACGTTGAAACATTAAAAGAACTGGGATTGGAAGTTACTGATCTGGAAGGTGACGAAAGATATCCTGACTCCTGCTTCGTAGAAGACCCTGCAGTCGTTATGAAGGAATGTGCAATCATCACAAACTCACCAAGAGAATCCAGAAACGGTGAAAGATATGAAATGCTTGAAACTATTAAAAAGTTCTACGATGATGAACACATCTTCTTTATTGAGGCTCCGGGAACCATGGAAGGCGGAGACATCATGCTGGTAGGCAAACACTTCTTTGTAGGTCAGTCAGACCGTACAAATGCTGAAGGTGCAAGACAGTTCAACGAAATCGTAACAAAGTTCGGATACACATCATCTACTGTTCCCGTTACAGAAGGTCTTCACTTAAAGGATTTTGCCATCTATCTTGAAAACAACAATATGCTTGTTTCCGCAGTAATGAACGAAGAACCTTCTTTCCAGAAGTTCAACCGTTTTGTTGTTGATCCCGACGAACTTTATGCTATAAACAGCATGAATATAAACGGTACTGTACTTGTACCCGAAGGATATCCTAAAACATTAAAAATTGTTGAAGATTTAGGCTATCCCGTTAAGGTTGTAAAGACTGATGAATTTAGAAAAATAGACGGCAGCTTAACTTGTCTGTCACTTCGTTTTTAAAAATTTCTTTTAAAACTAAACCGCCCCGCCTGTTTCAACAAGCGGGGTAATTCTTTTTCTTTAAATAAAAAATTCATTCTCCCTGCGTACATCTTTAAGCACTCCCAGCATTTTATCCAGGCGTTCCTGTGTCTGTGGCGGAAGAACCCTTGCATTTCTCTGACATACCTTAACACATGCCATACACATATTGCATTTTTCCGGATTTGTCTTAGCAATCTTGTCTTTTCGCTCTATTGCTTCCAGAGGACAGGCATTTACGCACAGTCCGCATCCGCAGCATTTTTCCGTAAATATAGGAGTTTCCGTAACAGGCATTTCAGGTTTATACGGTACATTACCGGGTACATTTATTTTTCCAAACTCGTTGTTTTCAAACTTCATAATGACCTTTTCGGCGAAGCTTCTGATTTCATCCAAGTCTTCAGCATCAGGTCTTCCCTTTCCCACTTCGGGAACGATGGAATGCTGTGCTACCAGTGCCGCTGAGGCAATCACCTCCATACCGCACTCTTCAGCCGTGTTGTTTAGCTCAAGAAGCGCATCTTCATAAGCACGTGTGCCATATACAACCATTGTAACGACCTTTTTACCTTCAGCTCCAATCCCCCTGATTCTTTCAGAAACCAGCTTCGGTATACGTCCTCCGAATACGGGCGATGCTATCACGGTTAAATCACAATCCTCACTTTTTGCAGCTCCGAATTTGCTTCCGAGATTTTTTAAAACAGCATCTTTTGCTGCTGCTTTAACGAAGGCTTCTCCTGCCTTTTTTGTTCCTCCTGTAGGACTGAAAAAATAAAGTTCTGCTTTGTTTAACATATTTACCTCCGTCGATTCATGTTTTCCTTTTTTATATTCTAACATATTTCACATAATATAAATAGATAACTTACTCCAGTTCAAACAGACCCGAATACAGGCTGTAATAAATTCCCCTTTTGTCCATCAGTTCCTGATGACTTCCTCTTTCTGTTATCTTTCCGTGTTCAAGGACCATGATAACATCTGCATTTTGTATAGTAGACAGTCTGTGGGCAATGACAAAAACAGTCCTGCCTTCCATCAGTTTATCCATTGCATTCTGCACCAGTGCCTCTGTTCTGCTGTCTATTGAAGATGTTGCCTCGTCAAGAATCATCACCTTCGGATCTGAAACAGCCGTTCTTGCGATTGATAACAGCTGCTTTTGTCCCTGTGACAAGCCTTCCCCTGCTCCTTCAAGCACAGTCTGATAGCCGTGCGGAAGCATCATAATAAACTCATGGGCATTTGCCAGCTTAGCCGCGGCAATGCATTCCTCATCATCGGCAGTTTTCTTTCCGTATCTTATATTCTCCATAACTGTTGCTGTAAAAAGATTTACATCCTGCAGCACAACACCTATAGAGCTTCTAAGCGAAAATTTTCCTATGTCCTTAATATTCACACCATCATAGTATATATTTCCCTCATCAACATCGTAAAACCGGTTTATGAGATTTGTTATCGTAGTTTTTCCTGCCCCTGTAGCGCCTACAAACGCAACCTTCTGTCCCTCTTTTGCATATACGTTAATGTCCGACAGTACAGTTTTTTCCTTTGTATAACCAAATGTAACATCCTTTAGGACAATATTTCCTGAAAGCCCTTCACAACCAAAGCTTCCCGTATCAATTTCCGATTCCTCATCCATTAACGTGAAAATTCTTTCCGCACCGGCTACTGCCATTATGATTGAATTAAGCTGGTTTGCAATCTGCGATATAGGATTTGTAAAATTTCTCGATAATGTCAGAAAAGATGCAATAGTTCCAAGTGTAAGGGTGTTCATGCCCAAAATCGTAAGGTTGGCCGTACCCCGTATAGCCAAAAATCCGCCTGCAACAGCGATGATAACATACTGCATATACCCAAAAGCATTCATCATGGGCATCATGGAGTTCGCATATCCGTTAGCTTTTGCAGACGCCTCTTTCCACTGTCTGTTTCTTATTTTGAACTCTTCAATATTCTTTTCTTCATGGCAGAACACCTTTACCACCTTTTGCCCGTGTATCATTTCTTCCACATAACCGTTCACCACTCCCAGAGCTTCCTGCTGTTTCATAAAGAAAAATCCGCTTTTGTCCACCACAGGCTTTGCAAATTTCATCATCAGAAAGGTGCAGAGCAGCACTATTGCCGTCAGATACACACTCTGATAAAGCATGCAGCAGAAAATTGCCGTTATGGTAAATACCGATGAAATAGTCTGAGGCAGTGACTGCGCCAGCATTTGCCTTAAAGTATCCGCATCATTTGTAAAATGGCTCATTATATCACCATGCGTATGAGTATCAAAATACCTGACGGGAAGGAACTGCATTTTTTCAAACATATTATCGCGTATTTCCTTCAGTACGCCCTGCGCAATCCTCACCATCAGAAAATTGTAAAGCCAGGCCGTAAAAACTCCTGCCAGATATATAACTCCCATCACAAACAAAGCTTTCAGAAGCCCGGAAAAAACAGGATTGTCCATTGCCAGAACCGGAACTATATAATCATCAATCAGAACCTGAATAAAAACAGATGACGCCACGCTTGCCGCAGAGCTTATCAGAATGCTTATAACCACTATACTCATATATAGCTTATAGCTTTTCATATACGAAAACAGCCTTTTAACCGCCTCTCTATTCATTTCCCTCATCCCCTTTCATCTGTGATTTATATATCTCACTATATATAGGGCTTTCTTTTAAAAGTTCCTCATGTGTTCCCACCGACTCGATTCTTCCATTTTCCAGAACTATTATCCTGTCTGCGTTCTGAACAGAAGATACTCTCTGGGCTATGATAATCTTAGTTGTGTCAGGAATATTCTCTTTCAGCGATTTAAGTATAAAAGCTTCTGTTTTTGTGTCCACGGCACTTGTGGAATCATCGAAAATAAGGATTTTAGGCTTTTTCAGAAGCGCCCTGGCTATACACAGCCTCTGCTTTTGTCCGCCTGAAAAATTCACACCGCCCTGTTCCACATGTGCTTCATATGCTTCGGGCATTTTCACAATAAATTCATCGGCACATGCAGTCCTGCACGCTTCTTTTATTTCCTCATCCGATGCATGCGGATTTCCCCACATGAGGTTTTCCTTCACTGTTCCTGAAAAAAGTTCGTTTTTTTGAAGTACGATGGCCACCGAATTTCGCAGCACCTCCAGGTCATAATCCCTTACATCCGTTTCTCCTACACATACTCTTCCTCCCGTCACATCATAAAGCCGTGGTATCAGCTGCACAAAAGAAGATTTAGATGAGCCTGTACCTCCTATTATTCCTATGGTTTCGCCTGATTTTATATAAATGTCTGCTTTTTTTATTACTGCATTTTCCGAATGCAGGTCATATTTAAAATCGACATTCTCAAATCGTACAGAGCCGTCTTTTACCTCCAACACAGGATTTTCCGGATTACATATATCCGCCTTCTCCATAAGAATTTCAGTCGTTCGCACCATGCCTGCACGTGAAATGACAATCATTACAAAGACCATGGACAGCATCATCAGGCTCATCAGTATCTGCATGGCATATGTTATAAGAGCCATCAGGTTTCCTGTAGTCAGACCAAGTTCAATATTGTTTCCGCTTGCAACTATGGCTTTTGCGCCTATCCACGATATAAAAATCATACATCCGTAAATAAAGAACTGCATAATTGGTGAATTCAACGCAATCAGTGATTCTGCCTTAACAAAGCCTTTATATATTTTCCCCGAAACCTCTTTAAACTTATCTGTTTCAAACTGCTCTGAACAAAAAGTTTTTACTACCCTGACACCGCGTACATTTTCCTGAACTATCCTGTTCAAATCGTCATAAGTTCTGAAAACCTTTGCGAGTATGGGATTTACCTTTGCTATGATAAGGTAAAGGCAAACCGACAGAACCGGAATCAGCGCAAGAAATATCAAAGCAATCCCCTTATGAATCCTGAAGGAAACTATTACAGAAAAAAGAATCATTATAGGTCCCCTCACAGCCATCCTTATAATCATCTGGTAAGCATTCTGTATATTCGTCACATCTGTAGTAAGCCTAGTTACAATAGATGCTGCCGAAAACTTATCTATATTTGAAAATGAAAAGGTCTGCACATTTTCAAACATATCCTGTCTGAGATTTGCCGCAAACCCCGCAGAAGCAGTTGCTGCAAGCTTTGCAGCCGCAACTCCTGCCAGAAGCTCTGCAGCCGCAAAAAACAACAGCCATAACCCGCTTTTGACAACAACATTCATAGCACCTTCTTCTATACCAAAGTCTATAAGATTTGACATGCAAAGAGGTATGATAATCTCAAACACAACCTCTGCAACTGCAAGAAAAACAGTCAATAACGAAGGAAGCTTGTATTCCCTCATGCTTCCCAATAACACTTTCAGCATCTTCTTTTCCTTTCTTTTCGTAGCACGCTACGTTTTATCGTTTTTTAAAAGTGTAGTACGCTACACTTTTCTCAAAAAAGAACTGCCTTTTTCCAGGCACTTCTCATAATTCATATTCTCACAATTCGCATTTTCACAGTTCACCTGTCTGCAAATTGCATTTTTATAGCCCAACATTGTGGGACAGTACCGTTAACATTCTTCTGAGATTTTCCACATCTTCCTCTGAAAGAGACATTAAAAGATTTTTTTCCATGTTTTTCCTTTCCATGTACATCTCTGAAGCTGTTTCCTGTGCCATCTGCGTTTCCGAGACTATCTTATTTCTTTTATCTGCCTCATCCCTGCGGCACTCTACAAAGCCGTTCTTTTCCAGTCGTGATACAATCCCTGCCACAGTCGGATGCGAAACCCTTAGGTGTTCTTCGATTTCTTTCTGCGTCACACTGCCTCCTTCTGTATGAATAAATTCCATAACACGAAGCTGTGAAAGCGTAAGTCCGCTGTCCTGCAAAGCAGAGTCCGCCAATACTTTCAGTCGGTCATTAATCTGTTTAAGCAAAGCACCTATATCCTGTTCCATTACACACCTCATTTGTAGCACGCTACACTTTTTACCTTATTATATTAATCCACACCGCTCCTGTCAAGTCTTTTGTCCTCAGAAAAGACAGTACCTGCCAGGCACTGCCTTCCTGCTTTATTTTTTACATGGTCTTATACTACTTACCCGGATTACTGTTTCTGATTTTTTTATATTCAGTTCTGCCCGAAGAATCATCCACCAGAAAAATGAACTTAAAATCCAGAATTTCTCCGTCAAAAACACTTAAAGCCCTGCTCAGATTGTCTGTTTTCAAATGCAGGGCATATCCGCATGAAGTAACCAGTTCGGAGGGGGCTCTCTTTATCGTGCTTTTAATGCCCAGACCTACCAATTTTTCCTGTGCGTACTTTGCCTTATAATACGATGAAAAAGTCAGCAAATACTCTTTTTTCACATTGTACGCCTCCCATACTAAAAACTACTCCTACTCGTTATAGTATGCAGGCATTTACTTCTTTGCTAATTAAAGCACCGAAAAAGGATTTTCCGCAAAATCCTGAAACGACATATCCTCAATATATTTAACCTCACTGGAGTTTTTAAACAGTCTGCCGTATCGGTTTTTTTCCTTCTCAACAGCGCCCTGTATTTTATCCGGATAATAGTTTATAATCGTAGCTTTAAAAATACTTCCCGCATCCCTGTTGAGTTCCGCCCTCTTCAGCAGGTACTTTATATGCATATCGGCACTTGGCAGGGAATATCCCGAAAATACAACGTGCTCCGCCTCTCTCAGCACCTTTTCTGCGTTGTTCCATATATTTGCAAGATATACGTTGCTCATATCCTTGTAATAAGTAGGCGGCACTATGATATATCTCGCATCTTCGCCGCAATTGCCGCATTTTACCGATTTCATGCTGTAAATCTCGGATACCGTATTTTCTTCTCCTATCTTCGCATCTATATGATTGCACACCGGACAATACTTCCAGTTCAACGACCCGTGTATTTTCAAAAGCTTAGGACCCCTTATATTTTCAAATACATTTTCCATTGGGAAAAATCCGTAATCTATTTTATCAAACCGGCTTCCCAGGGCATTATCAAGTATAATGTCATAATTCGTTGATATAAATGTAACATCTCCGTTTTCTATACAGTCATAAAGTCTGTCCACCAGCCTGCTGTGACTTTCCCCGTGAATGCCTTTGGTCGAAGCTGAAATCCTGAACTGTATTGCCTGTGCCATTGAAAAAATAAGAGCATTGCGGTATGCATATAAATTGCCCAGCTCCTGCCTGTACTTTTCATTTCTCTCAATGGCAAGGTCAAGCACCCCCAGTGCTTCTTCAAAAGTAGGGAACTCATACTCACAGTGTCTTAAATCCCCCTCCATGTCAAAAAAGTTCTTAAAAAAGCTGTCAACAAGCGCTTTAATGCTGCTGTTCTTCAGATCATAACATTTGTTCAGGCTTTCATCCTCACAAGCCCTGAAATACGATTTAAACAATTCTCTCTGCAACGGTGCTCCGTCAGCCTTGGAAGCTCCGGCACCCAGAAAAATCACTGTCTTTTTCATAATCAAGCGACCTCTTTCAATCAGTTCCGGCATCATGCCTTCTGCGTATATTCTAACATAATTTAACAGGCACGGGACTGCTTATTTTAATACTGTCCTCAGTCACATCACAGTCATATGCAAGAACCCCGACACCTGCCTCCTGCGCTTCCTTAAGGGCCTCGGCAAACTCCTTGTGAGTTTCAATGTTCGGCATGAAAAGCTTTGTACCTTTCATTTGTATAACGAATACGACGTAAGCCTCATACCCATCCCCGATACATGCTTTCAACTCACGCAGATGCTTCACCCCTCTTTCCGTAGGAGCATCGGGAAATCGGGCAATCCCATCATGTTCAAGAGTCACACCCTTTACCTCCATGAAAATCCGCCTGTTTCCCGCTTCAACATAAAAGTCAAACCTTGAAGTTCCATAGGTTTTCTCAGGCTTTATCACGGTAATGTCCTCAAACAGTCCACCGGAAGCAAGCCATTCTCCCACCGCCTTGTTGGGCACCTGACTGTCCATGTTTACAAGCATATCACCTTTATACACCGAAATCAGATCATATTTTGTTTTTCGGTGCGGATTGTCCGATTTTTCAAGAAAAACGCGGGAACCTTCAATCAGAAGTTCCCTGCATCTTCCCGTATTCTTTACGTGACATATCTCAGTCTGCCCGTTTATCTCCACATGAGCGATAAACCGGTTGGGTCTTGCTGCAAATTTTCCTTCGACTATGTTTTTATATTTCACGGCTATTCTCCAATCATGCTTTTTATCATTCTCTTGTATATCTCGATAATGCCCGCTTTTTCCACATCATCTGCGGCAACCAGCGGATATCTCTCTATCTCCTTTTCCTTCATATATACCACAATTTCCCCGATTTTCTCACCCTTTTTTACAGGTGCTTCCAGATTACCGATTTGTTCCGCCTTGCAGGTTACATCCTGTTTTTCTCCTTTTTTCACAAGTATTGAAATATCTTTTCCCGCCACGGCATCAACATACTCAGGCATACCCTTTTCAACTCTCATAAGCCCGTTTGATTCACCCTTTTCCGCCACAGCCACTGTGTCATAGTTTGCAAATCCATAATCGAGCAGCTTCATCGTTTCCGCAAATCTGGTCTTTGAATCCTGACAGCCCAGAACAACTGCAACCAGAGTCATGCCTTCCCTTTCAGCCGAACCGGCCAGACAGTATCCCGCTTCCTGGGTAAAACCTGTTTTTATGCCGTTTGCACCGCTGTACTGCTTTATCAGTTTGTTTGTGTTTGTAAGCCCGAACTCCTTCTGTTTTCCTTCAAGTCCTACATTTATGGTATCCTGCCACTTTGTAAGCCAGTCATGGGTCTTTTCATGCTTTATCAGTTCACTTCCCATGATTGCTATATCATGGGCGCTTGTATAATGATTTGGAACCGGAAGTCCGTTGGTATTCACAAAATTTGTGTTCACCATTCCCAGCTCCTTTGCTTTCGCATTCATATTTTCCACGAATATTTCCACGCTTCCCGCCAGATACTCTGCCACCGCAACCGCCGCATCGTTGGCTGATACCATGGAAATGCCCTTCATTAATTCTTCAAGCGTATGTTTTTCTCCCGGTTCCATATACATCTGGGAACCTCCCATGGAAGCTGCCCTGTCGGAAACGGCCACCTCATCGGTAAGTGACACTCTTCCCGAATCAACTGCTTCCATTGCAAGAAGCATGGTCATTATCTTTGTCACGGAAGCCGGAGGAAGCTTTTCATCACCGTTTTGCGAAAACAGAAGCGTTCCGCTGCCTGCGTCCATAAGCACCGCAGATTTTGCCGCAATCTCAAGCCCTGTGCTTAAATTGTCCCCCAGAGGCTCTGTCTTCGTTTCTCCCACATTTTTTGATACTTCCTGTGTTATCATCTCTGCTTCTCCGATTTTCATTTCAGACAGAGCCATGCTTCCCACACCAACAACAAAGACAGCCACCATGCACATGGAAATGCCCTTCATGACAGCTGTCTTATTTAACTTAAGTCTATTATTAAAAATCTTCATAACATACCCTCCCCAAACGGTGCCTATCCAAGCCGTTCCTAGTAGTATTATGATATTTTCAATAACTTGTTATTATGACTTTATTTAGATTTTGTCTTATTTTTTATTATCTACTACGCTGCCGCGTATTTGTAGCTTTCATTTTCAAACCGTGACAACTTGTCACGGGTTAGTCTTCTTTCTGCAAAACACATATCAGCTAAAGCAGAATCAAACCTATCCTGTATACCGCAAAGGTTACAATCCACGCAACTGCGAGCTGAAATGCCGCCATACCGAGCATCCATTTCGTGCTGCCCGTTTCTTTCTTTGCAGTAGCAAGTGTTGCCGCACACGGTATATACAGCAGACAGAAAATCATCATGCAGTAAGCGTTCAGCGCACCGAAGCCCATATCGGTCAGATAGCCCGACAGTACGGCTGCATCTGCCCCCGAAGTAGTCTGTATGCCAAACAGCACAATAAAGCTTGAAACAACCACCTCTTTTGCCGAAATCCCGGCAATAAGCGCAACTATTACCTGCCAGAATCCAAGACCTATAGGACTGAACATCGGTTCAAGCACAGTGCCTATATTTGCTCCGAAGCTCTCCGCCATATTTGTCGTATATCCATGCACCCCGAAGTTTAAAAGCAGCCACATGATAATGGATGCGATAAATATAACGGTACCTGCCTTTGTGATGTAACCCTTTACTTTTTCAGTAACATACACTCTCACAGTTCTGGCACTTGGCATTTTGTATTCAGGCAGTTCTATAAGGAGCATATCCTCTTCCTTTGTTTTGTCCAGAAGATGCATGATATAAGCCACTATTACCGCCACTATAAGACCTATCAGATACATCGAGTAGGCCGCAAGCATTGCGTATTTTTCAAAGAATATTTCAGCAAACAGTATATAAATAGGCAGTCTTGCACTGCATGACATGAACGGTGTTATAAGCATTGTTTTATATCTGTCCCGTTCATTTTCAAGAACTCTTGATGCCATCAGCGCAGGTACGGTACATCCAAATCCAAGTATCATCGGTATGAATGCCCTGCCCGAAAGCCCCAGCTTGCCCATGATTCCGTTCATAATGTACGCCACGCGCGCCATGTACCCTGTATCCTCAAGAAATGCCAGCGCAAGGAACAGAATGAATATATTCGGCAGGAAGGACAATATGCCGCCTACACCTGCAACTATACCGTCTATAACAAGTGAGGAAACCGCATCGCTGACATCGAGCACCGTCATTCCCGACTGAAGGATTCCAGAAATCCATCCTATCCCCATCTCAAGATAACCCTTTATCCAGTCACCTATTGTAAATGTAAAGAAGAACACCAGTGCCATGATTCCCAGAAACACGGGAATGCCCATAAATTTATCTATGAACAGGCTGTCAAGTCTGTCAGTCAGCTCTGCAGTCTTTTCCTTGTTTACCAGTACCTCTGATATGATTTCCTCTATGAAATCATATTTCTGGTTAATAATTTCAGTTTCATAGCTTTTATCCAGAACCTCCGGCATATCTACCGGATATTTTTCCGTTATTTCCGAATCTCCTTCCAGAAGCTTCAAAGCATGCCATCTGTAATTTATCATTTCGGGATAACGCCATTTCAGTTCATCAGTAACGAGATCTATTTTATCCTCAATCTCATCACTGTAAACCATGGCAAATTCTTTATGATGCTCATGCTCATGCTTTCCGTTGTGATGGTGATGTATAAGAGTAACAGGCTCGTCTCCCTCCAGATGATGCGATATTGCATGGGCAAGGATATCAAGTCCCGTTCTCTTCTGCGCCGATACCGGTATAACCGGGATTCCAAGCATTTCAGGCATTCTGTGAAGGTCAATTTCCATGCCTCTCTTTGCAACTATATCCATCATGTTAAGCGCCAGTATAACCGGTTTTCCCAGTTCAAGAAGCTGAAGCGTCAGGTACAGGTTTCTTTCAAGCGAAGATGCATCTGCCACGTCAACAACAATATCAACCTCATCGCTTAAAATATAATTTCTTGAAACCTGCTCCTCCATAGTATATGAAGTCAGACTGTATGTACCCGGCAGATCCACAAGCTTATAAGTCTCATCACGGTATCTCATGGTGCCTTCAACCTTTTCCACCGTTACGCCCGGCCAGTTTGCCACCTTCAGGTTTGCACCCGTAAATGCGTTGAAAAGAGTTGTTTTTCCGCAGTTTGGATTTCCTATAAAGCCAACCGTTTTCTCATGTGTCATCAGAAATCCTCCTTTACTTCAATCCTTGAGGTTATACCCCTGCCTACCGCAAATCTTGAACCTCTCAGCTTTATCACCATGGTCCCGTGGTTTTTTAAATTGATAATGTCCACCTTAGTCCCAAGTGTCATGCCCAGGGCTTCAAGTCTTTTGCCTATCTGCGGAGGCAGGCTTGTATTTTCAACCTTATAGATTTTTCCTATTTCTCCGTCGCTCAATTTCATTAAAAAAACATCCCCCTTAATCCGCAGTTTCAAAATTTATTTTAAATATTACAGTTCAATCTCAATATTCTGGGCCTCTATGTTATGTTTATCCGCATATCCCGTAAGCATAAGAGTCAATGCACCGTCACCTGTTACGTTGCAGGCTGTTCCAAAGCTGTCCTGAAGTGCAAATATTGTAAGCATAAGAGCTGTTCCCGTAGAGTCGAAGTTAAGCACACCGGTAATCAGTCCAAGTGATGCCATAACAGTACCTCCCGGAACTCCCGGAGCACCGATTGCGAACACACCAAGCAGGATACAGAACAGAATCATGGTTCCCACACTCGGAATAAATCCGTACAGAATCTGGCTTATGGTCATTACAAAGAAAACCTCTGTAAGCACAGAACCGCAAAGATGGATATTCGCAAAAAGCGGTATGCCGAAATCTATCATGTCGCTTCTGAGTACCTTTGATTTTTTCGCACAGTCGAGCGCAACAGCCAGAGTAGCCGCCGAACTCATAGTTCCTACCGCAGTCAGATAAGCCGGTCCGTAATGCTTTACGACCTCTATAGGGCTCTTTCCGCTGTAAGCTCCTGCCGCAAGGTATAACAGAGTAAGCCAGATATAATGTCCTGCCATTACAATAAGTATAACCTTTAAGAAAACAGGCAGCTGCCTTGTTATTGAGCCTTCATAGCTTAGTGCACAGAAGGTCAGTCCGATGAAAAATGGGAGCACAGGTATGATTACCCTCTTTACAAGAATCAAAATCATACCCTGAAATTCATTTAAAAGCTTTACAACAGTATTTGCCTTGGTCCATACTGCAGTAAGACCTGCAATAACAGAAAATACCAGAGCACTCATAACAGGCATAATCTGAGGTATTTCCAGTGCAAAAATAACTTCAGGAAGCTCTCTGAGGCCTTCGGCGTTTGTCACAATAGACAGATGCGGAATCAGACCATATCCTGCCGCAGCAGACATAAACGCAGCAAGCACCGAGCTTGCGTAAGCAATCACCAGTGCAACTCCGAGCATTCTTGAAGCATTGTTTCCAAGTTTTGTTATGGAAGGCGCTATAAATCCGATGATGATAAGCGGAACGCAGAAAGTTATAAACTGTCCTATAACAAACTTCAGCGTCACTACTACATTCATAACCGCAGCATTAGCAACCAAACCGACTAAAATACCTGCCACAACACCTATAATCAGACGCATGGGCAGGCTGGTTAAAAAATTGTTTTTCATAAATCAGCCTTCTTTCTTAGTTAAAATATTAATGCGATACAATATATAGTATCTGTTTTTAAAAAAATAATCAAGTTTTTGACTGATTTTTGTTATTTAAAACAAATTTATTTCAGTATAGGAAATATCTATACTATTTCAAAAATTCGTCAATCACGACTTTTATCATGTGTCCTGCATTTATGACGAAGGCCTCTTTAGGCTGATCCTTTTCTTTTTCTTCCGACCAGTAACGCCCACAGAACCTTTCAGTTATTTCCTCTTCACTGAAACCCTTTCTGTACAAATCCGCTATAAAGTTCTTCTTTTCCTCTGCGCAGCTTATATAAAGTTCAAAATATCTGTCTTCAAACCCTTCGGGCACAATCCCGTAGTGAGGTGAAATCACTCTTTTGGCTCCATACTCTCTGCATTTTCGGGCAGATTCCATAGCTTCGTTAAAACTTTTCAGGATTGAAGTATGGACAAAATCAGGGCTTTCCAGAACACCGGTGCTTTCACTTGTGAACATTATCCCGTCGGGCTCAAGCACATAAGTCAGGGAACAGTCTGTGTGTCCTTTTGTTTCCAGAACCTTAAAATACTTATTTCCGATAGAAATTTCGTCCCCCTCGCGAACTACTTCATCCACAGTCAGTCCTTCTGTCAGAATTTCTTCACTGCTGTCTGAGTAAAGGTCCCTTGCCTTTGTTCCAAGCTCCCTCATCAAAGCCTTCGCATTTGGCCTGCTGAATACGTCCTTTGCTTTCTGTGCGCCATAGACAACAGCACCTGGCCATCTTCTTTTTATATACGGCAATGCCCCGATATGGTCATAGTGCGAATGAGACATAAGTATTCCATCCAATTGTATTCTGCCGTTATCCTTAAGTGCTTTTTCAATATTTTTAACGGTTTCCTCACCACAGTAAGCCATACCACAGTCAACAAGAAAGCTTTTCCCGCTGCCCATCACCAGTATAGACTCTCCTCCGTTTCCTGCAGTTACCCGTATCAGCCCGTCAGGATAATCAAAACGGTTATGTCCTTCAAATTTGTATTTCTTTTCAGTCATTTTATCATTACCTTCCGGTTCTACATATGCAGTTTCTTTTTTATTTCACCGTAAGCGGCTTTTCTTTTAAAGAAAAATATAGTTATCAGGAACAGTACGCTTACGCCCACGCACAAAGCTGACGGCACTTTTATCTTCACGCTGTCCATAAACAGAAACAATACCGAAACAAATCCAAGAATATCAACAAGTGCCATATATGTAAAATAGTCTTTTATCTCTTTTCTCAGCAGAAACACAAGAAGTGCCATAACAGCCATGCATGCCATGGCGGCACAAGGTATAACAAAAGCAACGGACCATGCATGCCAGCCTGTAAAGTAATCCCATCCTACTGCCAGAACCGACATAATATAAAGCTCCCACTGCAGCATCTTGATGAGATTTGCTCTCATAGGCACTCCTATTTCTATTATAAGCCATCCGCATGCAGCCCCTGCTATCACCAGCCCCGACCACATGGTTTCTTTATAAGTCAGATAATTTATCAGAACGCAGATAACGCAGGAAACTATCGATATAAACTTCATCATGCCGGGTATTCTGTCAATAAAATGTTTCTTGCTTACGATGACAGGATACTGAGTAAGTTCTTCGTCAGGTTCGCCTTCAAGACGGCATCCGCAAAGAGGGCATTTCCTGTATGTACCCGAAATCTCGGTTTTGCATTGTTCACAATAAAGCATAGCTAGTCCTCCGTTAAATTGCTTCTTATCTGCACCTTAATACCTGAATCTGTCAGGCTTCTGTAAAAGTTTCTCTGAATATCTTTTTCCACAAATACTGATGAAAAGGTTGTATCAAGAACATTGCCGCAGGTACATACACAAAGCTGTATGCCGCTTGTTCCCACAAACACGTTTGCAAGCTTTATATACGGAGCCAGCTCTTCCGGCAGTTCTATCCTGCCTACATTTGAAATCACAGTGGTTTCCTCCTGGTCCGAAATCTTCCTTGCTGCCTTCAATATAGCATTTTTCATAAACAAAGGTATCATTCTCAGGATTTTATGGTTTTCAAATGCCATAAGTCTGCTCAGCCGTTTTCCCAGCTTTTCCTCATTAAGTTCTTCCTTAAAGCCTGCCTTTATGGCATTTATCACATCACAGAGTTCCCGCCCGTGCTTTGCAACATTGTAGCTTACCCTTATGTTTCCAAAAAAGTTTCTCGCTGTTTCCGAAGGGAAATATTTCCTAAGATCCACAGGCACCGTTACCACAATATCCTCTTCCTCTTTTGATTTTGCTCTTTCCTTATCTATCGCCTTTATCAAAAGAGCTGTCAGAAACACAGTCACAGAAGCATCATACTCTTTGGCTCTTTTTCTTACCTCTTCACAATCCATAATTCCTTCGATACACACATAGGTGCCCGGAGCAGTCTTTTCTCCTTTTATTTTATAGGCCCTGTGAGGCTTCAATGATCTTTTTCTTACATCTTTGGTGTAATACTTCCTGAATCCGTCCTCCAGCCTTGACGAATACGGCGCATTGTACGAAGGCTTCAAATGAGGAAGCTCTTTAAGCTCTTCATGTGTCAGTACCAGATAATGATGCATAAGTGTCTTCAGGAAATGCAAAGCCCCTGTTCCGTCAGCAAGTGCATGATACACATCAAAATTAATCCTTTTCTTATAATAAGACACGTCAAACAGCAGTCCAAACTCATATTTATTGAAAATAGGACTGCATATTTCCCTGTTTTCTTCATGTACTACAGGCTTAAAGCTGCTTATCTCCAGATAATGCCAGAACACGCCCGCTCTCAGCACGCTAAGAAAATGCGGAAATTCATTTACCGTAATGTCCAATGCCTCCTGAAGCTTTTCAGGCACCACAGTCTCATAAAGCTCGCATGAAAAGCGGAATACACTTGTATTCCTTTTCCCGCTGGTGGAAGGAAAAATTTTGCCTGCGTTATCCAGCCTGAGCCAGTCTAAAGTTTCTCCCTTATTCATAAACTATTTTTCACTCCCGTATCTTTCTAAAAACACTTTTACAAGTCTATACGTTTTCTGTACATGGACATTGTGCTGACCAAGGCTTATAAAACCGTGCAGCGCGTCCTTCATCCTGTACAGCTTTACCACATTTCCTGCTTCTGCAAGCTTTCTTCCGTACTCTTCGCCTTCATCCCTGAGAGGGTCAAACTCTGCCGTAATCACCATGGTAGCAGGCTGTTTTTCAAAGCTTCCTGCCAGAAGCGGTGCAAAATAAGGGTTATTCAGGTCTGCTTCACAGCTTTTGTACATGGACATATAATCACATATTCTTTCAGATGTAAGTATGTAATCAGTTCCGTTTTCCCTGATAGAGTCAAAAGGTGAAGCTGTGCTGTGGTCATTATTGACAGCAGGATAAAGCAGAATCTGGTAATCAGCACACATTTCGCCTCTGTCACGTCCCATCAGTGATACTGCCGCCGCCAGATTTCCTCCCGCACTGTCACCCATAAGCACAAATTTACCGGGAAGCAGTCCCTCTTTATGCTTCTCAAAAGCAAATTTTGCAACTGTGTAGCAGTCTTCAAGACCTGCCGGAAAAGGATACTCCGGCGCAAGTCTGTAATCCACGGAAATAACAAGGCTGTTTGTATTCTTTGCAAGCTGGTAACATACAAAATTATAGCTGTCTATAGTTTCCGTAACCCAGCCTCCACCATGAAAATAAACAATAGTGTTTTCTTCTTCACCTTTATTTTTAAATACCCTTGTCAGGATTTCCCTGCTGCCGTCAAAAATCTCATAGTTCCACTTCTCAAAAATCCTTTTTAACACCGGCAGAGGACCCTTCAGCTCTTTCAGTTTACGCTCAAGCTTATAAGACTTCTTCAAATCAAAATTGTTTCTTGATATGACTCTCAGAGCCGCCTTTTGAATTTCCTTTTTTTCCATAATCCATTCCTTATATCTCTGCTATCTGAAAAGGTTTGCAATGAAGGTAATCCAGGGAAACCAGATGATACTCCACATCATTCATTACGCCCTTTAATCCGTTTTTAAAACCTTCCTTCCCATGCAGATGACCGTAAACCACACTGCTTACTCCGTATCTGCTGAACAGCTCTGTAAACCCGGACTTGTGCATCCTGTCATTTGTAGGAGGATAATGCAGCATTCCTATCTTCTTTTTAAACCCGGCTTTTTCCGCCGCAGACAGTGAAAATTCCAGTCTTAAAAGCTCTCTTTCATATATCTTGTTATCATGCTGCTTAAACTCATCGCTTCCCGGACATATCCATCCCCTGCTTCCACAAACTGCAACATCACCCACAGGATAAAAATCGTTCTGCAGAAAATGCATATCGTCATAAAGTCTGTTCAGCCTGTTTATGCTGGTCCACCATAAGTCATGGTTTCCTTTCAACAGTATTTTTGTGCCCTTCATGGAATGTATCCACTCCAGATCCGCAAGAGCCTCTTCATATTTCAATGCCCACGATATATCACCGGGAATCAGCACAATATCGCCGTCCGAAATCATTTCCTCCCAGTATTCCTTCAGTTTGTCTGCATGATTCAGCCAGTTTGTCCCAAAAATATCCATTGGCTTTTCCACACGCTCATCAAATGACAGATGTAAATCCGCAATAGCAAAAATTTTCATGCGTCTGTTCCTTTTCTGTAGATTTATTCATTATCAATATCTAGTTCCAAAACGGAAGCGCTTTCCAAATCGTTCAGGCTGGTAACACTTCTGAGTTTTCTCTGTATGCTTCTGGTTCTCGTGCCAATCAGCTTGTCAAGCTCCATATTTGCCTGATTTATTCTTTGCTGGGTGGCTTCAAGTACAGTTCCGAACTTGTCGAACTCTGTTTTTACTGCCCCGAGAATGTCCCATACCTGACTTGAATGCTTCTGTATCGCCAGCGTTTTAAATCCCATCTGCAGGCTGTTCAACAGTGCTGCCATAGTCGTAGGCCCTGCTATGTTTATTTTATATTCTCTCTGGAGCACTTCTACCAGTCCCCGCCTTACCACTTCCGCATAAAGACCTTCAAATGGCAGGAACATGATTGCAAAATCAGTAGTTGCAGGAGGCTCAACATATTTTTCATGTATATCTTTTGCCGCTTTTTTCACTGCTCTTTCAAGATTCTTATATGCCTCCTCGATTTCATCCCTGTTCCCTCTGTCATATGCATCCATCAATGCGTTATAGGTATCCGCAGGAAACTTTGCATCTATCGGCAGGTAAACACAGTTATCGTCTTCTCCCGGCAGCTTTACAGCAAATTCAACTCTTTCAGTGCCGGTTGACTTTGTTCTTATATTTTCCTCATACTGCTCTCTTGGAAGTATCTGCTCAAGTATTGCTCCAAGCTGTATTTCTCCAAGGATTCCTCTTGTTTTTACATTTGAGAGAACCTTTTTCAGATCTCCCACACCTGCGGCAAGATTCTGCATTTCTCCAAGTCCCTTATATACCTGTTCAAGTCTTTCACTTACCAGCTTGAAAGACTTGCTTATCCTGTCTTCAAGAGTTTTCTGCAGCTTTTCATCAACAGTTCCTCTCATCTGTTCCAGCTGCTTGTTATTTTCTTCACGAAGTGCTGTCAGCTTTTCCTCCATGGACATTCTCAGATTTTCAAATTTCTGTTCATTCATCATTGAAAGCTCGCTAAACTGCCTGTTAAGCTGTGCCAGCCTTTTATCCTGATTTTCCGCAGAATCCCGCTGGTTCGTACTTATCATTTCGCCCATTGATTTAAGGCTTCCCTGTATATACTGCAGAGTTTCCCGGCGTGAAGCCTGTATTTCCGCAGCTATTTCCTGCCTTGTTTTTGACAGACTGCTGTCAGAAATATCCCTTATCTGTGATATCTTTCCCTTCAGCGATATAAATATAATCAGATTTACAATGATAAGCAGTAGGCACATACCGCAAATCAGAGCCAAAGCTGTTGTTTCCATCTTTTCCTCCCAGTGCGTATTTCAATGATTGCTTCATTACGGCAACGCCGCACTTTCTGAAGCTGTGCATTATAATATGCGAGCAACGTCGAGCATATTTCAATGATTGCTTCATTACGGCAACGCCGCACATACTAATATAGCAATCATTATAACATAAATCCCCCCTCGGCAAAATATAATTGAAGGAAACAAAATATTCTTAATTATTGCAAAATGACAGATTGCCATAAACTTGTTAAAGTGTTATCATAATATTGCAAAGATAAAATGATGAAAGGAAGTTTTTTTGTTATGTATGAAAACATTAAATTTGAAGTAAGAGATAAAATCGCATTCATCACAATCAACAGACCACAGGCTATGAATGCACTTAACATGGATGTCCTTAATGAACTTTATGAGGCTTTCACTGAAGTTGAAACTAATGAAGAAATCTGTTCAGCTATCGTAACAGGTGAAGGCAAGGCTTTCGTTGCAGGTGCTGACATCGCACAGATGAACACTATGGATGCTGTTGAAGGCAGAAACATGATGATTGCAGGTCACAAAGTTATGAACTACATGGAATCAATCGAAAAGCCTATCATCGCTGCAGTAAACGGCTTTGCTCTTGGCGGCGGCTGCGAGCTTGCTATGGCATGCGATATCAGAATTGCTTCTGAAAAAGCTAAATTCGGACAGCCTGAAGTAAATCTTGGAATCATCCCTGGATTTGGCGGTACTCAGAGACTTCCTAGACTTGTTGGAAAGAGCATGGGTAAATATCTGATTATGACTGCTGAAATGATTACTGCCGACGAAGCTCACAGAATCGGTCTTGTAGAAAAGGTTGTTCCGCCTGAAGAACTTTTGGCTACAGCTGAAAAGCTTGCTAAGACTATTATGTCAAAGGCTCCTCTTGCTATTGCCGCTGCAAAGACTGCTATCAACAATGGTTACGGTCTTGATATGAAGACTGCAAGTGCTCTTGAAATCGAAGCATTTACAGGTCCTTTCGCATCACAGGACAAGACTGAAGGCATGACTGCATTCTTAGAAAAGAGAGAAGCTACTTTCCATAAGAAATAAATAATAAAACTTAATTTCAAATACAAAACCCCTGACATTTCAGTCAGGGGTTTTTGTCAGCTGTCCTTTCTTTCCAGATTGCTTATATCCATCAGTTCCTTAAGCTCTTCGTCTGTCAGTTTTCGGTATTCTCCCTCTTTTAAGCTGCTGTCCAGCTGTAATGTCCCCATCGACAGACGTTTTAAATAGATAACCTCTTTGTCCACCGCTTTGAACATTCTCTTTATCTGGTGAAATTTTCCTTCTCTTATGGTTACTTTTATTTCAGATATATCACCGCTTTTCAAAATGACCAGTTCTGCAGGAAGTGCGGTAAATTCTTCGTCTATCACAAGACCCTCACGGAATTTTCTCACATCTTCCTCATCTACCCTTCCCTGAAGCTTTGCGTAGTAAACCTTATCCACATGCTTCTTCGGTGATAAAAGCCGGTGTGCCAGCTCCCCATCATTTGTTATAAGCAGAAGTCCCTCCGTATCTTTATCCAAACGCCCCACAGGAAATAAATCCTTCCGTTTTCGTTCATTCAGCAGTTCTATCACTGTAGTCTGCTTTTTATCTTCAGTAGCTGAAATCACCCCGGCAGGCTTATTTAACATATAATATTCAAATGATTCATATGCTATATTTTCCCCTCTGTAAGTTACTTCGTCTGTATCTTTTATATGATATCCCGGGTCATTTACAATACTGCCGCCTACTTTTACATACCCCGCCTTTATATCCTTTTTGACTTCGCTTCTTGTTCCCACTCCCATATCTACAAGAAATTTATCTAATCTCATTCTTTTTCTCCTTTTGCCTTTTTATTTGTTGTTAATCATTATTTTCTTCTTTATTAATCCGGTTTTTTATACATTTTAACACAAATTAGCTCTTTTTCACCGGTTTCTTTAAGCAAATTTGTTAATGAAAAGCACAATATTCATAAAAATTGTATCATTATAACCAATTTCTATCAATATTTCTTGCGCACTGTCAAAGTTCAAGTTATAATTATATTCGGCTTAATGTGCCTGAATACTGTTAAGAATAGATTATTTTTATCGTATTAATAAATTATATTCAGAAGGCAAGGTGTAACCTATGGAAAGAAAAGTTGGTACTATATCAAGAGGTATTCGTTGTCCTATCATCAGAGAGGGCGACAATTTAACGGACATTACCGTGAACAGCGTTATGGAAGCATGCGAAAGTGAAGGTTTTTCACTTAGAGACCGCGATGTTGTTGCCGTAACCGAATCAATCGTTGCAAGAGCACAGGGAAACTATGCAACTGTAGAAGCAATTGCAGAAGATGTCAGAACTAAACTGGGCGGAGAAACTATCGGTGTTATATTCCCTATCCTATCCAGAAATCGTTTTGCAATCTGCCTGAGAGGTATTGCTATGGGAGCGAAGAAGATTGTTCTTATGCTCAGCTATCCGAGCGATGAAGTAGGAAATGCTCTGCTTACTTACGATCAGCTTGATGAAGCAAATGTAAATCCTTACAGCGATGTGCTGACGCTGGAAAAATACCGCGAACTGTTCGGTGACAATAAACACGAATTTACAGGTGTTGATTATGTTGAATACTATTCTGACATTATCAAAGAAGCCGGTGCTGAAGTGGAAGTAATCTTTGCAAACCACGCTAAAACAATATTAAACTATACTGACTGTGTCATAAACTGTGACATTCACACAAGAGCAAGAACTAAAAGACTGTTAAAAGAAGCCGGTGCAAAGGTTGTATGCGGTCTGGACGATATTCTTACAGCTCCGGTAAACGGCAGTGGCTGCAATGAAAAGTATGGTCTTCTTGGTTCAAATAAATCAACAGAAGATACAATCAAGCTTTTCCCTAGAGAATGTCAGGACCTTGTTGAAGGAATCCAGAAGAGATTCCTTGAAATAACAGGAAAGCACATTGAAGTAATGGTTTACGGTGACGGAGCCTTTAAAGATCCACAGGGAAAGATTTGGGAACTGGCAGACCCTGTTGTTTCCCCTGCTTTCACAAGCGGACTTGTAGGAACTCCAAATGAGCTTAAGCTCAAATATCTTGCCGACAATGATTTCAAAAATCTCAGCGGCGAGGCACTCAAAGAGGCCATCTCAAACAGCATCAAAGCAAAGGATGCTAACCTTGTGGGCAATATGGCATCACAGGGAACAACGCCTAGACAGCTTACGGATTTAATCGGTTCACTGTGTGACCTTACAAGCGGCTCAGGTGACAAAGGAACTCCTATTATCCTTGTTCAGGGCTATTTTGATAACTTTACAGATTAATCAATATCTTAAAAAAGCAGGCATCTCCAAGTGAGATACCTGCTTTTTTGTTCTATGCGGCCTGACGTGCTTCACGTTTCTTTTCAAGATTTGAAACAATCATTGTGCAACATGCATCGCCTGTGATATTAACTGTTGTACGTCCCATGTCAAAGATACGGTCAACACCGGCTACAAGTGCAATACCATCGACAGGAAGTCCTACAGAAGTCAGTACCATAGCAAGCATTACCATACCTGCACCGGGTACCCCTGCTGTACCTATGGAAGCTAAAGTTGCTGTGATTACTATAGTTACCATCTGCGGTAATGTCAGCTGTATGCCATAGCATGCAGCAATGAAAATCGCACATACACCCTGGTAAATAGCAGTTCCGTCCATGTTAATCGTAGCTCCAAGAGGAAGTACAAAGGAAGAAACCTCTTTTTTAGCTCCCATATTTTCTGTACATCTCATATTGATAGGAAGGGTTCCCACAGAAGATGCACTGGAGAACGCAAACATGATGGCAGGCATCATTCCCTTAAAGAACTTTATCGGACTTATTCCTCCAAGGGTTCCCACGGTAACTGAATATACAATAACCGCATGTAAAATATAGCATGCATATGCCACGATAATTACCATTGCAAGTGAACCGATTATTTCCGCACCATTTGCTGCAATAACCGGACATAACAGGCAGAAAACTCCGACAGGTGACAGCTTCAGAATCATTTCCATGCATTTCATGAATACTTCATTTAAATCATTGAAAGCACTTACAACCTTCTTGTTCTTCTCACCTACCAGAACAATTGCAAAGCCTATAAGAATGGCCATTACTATAATCTGCAACATATTTGCATTTACAATAGGTGCAATGAAGTTTGAAGGGAAAATATTAACAATTGTATCCATAAATGAAGTCTGTTCTGCTGCTTCATATGCAAGATCCGTAGTTGCAATAACAGGGAATACCCCCTTGCTCAGATTGGCACCTATCAGACCTATAATAATGGCTACCGAAGTAGTGCACATATAATAAACTACCGTTTTCAATCCAATAGACCCTACCGTCTTTACGTCCTTCATTGAAATAATTCCGCACATAATTGAAAACAGTACGATAGGACATACAATAAATTTAATCAGATTCAGAAAAATTGTTCCAAAAGGCTTAATATAGCTGTTGGCAAATTCCGCATATTGTCCGCCCATAATCATTCCCACAATTATAGCCAGAACCAGTGCGATAAAAATCTGTAAGGCTAATGACATTTTCTTCTTTTCTTTCATATAGTCTTCTCCGTTTCTTTAATTTGTAGTAAAAATATTTTAACTAATAGTACCATACATAAGCCTTAACATCAACAAATTTTCTGCTTTTTTCGACTTTTTTCGCTATTCTGAACAAATAAAATTATTCATATCCTCCTGCAGTTCCTCCAGAAATTTTGAAACATGATATCCGTCAGCAACAGCATGATGACATGTAATTGATATGGGCATTATTTTTTTATCTCCACGGGTTTCAAATTTTCCTGCTTCAACAGATGGAAAATAATATTCCTTGTTATCATAGCTGTGAACCGCAAAATGTTTAAAATGAATCCATGGAACAGCCGAAACTGTATATGCATTTTCAGGAGGTGGCGTCATAGGCTGTGCAAGGACCCCATGATTGTCACCATACATATGCTGGTTTTCCAGATATTTCTTATAAAATTCATTAAAGTCATCAGAAAACTCCGTCCACATAAATGAAATGGTGTGATCATCATCATGCATCGCTGCATATAAAGGTGTCAGGGTATCGTAATATCCCAGCACTCCCTCTTTTACAGCGCACTTAAACTCAATCTGCTCATTCAGCCTTCTTGTGACAAGCCATAAATATGCCGGGAAAAATTTTACACCCGCTTTTTTTACTGCATCATACAGATAAGTCACATCAAGCTCTGCTGTTATGGAATATCCGGTGGGCGCCATTTTTGAAAAATAATAATACATTTGGGCACGCGGCCATTTTTTTAAATCAATAGTGTGAAACATATATACTCTCCTTTCTCCTACTGAGAGTCTATCATTTCAGCACAGCTTTTCCTATCTACGAAGCGTAGAGTTTTGTTTATGTATTAAAGCATATTTGCTACAGAAGCATTTTTCTTCATTTCAAGATTTTCTTCTCTTAAGAACTCAGTGTTCACGCAACCCTTCATTCCTGCAACAATGCTGCTTGGGAAAGTAACAGCAAGCTGGTTAAGTAAAGAGATATTCGAGTTAACAGTACGCTTTGCTGCTGCAAGATATTCATTCTGCTCTGCAATCTGAGCCTGAAGGTTTGCATAAAGAGTAGATGAACGAAGCTCCGGATAGTTTTCACCAACAGCATAAACCTGACGCAATACCTGATTCTGGTTCTCGATAACTGCGTTGGTATCAGCAATGCTTCCCCCTTGACGTACTGTGATTAACTGACCCATAATCTCGCTCTCATACGCAGTAAACTTCTTTACAGTTTCACATAAATCAGAAAGAACATCATAACGCTTTGCAAGTGCAATATCTACAGTGCGCTTTGACTCCTGAATCATAACCTGATAACGGTTAATACGGTTTGATACTGTGATCATCCAAAATACAACAATAAATGCAACTACAGCTGCTACGATTAAAACACTTCCTAATGTATTCATGTTTTACTCTCCCTTTCCATTAAATAATATCTATTAAGAATTTCCATTGATTGCCCGAATCATTTCATGAATGTCGGCACCAATCTTTGCTGCTTCTCCGCATTTACTTTCCACTGACATAGCATCAATTTTATCAAAGTCAGTTGGTGTATTGAAAAGATCACCATAGCTGGCTCCCTCCTGACCGATAATCAGGCAACGTGAATTAACATACATTGTCTGAGTAATACCGAGATTATAGTAGTCAGTTAAAAAGTTTATAACGATTGGATTTAATACAAAAAGTGCATCCTGCTGATTAGATGCATAAACATCAAAGTGTTCATTGAAGAAAATGTTGTCTGTTTCAACTTTAACCTCTTTGGATTTATCAATCTTTTTGTATTTACCCGCATGCTCATGTCCCAAGAATTTTGATGTCGGAACGATTCGCACATATCCATTAATACGGTTTTTATATCGTGTTTTGAACACCTGACCATCCCAGACTTTTTCATATTTTGAGTCCCCATCGTCATCTTTTCCTGCATATCTTCTGCAGGTTACATGAGAAAATGTAACAGGCAAATCCCCATGATAAAAAGACAAAAAATTGTCACCGGCAATTGCTCTTGATGAAGTAAGGCCATTAGTGTCCGGCATAGCAAAAAAAACAGCCTCATCACTTAAATAGCCTTCCGGCATGAAGGTATGTTTTTCTCCAAATACTTTAAGCAGAGCCGGCTGCAAAAAGTTTACACGATATAAAGTATCAGCATCCGTCCCCGTGTCAACACGCGATTTGCTTGAACGAGTCAGCACAACAATCATTGCAATTGCAAATCCTATTCCCACAGGTGGTAAAATAGCCAAAGTCAGTATCGATATCACTCCAAAGGTAATTGCAAGTCTGCCTCTGTGTTTATAATCTGCTTTCATTAATTCTTTTGTGCCCTGCTCACCATAAGAACGAGCCATAGCTTCGCGCTGCTCCTTGGGAACATCGCTTTTTTGATTACCAAATAATCCGTTCACTTAAATACTCCTCTAACTAAAATCTATTTCTAATGAAACCAACTTGAGCAGCAGCTCTTTCAAGCTCCATCCACTAAAGTAGCAAAAAAAAGACACGCAGAAGCGTGTCCTAGTTAACCGGCAATGTCCTACTTTCCCAGGCAGCTGCCCGCCAAGTATCATCGGCGC
>JBJETA010000126.1:0-9279 GCA_051883075.1 Anaerovoracaceae bacterium
CCAGTCTCAGTTCCATCATTGTTGTATTCTGCCAGTTTCCGAATCTGTCTTTAGCAATTCTCTCCCTGTAGCCTATCTCCCTAAATCCGCATTTTTTATGAAGTGCAATACTTGCAAAATTAACAGAAATAATTGCCGAATAAATACTCCAGAAGCCTGCATTTTGTGCTTCGGTTTTAAGTTTTTCAAGAAGCTTTGTCCCGATTCCTTTTCCCCGATATGCGATATCAATATATATGCTTACTTCCACACAGCCTTTGTACGCACATCTGCCTGAGACAGGACTTATTGCAATCCATCCTGCCACAGTTCCATTTTCTTCATATACATATCTGCATTCTTTTATATGCTCTTCATCCCACTGTTCAAAACTTGGGCACTGCGTGTTGAAGGTAGAAATACCATCCTCAATTCCCTGCGTATATATTTCCGCAACTCTGTCCCAGTCACTGTTTTGCATTTTTCTGATCATCTGTTATTGCCTTTTTTGCTAATTATAAATGTCAATATAAACACATTTTTCAACTACCAGTATTATAACATACTTACAAGTTTTTCAAGGACAAATATTCTTGTGCTTTGGAATATCCGGGAGGATTAAGAAACTATAAAAAAAGACCGTAAGATGAGAAACTTGGCTCATCTTATGGTCTTTTGCCTTTCAACAGTTTTTCTTACTCCATCTCGGCAAGTTATCGTTTTGTCTTAAACTATTTTGTTTAGATTTTGCTACGAAAATACCGATTTTTTTACTTCAATTACATATTTTATTTTGGCTTACTGATTTTCTGTTGCCAAAGTGTTGCCATTATTTTATGTACTGCTTCCATAAAAAGCATCTAGCTTTCCTATGAAATAATTAAAACTTGGCGAAGCATTTTTTCTAATATCCAGTAACGCACCGATGTTTCTTGCACATTCGCATTTAAACAATCCAATCTCATAATATGATGAAGCATTCCTTTTAAGGGTTTGTAAGCCGCCTTTATGAACAATGTCCGCCAAATACTCCCAAGTCCCTATAATACTATCTTGGACATACTTTTGTAATAATTGTCGTTTAGCCATTGGATATGCGGTTACTAACGCTTCACTATCTCCTAAAAGCCATGCTTCCATTTCTTCAATCGCTATGCAAAAAAACACTTGCATTGATATTTCTAATTCTTGGTACATTTGTACTAAACTACGTTTCATATTTGCACAATCTTCATCATCACTATCTAAAATAACAAAAATTGCCTTTTTCCCTGGCATTTTTTTTAAAGATGAGTCCATCCCTTTCAAGTACATTGGTAAATCCGTTAATAGTCTTTTAGATTTTATTTGTGACATTTTGTTCGCTTTTAAAGGTATTTTCCCTATTCCTTTAAAACTATGAATTTTGTACGTAATATTTTCCTTATCCATCACATACTTATCCATAATTTGCTCTAAAAGAATACCTCCTGATTTATCTTCAATTAAGATTTCAATATATGTGTATTCATCCATTTTCATTCCTCGCAACTTAACCAAAATAATCACTATACCACAAATCACCTAATTCAATATCTGAATCACATAATTGTTTAACATGCTCATATTCCGATGCTCTTGTAATAGTTGAAAAACCATCTTCCTGTTTTTCCAACACCCATACTTCATCCGGAGATAATGCATTTACAAAAAAAGGACTATGCGTTGTAACAAAAAGTTGCTTTGAATAAGTGCCTCTAATACTATTCTTCATTTGTAATGCCAAATCAGCTAAATATTTATGATATAATCCATTTTCAGGTTCTTCAATAAAAACCAATGGACGCGCATCTTTTTCATGCAACAACAAATAGTACGCAAAAAGTTTTAGTGTTCCATCCGACATTTTTTGCGAATAAAATGGTTTTTCAAATCCTTGCTCTAAAAATTCCAACACCAATTGACCATTTTGCAATTTAACCGGTTTAATTTCCTTAATGCCTGGAAGTTTAGTTTGAATGCCACGTAATACCTTTAAGAAATCTTTCGAATCTTCCCTATATAAAAACTCGGCTACATTATTTACATTATTGCCCAAACGATTCAAATATTTTTGAGGCCCTGCATTGGGAATTTCACGTGCTGACGTTGGACTAAAATAGCACAAAAACCAGTTCTTCAAAAAATTCTTAAATTTAACAATTCTTGGATGTTCTTTTAACTCGCCAAGTGTTACAATTCCCAATTGCCTAGGATCTGCCAACTCAACATCAACCTTATCTCCAATCTCCTGATTTTCTTCTTCCAAAAATCCACTATTATTTCCTTTAAAAGCAAACCCTTTTCCATATTCAAGAAATAAAAATGACATTGGCCGTCCATATCTTTCATTTGCTCGTCTTTGGCGTAATCTTTCTTTCTCAACTACAGGTCTATCATATTTATCTAGTCCGATTGATAATTCATACGTAATGGGAGGCTCATTGCTTGTCTCACGATAATATATTTCAAATTCTATAGGTTCAACTACACTTTGGGAAATAAGTTTCTCATATCCTCCTCTACCATTTAAGTCACATGCGACCTCTACACCTTTTTCCAAACAGTCCGCAAGGAAACCAAATGCATCTGCTAAGGTGCTCTTTCCTGTTCCACTTTGACCAATTATAGCATTCATATTTGTTAATTCTTTTCCGCTATTGTCAAACAGTAATTTTCCCATTTTTATGTCTTTTAAAGAACCATAGTTCTTGATCCGAATGCCTGCTATTCTTCCCATATCTTTACCTCCCCAAATACCAGGTTTATACTAAAGTAATACCTTATTTTTCCCTATTATCAAAAAAATATTTAATGGCAACAAAATATTTCTCATTACATATAAATACATATAAACTATACTATCCAATATGCTACCTTCCATATAAAATAATATAGGTACACTCGCATTACTCCATCTCAATCGTTCCCGGTGGTTTGGAAGTCAGGTCATAGAATACTCTGTTTACACCCTTTACTTCATTAATAATTCGGCTCATAACAGTCTGGAGCACTTCAAACGGAATTTCTGCAGCTTCAGCTGTCATAAAGTCAACAGTTCTTACTGCACGAACTACAACTGCATAGTCGTAAGTTCTTTCATCACCCATTACGCCAACACTTCTCATATTTGAAAGTGCTGCAAAGTACTGGTTAGGCATCCAAGGAGCTTCAGCACCGTTTGCTTCCTTATATGCTCTTGCTGCCTTATCAACCTCTTCTCTGTAAATAAAGTCAGCATCCTGAACGATTCTAACCTTTTCAGCAGTTACTTCACCGATGATTCTGATACCAAGTCCTGGGCCCGGGAATGGCTGACGGAATACAAGATATTCAGGAAGTCCAAGTTCAAGGCCGGCCTGTCTTACTTCGTCCTTAAACAGATTTCTAAGCGGTTCGATGATTTCCTTAAAATCAACATAATCAGGGAGTCCTCCAACATTGTGATGTGACTTGATTACTGCAGATTCACCGCCAAGACCTGATTCAACAACATCCGGATAAATAGTTCCCTGTGCAAGGAAATCAACCTTACCGATTTTCTTTGCTTCCTCTTCAAATACCCTGATAAATTCTTCACCGATAATCTTACGTTTTCTTTCAGGTTCTTCAACTCCTGCAAGCTTTGCATAATATCTTTCCTGGGCATTTACACGAACAAAGTTTATGTCAAAGGAGCCATTTGGTCCAAATACGCTCTCAACTTCGTCCCCCTCATTCTTTCTAAGAAGACCGTGGTCAACAAAGACACATGTAAGCTGTGGTCCGATTGCCTTTGCAAGAAGAGCTGCAAGAACTGATGAATCCACACCGCCGGATAGCGCAAGAAGTACCTTGCCATCTCCAACCTTTTCACGAATTTCTTTAACTGTATTTTCTACGAATGAGTCCATTCTCCATGAGCCGGCACATCCGCAAACATTTCTTACGAAATTGTAAATCATCTGAGTTCCGTTCTGAGTGTGAAGCACTTCAGGATGGAACTGCACTGAATATAATTTCTTTTCTACATTCTGTGTAGCTGCGATTGGGCAGTCTGCAGTAGATGCCACTGTTTCAAAGCCGGGAGCAAGTTCAGCAATACGGTCAAAGTGACTCATCCAGCAAATTGATTTTTCAGGAAGTCCCCGGAATAATGTCCCATTTGCCGAATAATTAATTTCTGTCTTTCCGTATTCACCAACCTCAGGAGTGATAACCTTTCCTCCAAGCTTATGCATCATCAGCTGGGCTCCATAGCAAATTCCAAGAACAGGAATTCCCAGTTCAAAAAGCTCCTTCTGATACGATGGGGAATCCTCTTCATAACAGCTGTTTGGTCCTCCTGTAAGAATAATTCCCTTTGGGTTCATTTCTTTTATGCGCTCTATATCGATTTTATATGAGTAAATTTCGCAGTATACGTTGCATTCTCTTACACGGCGTGCAACAAGCTGGTTATACTGTCCACCGAAATCAATCACGATAATTTTTTCCTGTTCCATGTTTGTCTCCTTTTTATTCTAAACTTGACACAGCAGCTCCGAAATTCAGGCTGAACTTTGAACATTCAAAATCCAGCCTGCAAAATCCAATATATCAGCTATTATCTGACAGAAGTGTTGTCTGTATTCTTCAATATTACGTCGTGTGCTCCGCCCTCTACGATACTTGTTGCTGAAACCAGAGTAATCTTTGCGTTCTTCTGCAGTTCCGGAATAGTCAGTGCTCCGCAGTTGCACATAGTCGACTTCACCTTGTTAAGAGAAAGAGTTACATTATCCTTCAGACTTCCTGCATAAGGAACATATGAGTCAACACCCTCTTCAAACTTCAGCTTGCTGTCACCACCAAGGTCATATCTCTGCCAGTTTCTTGCCCTGTTAGAACCTTCGCCCCAGTATTCCTTTACGTAAGTTCCGTTTACCATCAGCTTGTTTGTAGGAGATTCATCGAATCTTGAGAAGTATCTTCCAAGCATGATAAAGTCAGAACCCATAGCCAGAGCAAGTGTCATATGATAGTCATATACAATACCGCCGTCTGAGCAGATAGGCACATAAATGCCTGTTTCTTCAAAATACTTATCTCTTTCCTTTGCAACTTCGATTGTAGCAGTAGCCTGTCCGCGGCCTATACCCTTCTGTTCTCTTGTGATACAGATTGAACCTCCGCCGATACCTACCTTTACAAAGTCTGCACCTGCCTCGGCAAGGAAGCGGAAGCCTTCTCCGTCTACAACATTGCCCGCACCTATTTTAACGCTGTCGCCGTACTTTTCTCTTACAAAAGCAATTGTCTCCTTCTGCCATTCAGAATAGCCTTCAGAAGAGTCAATGCAGAGAACATCTGCGCCGGCTTCCACAAGAGCAGGGATTCTTTCTTCATAGTCTCTTGTGTTTACACCTGCACCGACTACATATCTCTTATGTTCATCAAGAAGTTCGTTTGGATTATCCTTGTGGGAATCATAGTCCTTACGGAATACGAAATGTGTCAGTCTCTGGTTCTTGTCGATAACAGGAAGCGCATTCAGCTTGTGCTCCCAAAGCATATCGTTTGCTTCCGACAGAGTGCAGCCCTCTTTTGCATATATCAGTGATTCAAATGGCGTCATGAACTCAGAAATCTTTGTGCCCAGATCCATACGGCTCAGTCTGTAGTCCCTGCTTGTAACAATACCTAAAATCTTACCTTCCGCTGTACCATCGTCTGTAATAGCTATCGTTGAATGTCCGCTTCTTTTCTTAAGGTCAAGCACATCTGCAAGAGTCTGGTCAGGTCTTAAGTTCGAGTCACTTTTAACAAAACCTGCCTTGTGGCTCTTTACTCTTCTTACCATCTCTGCCTGACTCTCAATTGACTGCGATCCATAAATGAACGAAATGCCGCCCTCCTTTGCAAGAGCGATTGCCATTTTATCATCAGATACAGCCTGCATGATAGCTGAAACAAGAGGAATATTCATTGACAGCGCAGGCTCCTCACCCTTCCTGAACTTAACAACCGGAGTTCTTAAGCTCACGTTGTCAGGTGTGCATTCTTTGCTGGAATAACCAGGCACCAATAAATACTCATTGAATGTTCTTGATGGTTCATTGAAATAATACGCCATTTTTCTTCTCCTTTTCTTAAATTCTTACTTTTCTAACTCTGTTAAATACTCCTCCAGGGTAATGCCCCGGTTATAAATCTCCTCCGCTGCGGTTTTCCCCACATATCTTATATGCCAAGGTTCATACATATATCCGGTAATGTCCTCCTTGCCGTTCGGAAATCTTATTATAAATCCGAAACGGTGGGCATTATCATTTAACCATTTGCCCTCATCAGTATTAATATAGTCCTTTGTAAGCTGGTAATTTACCGATGGTGAACTTACATCAGCTGCAAGTCCTGTCTGATGCTCACTCTTGCCCGGCTGTGCACTGAAAGTATCAGCCTCAGCCTGACCGTGTGCCGCAACATAATTGGTATAAAGTGTATTCTGAAAATCGTATGAACGATAAGCTGTCGTTACCACAATCTCATAACCCTCTTCTGCCTTTGCGGTCTCCGAAAGTTTGTGAAACGCGTCTGCCGCCTCGGCACGCATATATCTTCCCGCAGGGGTCCTGTCTGCAGCAAAATATTTTATGTCTGTCAAATCTCCCGGAACATCATCCCTGCCGATTTCGTTCTGTTTGTTCACGAGAATGAGCAGACCCTTAGTCCGGTCAGCTTCCAAGGCTTCAAGCCTTGCTTTTTCTTCAGCCTCCTGCTTTGAACTTTCGTCTGTCTTTTTTGTCTCCTGATTTTCCTGTCCGCTCTGTATGCCCGGGTCATCTGCCCCGTTTATATTGCCGGTATCTCCGCAGCCTGCCGACAATAAAAGAATCAGGCATAATGCCGCCGCCAAGGCGCTCCTCCTGAACATAAATACCACCCTCTGTTTTATGTATTTTAATTATTTATTGTATATCAAAAACGGCTTGTTTTCAACACATAAGTTAAAGTTTTTAATATTTTTCAACAATTTGTTTCAATTCAATATCTTTTCCCCGCAAATTCAGTTTTGCGGCTAAATTTTCAAATACAGCTTAACATAAAAACAGGGCATCTGACGTGAAAAGCTTACGCTTTCAGTGTCAGATGCCCTGCTTTGCCACCTGTCTGCTGTATAAAATGAGACAGGCTATTTAGGAAAAAGTTTATTATGGCCTTTTATGTTATTGCAGACATACACATTCCTGGGATTCCGTAAAGTACATCCGGATATTATTCCCCGGCTCAAACTTTTTGTCCGACAAAAGATTGGGCACAAACAGAAATTATCAAATATATCTGTGCTCAATCTTTTTATGCTCACTTTTACCTCTTTTCTGTCTTTACTTTTATGTGAGCTATTGCATGCCGAACAAAATCATCTTTTTTACTTTCTGTATTAATAGTCTGCTTCATGGCAGACGCCCTTTTGTCATCATAATTCCCTTTTATTTTCTTTGCTGCATTTTTCAGTATGTTCATATTTCAACCTCCCTTTGATGATTTAGAACTTGGTTCTTCCCCAGACTGCCGCATAAACCGCAAAAATGAAAAGCGGCGCCCGTACAGAAGCGCCGCCATATAAGTCATGTAATAAATACGAAGGATTGCTATTTTATTCTTTTATTCTTTAAGTAAATAAAAAAGCTGCGGAAAACCGCAGCAGATAATACAAAAGAACAAAATCTATTCACCCTAATTACCCGTAGCGTGCTTCTCAAATCTAACATTCATGCAGGTCTCCTGGCTCGGACATCTTCACACTGCCCGTCTTCCCAGCATAATAAGTATGCCAGTGACTTCTCTGGACAGTATTCCTTCCTTACAGTGGCGGGACCGCACAGGACTTTAACCTGTTTCCCTTTTAACCAATCCTCTCGGTTGGACATGAATGTAATATTAACTTCTTTTATTAAGATACCATATATTTTGCTTTTATGCAATACCTAATTCGTGGTACAATCAGATTGTGATGAAAAAACTCACCAAATAAAACTATCAGCATGGGAGGTAAAAACCATGGAGCGAAACGAAACGTTATTAATGCTGTGCGAAAGCTGTATAAATACATTAAAAAACACTCTGGAAGCCGACGGGCTTCCAACCTCTGTCAGCATGACTCTCAGGCAGAAGCTTTTTCTTCTGGAAACAGGGCTGGAAGAGTTGAGAAACATTTCAGCTTCCGGGCAGTCGGCTTCCGCATCGGAAGTCCTTCAGGCGGATACCGCCGTCACAGAATCTGACTGCAAAGCCAATTCCACACAAGTTATGCCGCATTCAGACCTGCAAAGCCAATATCTGCAGAAAAGCGGCGGCAGCTTGAAGGATGCGGTGACAGAATTTGAAAAGGACCTGATTATAAAGGCAATCGAAGAAAACGGTTCAAAACGAAAAGCCGCAGCCGCATTAAAAACAGACCATTCAACACTAATAAAAAAATGCCAGCGTTACGGCATTTAAAGGAGGCTCAACATGAACAAACAGTATTCAATCAAAGAAATCCTATTCGACTTAGTTTCCGTCCAGAGTGATACAGGCACGCCCCTTGAAGTCAATCTGGGAAACAAAATCATTTCATATTTCGAAAATGACCCGTATTTCAAGGCACACCCCGAATACTGGGGATACGAAAAAGGCGATGACCTGTTCGGCCGTCCCGTTGTCTGGGCACTGCGCAAGGGTAAATCCGACAAAACCATCATTCTTTCGGGACATTACGATGCCGTCGAAATAGACTGCTATGGAGCTTTAAAGCCCTATGCGCTGAATCCTGAGCTTCTGAAGGAAAAACTGAAAACCTTCCCTCATAACAACCAGCTTCTGAAAGAACAGATAGCTGACCCTGACTGGTATTTCGGCAGAGGTATGGCAGATATGAAAGCCGGAGTTGCAATCGCCCTGCACACCGTTCTCACCTGCACAGACCCTGAAATAAATATACTGTTCACAACAGTTGCAGACGAAGAAAACGTGTCCTCAGGCACCCTGATTTCCCTGCCGCTGTATCTTGAGCTGAAAAAACGCTTTAATCTTGACTACAGGCTTACAGTCATCTCTGAACCGCAGTTTGATAAAAACGACGGATTCGTTATCTATAACGGTGGAACAGGAAAAATCCTGCCAATGATTGTTACAAAGGGCAAGGTTGCCCACTGCGGCCAGCCTATGAAGGGACTGAACTCCGTGCTTATGATGGCTGAAATCGTAAGAAACATAGATTTAAACCCTGCTCTCACCACAGAAGATTTGGGCATAACGACACAGGTTCCCGTTGTGCAG
>JBJETA010000127.1:0-9243 GCA_051883075.1 Anaerovoracaceae bacterium
TGGTTTGGGACCAGTGGGCCGCGGGTTCAAATCCTGCCACCCCGACCATTTTTTATGTTTGCCCAGATAGCTCAGTAGGTAGAGCAGAGGACTGAAAATCCTCGTGTCCTTGGTTCGATTCCGAGTCTGGGCACCATTTCTTTTTTTGGAAATGTCAAATTGAATAACGGGGTGTAGCGCAGTTTGGTAGCGCAACTGGTTTGGGACCAGTGGGCCGCGGGTTCAAATCCTGCCACCCCGACCAGAAACAGGTTTCAAAGCGAAGCCTGTTTTTTATTTTGATTAAACAGGGAGAAATGCAATGATAAAACACCCGATAAAGCCTGTATATGATAAAAATTCAAAAATACTGATACTTGGAAGCTTTCCTTCCGTAAAATCTCGAGAAGAAATGTTTTTCTACGGACACAGGCAGAACCGTTTCTGGAAAGTAACCTCTGCGGTGTTTGAGTGCAGAGAACCTGTAACAATTGAAGAGAAAAAGAGTTTTTTGTTGGACCACGGCATCGCTGTATGGGATGTAATAGCTTCATGCGAGATTGAAGGGAGCTCTGACAGTTCCATAAAGAACGTTGTGCCGAATGACTTGTCTGAAATTCTTAATGTTGCACAGATACAAAAAATATTTGTAAATGGAAAGACAGCCGAAAAATATTACAACAAATATATAAAAGATAAAACAGGGATAGAGGCAGTCTGTCTGCCTTCCACTTCACCGGCAAATGCCATGTGGTCTTTGGAGAAGCTGATTGAAGCATGGAGTGAGATTAATATAGGGGGAAAATAAAAATGGAATTTAATGAGAAGCTGCAGGAACTGAGGAAGAAAAAAGAGCTCACCCAGGAGGAACTTGCTGAGGCACTGTATGTATCGCGTACGGCTGTTTCAAAATGGGAGTCAGGCAGAGGCTACCCAAGTATAGATTCTCTGAAATCAATATCCAAGTTTTTTGATATATCGTTGGACGAATTGCTGTCGGGAAATGAGATACTTACCATCGCTGAAGAAGATAATAAAATGAAAGAAAGACGCATTAGGGATATGGTTTTTGGATTGCTTGACTGCAGCGTTGCAATGTTTCTTTTCCTACCTTTTTTTGGACAAAGAGTAAACGGTATGATTCAGGAGGTTTCACTTCTTTCATTGACGGAAACATATGCGTATATCAAAATACCATACCTGGTTATCGTTTTTGGCTCGATAATATGTGGTGTAGCTACACTTGCATTGCAAAACTGCATGTCTGGATTCTGGATAAAATATAAGCAGAAAATTTCTTTAGGTATTACTGCAGCCGGAACCTTGTTTTTTATGATAAGTCTGCAGCCATATGCAGCAATGTTCACCTTTATTTTTCTGGTTATAAAGGCTCTGATGCTTATAAAATGGGCATGATACGGAAAGTATCATTGATGTGACGGGGAGATTCTTTAACTATTTTCATGCTTTGGATAGTGTGTATTCAGGCGAAAGCCGAAAATACTGTTTAAAGGATGGATTAGAAAATGAAAAAAAGAAATCAGAGAAATTTTTGTGTTACAATTGGCATGTTTTTACTGTTTGTTTTGTGGACGGCAGCAATTAAATCTTTTGATATAGAAGCTGTCGGACCGGAGCACTCAGAGGTGGGGCTTGCATCAGTGAATGTATTATTTCACAGACTGACAGGAGTCCACATGCTGCTGTATACAATAACCGACTGGCTTGGACTTGTACCTTTATGTTTTGTATTGGGATTTGCGCTTCTCGGACTTACACAGCTTATAAAAAGAAAGAGCCTTTTAAAAGTGGATTACAGCATTTTACTTCTTGGCGGATTTTACGTTCTTGTTATGGCTGCGTATGCGTTTTTCGAAATATTTATCATAAATTACAGACCTGTAATGATTGCAGGTCATCTTGAAGCATCATATCCGTCATCGACAACAATGCTTGCCATGTGCGTTATGCCCACGGCAGTCATGCAGCTTAAAAGCCGTATAAAAAACGAGAGGATTAAAAAATGTGTGATATGGGTTATCAATGCTTTTACCGTATTTATGGTCATAGGAAGGCTGACATCAGGAGTTCACTGGCTGACGGACATTATCGGCGGGGCATTGCTAAGCGCAGGTCTGGTAATGACCTATTATTCGGCAGACTCTTTACTGAACGAAGAATACAAAAACGGTGTGAATTAACTTCACACCGTTAATTTTTTTAAAGTATAGAAACTCTGCTGAAAAACAGAGTATAAATCAGATACGAAAAACCTGAGATTACTGCCGCAAGAGAAACTGCAGCAGATTTTGTTTTTGATTCCCGTTCGAATACTGCCATAGATGCTATAAAAGCGATAACCAGGGCTATCAGAGCTATCAGTGTCATGGTATTTATAAGGTATGCGTAGCCTCTGAAAAAGAAACAGAGAATAGTAATTACAAAAACTGTTACCAGATACCTTACTATACCTCCGCTTTTAAATATGATTGGAAGTATAAGTGCTGCCCAGATAACTCCTATTAAAATGCATTTTACAATTATCCAAAATAAATCCATAGAATCTGTCCTTTCGTATAAGCAATGCTATTACAATTATATTTGATTTTGGGTACAATTTCAATTAGAATGGTATAGGTAAAAACTAATATTTAAGGAGGCGTGCGGCTTGGCACAGTTATATTACAGATACAGCACAATGAATGCAGGAAAATCAATTGAACTGATTAAGGTAGCATACAATTATGAGGAGAGAGGGAAGAGAGTTCTTACCCTTGTTCCGAGCACTGATAACAGATATGGAGTCGGTGTTGTCACCTCACGTATAGGAATTCAGAGAGAAGGCATTGTGGTAGGAGATGACACAAATATTCTTGAGCTTTTTATTGAAGAAGACCAGAAAGAAAAAATAGACTGTGTCCTTGTTGATGAATGCCAGTTTTTAAAGAAGCATCATGTTCAGGAGCTTGTGGAAATAGTGGACAGCTTTGATGTTCCCGTTTTGGCATACGGACTGAAGAATGATTTCAGAAATGAGCTTTTTGAGGGCTCGTATTATATGCTTGTTTATGCAGACAAGATTGAAGAAATCAAGACCATCTGCTGGTGCGGAAGAAAGGCCACAATGGTTGCGAGAGTTGTTGACGGAAAGTTTGTAAAGCAGGGCGAACAGGTAGTTGTCGGCGGAAATGATATGTACGTTTCGCTTTGCAGAAAGCATTACAATGACGGCAGGCTTGAGCCGTAGGTTCCTGTTTTAAATTGCAAAACCATAGGAACATTAATAATCGCATTTGCAGCCCTGCCAGCTGCCGCGGCGGCGCAGCTCATGGTGTATGCCGTTGAGAATAGTCCTTTTCCTGAAACTCCATTCGGGAGAAATCAGGATAGGGCGGGGCGCATCGGCGCTCATGCGGTGAATCGTTATTTCAGGCGGTATTATTTCCAAAGCATCTACTACCAGATTTACATACTCTTCTATGGACTCAAAGGATACATAGCCGGGGTAAAGCGTCTCCATCTGTGAACCGCGTACCACGTTCAGCATATGCATTTTCAGTCCGAAAACCCTGTCTTTGCATACATATCTGACGGATTCCAGCATATCATCCTTAGTTTCGCCGGGAAGTCCGAATATCAGATGTACAACAGTGCGTATATTCAGTTCTTTCAGTCTGCGGACAGCCTCGTCATAAACAGGAAGGTCATAGCATCTGTTTATCAGCCCGGCAGTTCTTTTGTGCATAGTCTGCAGACCAAGCTCTATCCATAAAAAGGTCTTTTTGTTAATCTCATCCAGAAGCTCATAAATTTCATCATTCAGGCAGTCAGGTCTTGTGGCTATGGCAATGCCTGAAATCTGAGGGTTATCCAAAACAGAATAAAATTTTTCACGAAGCTCGGAAACGGGAGCGTAAGTGTTTGTATGGTTCTGAAAATATGCCAGATAATTGCTGTCAGGCCACTTGTCTGAGAGCAGCCTTATCTGTTCGGGAATAGTGCTTGCAAAGTCACCTGAGCCGTCGGCTGAACAGAAAATACAGCCGCCTGTACCCTTGCTTCCGTCTCTGTTAGGACAGGTAAAACCGCCGTCAAGAGAAAGTTTGACAGTTTTTCTTCCAAAATATTTTTTCAAATATGCACCGATAGAATTTATCGGATTTGCTTCGTTTACGATAATGTCCATTTACTTAAAACCCCCGTATATCAATCGTCTGTACATTTTATCATAAATTCCGGGACAAATGAACATTAACATATGAAAAAACATAATGAGGCCGGGCAAAGATATGGTATAATACAATTGAGTTTTTGTGCAGACCGCACAGAAACGGAAAGGGGACAGAAATATGATAGCCGAAAACAGAGAGAAATACGAAAACTCTGTTTATGAAATAGCAGAGAGCGGAAAAGAGGAAAAAATAGAGGTCTTATTTGACAACTCGGAACAGGAGGCAAAGCAGAAGCCTAAGCTTATGCTTCACAGCTGCTGCGGACCATGCAGCACAGCCGTTATAGAAAGACTTCTTGGGGAATATGAAATAACGATATTTTTCTACAATCCGAACATAACGGACAGTGAAGAATATGAAAAGCGTAAGGCGGCACAGATAAAATTTATTAATGAGTTTAATCAGAAAGCACAGGATGAGGATAAAGTCAAATTTATTGAGGGTGAATATATACCGGACGAATTTTTCAGGGCTGTCAAAGGCCTTGAAGAAGAGCCTGAGGGAGGAAAAAGATGCACGGAGTGCTTTAAGCTCAGACTTGAAAGAACAGCGGCAGAAGCAAAGCTGAACGGTTTTGACTGCTTCGGTACGACACTGACTGTAAGCCCTCATAAAAATTACCCGCTTATTTCTGAAATAGGCAGGGATTTTTCACTTAGCTACGGACTGTCGTTTCTTGATATGGATTTCAAGAAAAAGGCAGGCTATCAGAGAAGTGTTGAACTTTCAAAGGAATACGGTCTTTACAGACAGAATTACTGCGGATGCGGCTTTTCAAAATGGTATTAAAAAAATCGGAGACTGTGGAAAACATTTATGAAATACGTTAATGTGGCGATAGACAATAACAATGACAATACAGACATTCTTTATACATACGGCTGCGAAGACGATGAAGTACAGGTCGGAAATATAGTAAAAGTTCCGTTCGCCAAGGGAAACAGAACCAAAACGGCATACGTTTTCCGGGTAATGGACGAACCGGAGGGAGAAATCAGAGGCCTGAAGTATGTGGAAAGCATAGATAAAGAAATCTCACTTTCGGGAGAGATGATGGAAACCTGTACATGGATGCGTAAAAGATATTTATGCAGGCATATAGATGCGGTAAACTGCTTTACTCCCGCAGGTTCTGCACCCAAACGCAGAAAAACAAAGATTCCGTACAGTGATATGGAAACTGAAGCAGAGGAGGAAAAGCTTCTTACAGAGGAGCAGGACAGGGCATTATCGGAGATAAAACCGTATATTGAAGAAGAAAAGCACCATATTTTTCTTGTCCACGGTGTGACGGGAAGCGGCAAAACGGAGCTTTACATAAGAATCATTAAAGAAGTTACGGAAAAGGGCAGGAATGCCATAGTCCTTGTGCCTGAAATAGCGCTGACAACACAGGTGATAGAAAGATTTATGGCGCGTTTCGGCTCTGAAAACATAGCGGTGCTTCACAGCAGACTTTCAAGCGGCGAGAGATATGATGAATGGTGCAGAATAAGAAACGGCGGAGTGCGTATCGTTATAGGGGCACGCTCGGCTGTATTTGCGCCTATTGACAATATAGGCGTTATTATAATGGACGAAGAGCATGAATCGACATATAAATCGGACATGGCACCTAAATACGAGACAGTGGAGGTTGCAACAAAGAGAGCAAAGGCCTTTAACGGGCTGGTTGTTTTGGGAAGCGCGACGCCGTCGGCTGTGTCGAACTACAGGGCGGAGCAGGGCATTTATACAAAGCTGGAGCTGCATAAAAGATATAACAATGTCGCTCTGCCGGAGGTGGAAATCGTAGATATGCGCAAGGAGCTTAAGGAAGGCAACAAAACGATTTTCAGCCGCAGTCTGTATGACTGCATGGAAAGCAGTCTGAGGGACGGAAAACAGGTTATTTTATTTTTAAACAGAAGAGGGTACTCGACCTTTGTTTCATGCAGGGAGTGCGGTCATGTGCTGAAGTGTCCGGATTGCGGCATTTCTCTTACTTATCATAAAAATAAAAACGGTGCAGTGTGCCATTACTGCGGCAGGGTATTTCCGATACCGGAAAACTGTCCCGAGTGCGGAAGCAGAAACATCAGGTTTTTCGGAACAGGCACGGAAAAGGTTGAGGAAGCCGTGCGGGAAATGTTTCCGGAGTATGAAACGGACAGACTTGACCTTGACACTGTAAAGACAAAGGGCAGCATAGACAGGATTTTAAAAAATTTCCGAAAGGGAAAAACAAAAATCCTGATAGGCACGCAGCTTGTGGCAAAGGGACTGGATTTTAAAAATGTGGGTCTTGTGGGCATTATCTCGGCGGATGTAATACTCAACATACCTGATTACAGGGCTGCGGAAAGGACATTCCAGCTTGTTACCCAGGCGGCGGGAAGAGCCGGCAGGGGTGATGAAGAGGGAAAGGTGGTTATCCAGACCTACGAACCTGAGCATTACAGCATACTTGCGGCAGCAGAGCAGGACTATGAAAAATTTTACCGCATTGAGATGCTGGTAAGGGAAAGCATGAACTATCCGCCGTTCAGTGACCTTATTCAGGTTGTTGTAACAGCGAAAAATGAGGCAGTCTGCGTGCAGGCGGCACATCAGGTGAAAAAAGAACTGGAGGGCCTGCTGGGAGATGACTTAAGTCATGCTATATTTGAACCTCAGGCTGTGCTGACAAACCACGCAAAAGAGCATTACAGGCAGGGGATAATGATAAAATGTCCGAAGGCAGTGAGAGGAAGATGCCTGGGTGCGGTGGAACTTGTAAAACGCAGGGTAAATACTGCTTCAAAAGCGAAATTTACAGTAGCTGTGGACATTAACCCTTATTGATTCCGATATATTTTTATGGTATAATTTAATGCTACTGTATTATAAGTAATGGAGGTTATAAAATGGCTTTAAGAAATATTGTTGTTGAGGGCGACCCCATATTAAGAAAAAAGTGCCGAGAGGTTACTGAGATAGATGACAGAACTAGAATGATTTTAGACGACATGCTTGAAACTATGAGATTTCATCAGGGTGTCGGTATTGCGGCACCGCAGGTCGGCATCATGCGAAGAATGTTTGTTGTTGAAGTTGAAGAGGGAGAGGTCATTGAAATGATTAATCCGGAAATCCTTGAAACAAGAGGCTCCGCATTTGAAGATGAGGGCTGTCTCAGCGTACCGGGCATGATAGGCACTGTTGAAAGACCCGAATATGTAAAGATTAAAGGTCTGAACCGTTACGGTGAAGAAGTGGTTTATGAAGCGGACGGTTTAAAGGCAGTATGCTTCTGCCATGAAAATGACCATCTTGACGGAATACTTTACACCGACAAGGCAGAAAATATAAGAACTGCGGAAGAAGCCGCAGAGGAAGAAGAATATTAATATGACAGAAAAACTGAGAACTGTTTATATGGGAACCCCTGATTTTGCGGTTCCGGGGCTTGAAGCACTGTATAAGAGCGGACATGAAATAGGATTTGTTGTTACGCAGCCGGACAAAGCCAGAGACAGAGGTAAAAAGGTTCAGTTTACTCCTGTAAAGGAAAAGGCAACTGAGCTTGGGCTTGAGGTGCTGCAGCCTGAAAAAATCAAAGGAAATGAAGAGTTTTTTAACAGGCTTAAGGAGTACAATCCTGATTTAATTGTTGTTGCGGCTTACGGAAGGCTTCTGCCCGCAGACATTATTAATATGCCAAGACTGGGATGCATAAACATACATGCTTCGCTTCTGCCGAGATGGAGAGGTGCAGCACCTATCCAGAGAGCCATTATGGCGGGAGATGAGGAAACGGGCATTACCCTTATGTATATGGCAGAAGGTCTTGATACCGGCGATATGATTGCGAAAAAATCAGTTAAAATCGGAAAAAAGACCCAGGCGGAGCTTCATGATGAGCTTGCGGTTCTGGGTGGGGAGCTTCTTTCGGAGCAGCTTCCTAACCTGGCTTCAGGCAATATCACCAGGGAAAAGCAGGACGACAGCAAATCGGTTTATGCTTCCATGATTTTCAAAAAAGACGGCGAAATTGATTTCTCAAAGCAGCCTGAAGAAATTGAATGTTTAATCAGAGGCCTTGATCCATGGCCCGGTGCATACAGCTTCTACAATGGTCAGATGATTAAAATCTGGTCTGCGGAAGCTGTTGATAAAACAGCTGATAAAGCTGACGGAACGATTCTTTCGGCAACAGACAAAGGAATAGAAATTGCAGCAGGGGGAAAAGTATTGGCTGTAAAGGTTATCCAGATGCCGGGAAAGAAGAGAGTAAAGGTAGAAGATTTCCTGAAGGGAAACAGGCTTGAAGAGGGTACTGTTTTGGGAAATCGGGAATAATATTAGGGAAAAGAGAGGTGCGGTATATGTTTTATTACGATCCCACGTTTATATTGCTGATACCTGCGATGATTTTTGCTTTTTATGCACAGTCAAAGGTGAGCTCGGCATACAGAAAGTTTTCACAGGTCAGAAACATGCGGGGCATTACCGGAGAACAGGCAGCACGTATGATTCTTGACAGAAACGGACTGAATGATATATCTATACAGATGGTAGGGGGAACACTGTCGGACCATTATGATCCGTCGAGAAAAGTGCTGAGATTATCGTCGAGGGTTTACAGTGAGCCTTCCATAGCTTCTGTGAGCGTTGCGGCTCACGAGGCGGGACATGCGATACAGCATGCAAGGCATTATATGCCTCTGATTTTGAGAAATGCCATAGTGCCTGTTGTAAATATCTGCTCAATGCTTTCATGGCCTCTTATGCTCATAGGTCTTGTGATTGCAGGTACAGGCAGATATACTAACGGCTATTTGATAATGGATATAGGAATACTGTTCTTTGCGGCTGTGGTTCTGTTCCATGCCGTAACACTTCCTGTCGAACTGAATGCGAGCAGCAGGGCACTTGACCAGTTGGAGGAAATGGGCATTATTTATCATGACGAAAGAAAAGGCGCTAAGAAGGTATTATCCGCGGCTGCAATGACCTACGTTGCCGCACTTGCTACGGCAGTTGCGAACCTGTTAAGATTACTGATGATAAG
>JBJETA010000128.1:0-9153 GCA_051883075.1 Anaerovoracaceae bacterium
TTTTTACTACTTCAAGCTGTGCTTCTGCAGTAGCAGGACCGTTTCCTGACTGCAGAGCATTACCGCCCAGGGCGACAACTATTTTTGACATAATTTCTCTCCCTCTCTAGATAATGTTTCTTTCTGCCATAAAGTTTTCAAGTTCTTCCTTTGCAGCAGCCTTTACTAATTCTGAAGTTTCAGCCTTTCTCTGATGCTGTGTGAAGTAAACAAGAAGACCTCTCATAGCAGTAAGTCTGTTTCCTGCTTCATCCCAGCATAGTGATGAGTCTGAATCTGCTACTTCATCAGTTACATCTTCGCCTCTTGTTGCAGGCAGGCAGTGCATGAACTTGCATCCGATGTTTCCAAGCTGCATTAATTCACGGTTAACCTGATAATCCTTAAATAAAGCAACTCTTTCTTCTTTTGGCATTTCTGATTCATATAGACCATACCATACGTCTGTGTAGATGAAGTCAGCTCCCTTTACTGCTTCTCTGTCATCTGTGATTAGGAATGAACCGCCTGAAACCTTGCAGTTTTCTTCCATAATCTTGATGTAATCAGGATAGTCTCCGTTTGGATTTAATTTCTTAAGGCCTTCAAGGTTGTCCTGAATCCACTTTCCTTTTGGTCCGTACTGAACAAAATGCATACCTAACTTTGTGCAAATCATGCCTAATGATGCAGCTACCTGTGTACCGTCACCTGTAAATACAACCTTGCAGTCTTCCAGTTTCTTTCCTCTTGGAAGGTTTTCTACGATTGTGCAGATATCACCGATTTCCTGTGTTGGGTGGTTCCAGTCAGACATACCATTCAGTACAGGAATTGTACAAGCATTTGCTAAATCAACAACTGTCTGGTGTTCGATAACTCTTGCCATAACAACGTCGATTAACTGTGATAATACTTTACCGGTGTCTCCGATTGTTTCGTGTCCGCCAAGCTGGATCATTCCGGGGCCAAGGTACTGAGCGTGTCCGCCAAGCTGTTCCATAGCAGTTTCAAATGATACTCTTGTTCTTGTTGATGACTGCTGGAAAATCATACCTAAAGTCTTGTTCTTCATTAGAGGTGGATAATATCCGTCCTTAATGCACTTTTTAATCTTTAATGAAAGATTAACGATATCTAAGATTTCTTCCTTTGTTAAGTCCTGTGTATCGATAAAATGTCTTACTCCGTTAGCGTACATAATTTTACTCTCCTTCTATATTACATATTTTATTTTCCGGGATTCCTTATGTATTTGCGGAATCCCGGATTCTTCTTTTACTAATAATGTTTTATTTTGCCTTTGGCTGCTGCTGTGTGATGCAGTGGATGTTTCCTCCGCCATAAGCAACTTCAGTAGTTAATACTCCGACAACCTTTCTTTCAGGGAAGGCAGCCTGTACCTGTTCAACTGCAAGAGCATCGTTTTCATCACCGTACTGTGGTAAAATGATTGCTCCGTTTACAATCAGGAAGTTTAAGTAAGAAGCAATTGATACCTCTCCTTCTTCACGAGGAATAGCTCCTTCTGAGAAGTCGATTGAAGCTGCATCCTTTAAGTAGCAAGGTTCCTTAGTCATGCATAATTTGTGAACCTTAAGCTTTCTTCCCTTAGCGTCTGTCTGATTGATAAGGAAGTTATATGCATCCTGTGCCTGCTGATAGAACGGATGATTCTTGTCTTCAGTGTAGATACAAAGAACTTCACCCGGTCTTACGAAGCATGCTACGTCATCAATGTGACCGTTTGTTTCATATGGATCGATACCATCCTTAACCCAGATAACTTTTTCGGCATTTAAGTATTCTTTTAGAATTTCTTCCAATTCTTCTTTGCTCTTGTCAGGATTTCTGCTTTCATGCAGTAAGCACATTTCTGTAGTCATTACTGTACCTTCACCGTCAGTGTGGATTGAGCCGCCTTCAAGCACGATTCCAGGTCTGTATGAGTCAGCCTTTGCGATTTCGCACATCTTGTGAGCAATCATTTCGTCTTCATGCCATGGGAAGTATAATCCGTCAACTAAACCGCCATATGCGTTGAAATCCCAGTCAACAGCCCTTAATCCGCCTTTATCATTGATAAGGAATGTAGCACCGGTATCTCTGATCCAAGCATCGTCATTTGTCATTTCGATAATGCTGATGTTGTCAGTTCCGCCAAGTCTTGCCACAGCATTTTCATACTGTACAGGAGGTACGCACATTACAACCGGTTCAAATTCTGCGATAGCTTTTGCTACGTTGCAATAAGCTTCCTGTGCAGGTTTTGCACCCTGTCTCCAGTTATCATTTCTCCATGGCCATAACATCCACACCTGTTCCTGTTCTTCAAATTCTCCGGGCATTCTGTAACCGTCCTGTTTAGGAGTTGTTCCTTCAATTCTCTTTGCCATTTTGCTTCATCCTTTCTTTTCTTTTTTCTTTAAACTCTGAAATTATATTTTTATTTTTCTTTTCTTACTGCTATCAAGATTTCTCCCAGTATAATGAATGCTATTGCACCGATTGTAATAGGAAGAGTTGCTGCAAGTGTTTCCTCATCAAATGAAAGAGGAACTGCTGTAAAGATTACTGATATGATAATCAGAATCATTGGCACATATGCCATAATCTTTATCATTGTTTCTCCGCCGGGAACTCTGAAAGGTCTTTCTCTGTCAGGGTCATTCTTTCTCAGCTTCAGGAAGCCCGGGAATACCGGAACGTATGACATCAGGAACATTACCAGGTTAAGTGCGAAGAAGCTCCAGAATAAATCCTGATTTGGTATAAATGGAGATGCAATTACAACAATTGATGCTACAACTGCAGTTACAGTTACGCCTCCAACCGGCATATTGTTCTTTTCACTTCTCTTACCAAAGATTTTAGGCATATCTCCGTTTTCTGCCGCATATGCTGCAACCTCGTGTACACCTGTTGACCATGAAATCATGTTTCCGAACAGTGTCAGCGCAAACAGAACTGTAACAGCTGAGATAAACAAACCGCCTTCTTTTCCTGTCAGAAGCATAAATGCATCAATCAATCCGCTGTCTGTGCTGATTTCAGAAGTAGGAATAGCTGCGCCGATACCGAAAGCTGAGAACATGTAGATAACTGCGATTACAAGACCGCCTGTTACGATTGCCTGTGGAATCTGCTTCTTAGGATCTTCCATGTCTCCTGACATAGTACAGATAACTTCGAATCCAAGCATGTTAAATATGATTACTGATATAAATGAAAGGCTGTCAAGGTCAAATGATGGAAGCAGGCTTGAAAGTGTGATTGGGTTTGCCATACCGTTGTTCATTACACCTACGATACCGAACACGCCTATTCCCAAAGCAAGAAGAACCTTTATAGCTGCCGCTCCGTTTAAAATCCATACTGCATCTGCTGCCGGTGTATAAGCAATGAAAGTAACAATCCATATAAATAACAGTTCAATAATAATTGCGGGTATTGTGCCTAGCTCATTACCGGTAATAATTAAATAGAAGTCAGGGAACATTACAGCTAATGAAGCCATCCATAGTGGGAAGTTAACCCAGTAATACCAGGAAACTCTTGCTCCCCATTTGTGACCGTGTGCAGTTGTTACCCAGTCGTAAAGACCGCCGCCGTTGTCATATGATGTTCCAAGTTCTGATGAAATAAGTCCATAAGGTAAAAGGAAACAAATCATCATAAAGATCCACCAGAAGTACTGTGAATTACCGATTGCGGCTACAGGTGCTGCAGCTTCTGCTACGAATACAACACATATAACTGTAAGAACCGCACTCAGCATGCTGAATTTCTTTTTCTCACCCATTGTATTAAGCTCCTTTCTCTCCACTTAATAATAGTATAAAATTTTTCTTGGCTCCGAGGCCCTGTGGACCTGAACCGGAATTATGTCTCGGCATCTCTGCCTGACACGTTTATAGTAGTCCCTCTGCTTCCGGTTTAAAATCAACTTTTGGTTTTGGTTTTTTATACATTTTCTCAACTTCTATCAACTTTTTCTATAAACCCATATGATTTTTTTATAGTTGCTGTAAGCATTGAAAAAAGGCTAATCTTTTTACACTTTTGTGATTAATCACATAAACTCACATAAACTTTTGTTATCTTGTCACAAGTTTATACCCGTATTTTCAAATATTTTGTTTACAGCTTTTCAAAAAAATGCTACATTATATTAGAAAAAGTTTCGTATACAAAAAGGGAGGAATGCATATATGGATTTATTTTTACTATTTTATAATTCTGTTTATTGGATAATTTTGAGCATCCCTATGACCTTTGCTGTAGTTTTTTATCTCTATTCAAAAAAAGATGTATATATGCATATTGCCGTGCTGTTTCTTATGTACATGATTGTGGACTGGGTTATACTGGCAACTGAGCTTATAGACTGGTTCTCCGTCATATATGACAACTCGTTTATGACAGTTCCTTCATTCAGGACAATAATCTTTGCCACATATTTTGCATGCATGGTTTCCATCAATAACCATATCCTCCAGCCTGCCCACAAAAAAACCTTCTTTGCAATACTCACAGTGCTGGTAGTTTATCTGCTGTTTGTTCCTCTTATGCCTAACAGCGCCATGAAGTCTCTCTGCTATTACACTCCTTGTCAGGTGTTTACACTCTCACTGAGTTTATACGGTTTACATGTAATAAAAAAAGCTCCGGAGCTTCATGCAGATCCTATTTCAGTAAGGTATAAGCTTATTCTTTATATTACGGCTGTCTTTTCTGTACTTATAAGCATTGAGGACTTCTTCGTAATACTCAATATCGATGTTTACTCAGATCTTTCAACCTGCATAGTAAACAGAAGCGTTACAAACGATATCATGAACATACTTCATGCACTTATAACTGCAAATATATTTTATACGCTGGCAAAAGAGCACCTTATCTATAGGGAGCAGCCTCAGGATGCTTTTGCTTCCGAGTTTACGGATTTTGAAGCGGAAATGCACAGTTCTTCCACTTCCAACAGCTATAATCCCGGACATTCCATGCCTATGCCGGAGTATTACGGCAGCGAGCCTTTCATCAGTGAAAAGCCAAATCACGATAACAATTTATCCAAATTTTATTTATTCTGCAGGAAATATCAGCTTACAACAAGGGAACAGGATATACTCAGGCTGCTTCTCATGGACAAAAACAACACTGATATCAGCAAAGAACTGTTCATCTCCATAGGTACAGCCAAGGCCCATATCCACAATATTTTTTCCAAGCTGGATATAAACAAGCGGCAGCAGCTGTTTGATATGTACGAAGAATTTGAAGAGTAAAGAGCTTTTAACGCAAAAACAAAAATATCCCGGCAGGCAGGCATCTTTGCCCGTTTACCCGGGATATTTTTGTATTAGTGTTATTTAAAGAAGTTTTTAACTTGTATTATGCTATTTTCTTGTATTGGAATTATTCATTCAGAATTAAATCAGTGAATAACCGAGCTTAAAAACTCTTTAAGTCTTTCGCTCTTTGGGTTCTGGAAAATATCAGCAGGTGTTCCCTGTTCCACAATCCGGCCGCCGTCCATAAATACAACACGGTCTGCCACTTCTCTGGCAAATCCCATCTCATGTGTTACTATAACCATGGTTGTGTGTTTTTTTGCCAAATCCCGCATAACATTCAGGACTTCTCCTGTTATCTCAGGATCCAGTGCGCTTGTAGGCTCATCGAAAAGCATTATTTCCGGATTCATGGCAAGGCCTCTTGCTATTGCAACTCTCTGCTTCTGTCCTCCCGAAAGCTGTGCGGGATACGCATCCGCCTTGCTTCCGAGTCCGACCATTTCCAGAAGCTCTGCCGCTCTGGCCCGCGCCTCTTCTTTTTTCTCCTTTTTTACCTTTATCGGAGCATAGCTTACGTTCTCAATACATGTCATGTGAGGAAAAAGATTAAAATGCTGAAATATCATACCTGTTTCCGCACAAATCTTTTTAAGCTCTTTATCCGGAAGATACTCTGCCTTTTCATACTTTGTTTCGGCAAAAGTGTCGCCGTTCAGTGTTATGCTTCCCCGTGTGATGCGCTCAAGACAGTTTATACACCTGAGAAGAGTGCTCTTTCCCGAACCCGAAGGTCCTATGATTGCAACGGTTTCACCCTTTTCTACCGAAAAATCCACATTTTCCAAAGCAGTAAAGTTTCCGAAGTTTTTTATGATATTTTTCATCTCAAGGATAGAAGTCCCCATAGCAGGCTCGCCCTCCTTTGCTTTTCAGGCGGAACTGCCGCCTTTCCTTCATACTTTGAATAACGTGTTTCCAGATGATTGGATATTAAAGTTAACACAAATGTCAAAATTAAATATATAATCGCAGCAATTACATATGCTGTCGCCATCTGATCCCTGTTTACCGCGCCTCTTGCCGCTTTCAGCAATTCTCCTACAGACAGAGCCGAAACAAGCGCAGTATCCTTTACCAGCGTAATAGTTTCATTCGATACTGCAGGCAGTACTCTTTTTACTGTCTGCGGCAGGATAATGCCAAACATTGTCTGTCTTCTGTCTAATCCTAATGATTGTGCCGCTTCATACTGTCCTTTATCAATGCTTTCTATGCCGCCCCTGTATATTTCCGCCAGATATGCGGAATAGTTCAGCACAAAGGTTATTATTGCAGTCGTGAAAGCATCCATCATAATCCCTGTAGCAATCGGGATATAGAAATAAAAGAAAAACAGCTGCAGCATAAGAGGTGTTCCACGGAATATCCATATATATACTCTTGAAAACCACCTGAACGGTGCAAATCTGCTATTGCTTCCCAAAGCAAAAGGCAGTCCCAAAGGCAGAGCGAAAATAAGAGTAAAGGCAAAGAGCTTGACCGTTACCCAAGCTCCCTGCAAAAGTGAGGGCATTAACATGCCTACATACTCCGTCTTCTCTGCCAGCATAGTTAACAACTCGCTCACATCAAATCTCCTTTATTCATCATAACCTTCAAGAATTACTATATTTCTTCCGAACCACTTGTTGCTGATTTCCTCAGCTTTTCCGCTGTCAATAACAGCCTGCAGTGCTTCTGTTATCTTTGCTGCCACATCTTTATCTTCAACTCTGCAGCCGATAGCATAGAAGTCATCGCCGAAATCGTAATCGCAAAGCACCATCTTATCCTTCAGTTTTGAGTTCTTATATTCTCCAAGTACCTGGTCCACTACCATGCAGTCGATTCTTCCTGCCTGCATATCCATGATTACTTCGTCATAAGTCTTATATTCGGCAATCTTATCCGCAAAGGTATCATAGGCTTCATTTGCCTTTAAAACTTCAAGTGCAGCAGAATCTGCCTGTGTACCTACATTGTAATTTGCCAGATCTTCAGCCTTTTCCACTTTTACAGAAGCATCTTTTGCCAGTACGATAATCTTATTGTTCAGGTACTTATCTGTAAGCGCCATGTTTTCCTGTCTTTCAGGAGTTGCCGACATGCCGTTCCATATACAGTCTATTCTCTTGGAGGAAAGTTCCATTTCCTTTGCATCCCAGTCTATCGGCTGAAACTTCACGCTAATGCCCAGCTCTTCAGCTACAGCACCTGCAAGGTCGATGTCAAATCCAACCAGCTCTCCGGCTTCGTCTCTGAAGCCCATAGGAGCAAAGGTATCATCCAGCCCAACCACCAATTCTCCTTTATCCTCGATATATGCCCAACCGGTCAAATCGGAGTTCACATCCTGCTCCGTATCTCCGCCCCCACAGCCGGTTAGGGCTAACAAGCTTACCATTAAAATTACCATCATGCTTAAAATAAAATTCTTTTTCATTGCTCTTTCCTCCTGTTTCTTTGATTTTCAAATTGTAAATGTTAAATAATAAATCTCTTTCTGCAAGTCTTTTTTTATTTCGCTTTATTGTTTTATCACATTAAAGTGATAAAACAATATTAACATCATGCATAAATGCTGTCAACACCCTTTTTTGTTATTTTTTTATATTTATTTCACAAATTATTTTTTACAGTTTGTTTATATTAACAAAAATGAATATTTATTATATAATATGTGCACAAAAAAACGCCGGCTCTGCCGACGCTTTATGCATAAAAGTATATGAGGCGTTATGCCTCTTCTAAATCTTTATTCAATTGTTATAAGCTCGTATTCCTGTGTTCCGATTCCCAGCTTTTCACAATGTTCAAGGCACGAAGTCCAGTCAGTGTCAGGATGAGTCATATGGAAATGGTCATTACCGTGAGTCTCATCATGTCCACAACCGCATCCACAGTCATGTCCGTGCTTCTTCACAGCATCATCAAGCAGGCTTCCCTGTATAGGCTGCTGACGATTTACAGCATCCACACACGCTCTATCAAGTGCAATAGGGTCAAAGGAAGCAAACATACCTATGTCAGGTACGATAGGAATATCATTTTCCTCATGGCAATCGCAGTTAGGCGAAACATCAACAACAAGGGAAACGTGGAAATGAGGTCTGCCGTGAAGAACAGCCCATGTGTATTCAGCCATTTTTTTATTTAAAATGGTATTTGATTCATCCCACTTTGAGCTGATTGCATCTGTAGGACAGACCCCTATGCATCTTCCGCAGCCTACGCATTTATCTTCATTTATATGTGCTTTTTCACCGTCTACCTTTACACCCTCATGGGCACAGACTGTAGTGCACATTCCGCAGCCCACACAGACATCGCTGTAAATTTCAGGAGTTCCTGCACTGTGCTGCTCCATCTTTCCCGCACGTGAGCCGCAGCCCATGCCTATATTTTTCACAGCTCCGCCGAAGCCCGTAGATTCATGTCCCTTAAAATGGTTCAGACTTATAAAAACGTCTGCATCCATGATTGCCTGTCCGATTTTTGCTTCTTTTACATACTCTCCGCCTTCGACAGGAACCAGTGCTTCATCCGTTCCTTTCAGCCCGTCTGCAATGATTACATGACATCCTGTTGAAAATGGTGAAAATCCGTTAATGTACGCTGATTCCAAATGATCAAGTGCATTTTTCCTTCCGCCTACATACAACGTATTACAGTCCGTCAGAAAAGGCTTTCCCCCTTTTTCCTTTATCAGATCAACCAGAACTTTCGCATAGTTCGGACGCAGGAAAGCAAGATTTCCGGGCTCGCCAAAATGTATCTTAACAGCCGTAAATTTCCCTTCAAAATCCATATCAGCCATGCCTGCCGCCCTGATAAGCTT
>JBJETA010000129.1:0-9045 GCA_051883075.1 Anaerovoracaceae bacterium
GCGATTCCTCATGGGAGATATTTGAAGGGTATCTGTTCGTTGCGGGGTTAAATCTGATGGATGACGGACATGCGGAATATTTCCTGTATCCGCCGATGACAAAGACGGGAAGCTATGATACAGTAAGTCTGAAGCGTGCGCTTGCTGAGGTAAAGGCATATATGGAGGCTAAAGGGCTTAAGCTTGTATTCAGACTTGTGCCTGCGCAGATAAAGGACATTATCGAGGAAGTCTGGGAGGGCGTTAAGGTGATTGAGGACAGACCAAATTATGATTATCTTTATCTGAAGAATGACCTGATAGAGCTTGCAGGCAAGAAATATCACGGCAAGAAGAACCATTTAAACTATTTTAAAAACAATTTTGAGTATGAATATGTGAAGATAACTCCTGATATGGCAGATATGATAAAGATTTTTCTTGATGATTTCAACTCCAGGAAGGATATCCCGCCTTTAGAGATGGAGTGGCTGCTGTCGGAAACAGAAGCGGCGCTTGATGTGATTGAGCACAGCGAGCAGCTTGGCTGCATCTGCGGAGGCATAGTTATAGACGGAAAGCTGGAGGCATTTTCCATAGGTGCAAGGACGGGAAAGGAAACAGTTACGGTGCACGCCGAGAAGGCAAACAGCCGGATAAGGGGGCTGTATCAGGCTATTAACAATGAGTTCTGTAAGCATCTGCCGGAGGAAATCCGATTTGTGAACCGTGAAGAGGATATGGGGCTGGAAAACCTGAGGAAAGCAAAGCTTTCGTACAAGCCGGTGGAACTGATTGAGAAGTATATAATTTTGTTTGAATAGAAATTTGAGTATATAGAAAGCTTGTTAAGGCTGTTGCCGGAATATGGAGGATATTATGAAATCTTGTCTGTATAAGGGGATAGGGATATTCTTAGTTTTTCTGATGTTTTTGTCTGTTTTTACCGGATGTGAAAACAGAGACAACCGGCAGACGGAGTCTCCCGACGAAGAAGATAAGTTTATTGAATACCTGATAACAGAAGATTCGTACCAATATGATTCGGAAATCATTGCGGAGTGGAATACAGCGGAGCATAAAGATGTTTTTATGGAAAAATCCGAAAATGATGAAGGCAGATCTTTTTTTATTCTCGGGAGCACAGCTTTATTCGATGGAGATACGGAAAACGCAGCCCAATATTTTAAAAAAGCCGGTGATGAGGCGAATGACAGTGACTGTGAAATGAAAGCAAGGTCATATTATGAACTTAGTAAATGTTATATATATCTGGGTGAATATGATAAAGCAAAGGATTCCATTGCTAGAATGTCGGAGGTTTATGATGGAAAAGAGAAAAAAGATTATCTGATAAAGCTTAACCTTTGGCTGAGCTATGACATGTTGGAAATGCCAAATGGTGTCAACAAAGCAATTGATCTTATGGAAGATACTCTTCAGATTGCGGGGGAAACAGAGTATCATGCAATGGAAGATGTTTTGTCGATGCTTGCCCGATTATATGCTTATTCAGATGAATCTGTTAAGACCATGCAGTATCAGCTGGAGGCATTGGATTATGCCAAAAAGAATAAGAATACGAATAAGGTTGTGCGTATTTTAACGGATATAGGAACCGATTATCAGTCAAAAGGCAATTATAATGAAGCGATTCGATATTTAAATAATGCATATAGTAATATGCAATCTTTTAAAACTATGACTCAGTCACAGCTTTCTATGGGAGCATATATTACGGACCACTTGTTCACTTCGTATCTGCTGAGCGGTGATTTGGAAAACGCAGATAAGTCTTTAAAAGAATCGTTGGAGTTTATCAATCGGGAAGAATCCGGCAGAGAAAAGAAAGATGATTTGACGAAATATTATACGTCGCTGGCAAGATATGAAATAAATAACGGAGAGTATGAAGTTGCAGCGAAACATGTTCAACTGGCAGAACAGCGCTATAACAATGACCCTAATTTCAGCTTTTCAGATTTTGACATTGAAATATATATGATATATGGAGACATAAACCTTGCAATAAAAAATTTTGATGAGGCATTGGAATATTATAAAAAAGTAGAAGAAATATTTATAGAAAGGTTAGAATTGACTCCGTATAATCCATGCCTAAGAGGCTTGTACAATGCATACAAGGGAAAAGGCGATTTTGAAAATGCGGAGTATTATGCAGAAGCACTGATGAATTCTCTGGAAGAAGATTATATTATGCAGGAGAACCAACAGGCTTCTTATATGCTTGAGAAATTTCAAAGTGAACAGAGAGAACAACAGATTCAAAACCTTCAGGAAAAAAACAGGATACTTTTTTTGATAGTTATAATATCTGTTGTTGTGGTTGCTGTTTTTAGCGCATTAGCTGTAATTATTAACAGTAAGAATAAAAAGATACAACAGCTTAACCACAAGTTGACAAAACTCAGTGAGTGTGACAGTTTAACAGGGTTGTATAATAGAAGAGCCATGGGCGATTTTCTTCATGAGAACTGGGAGTTAATTATGGCTCAAAAAAAGCTTCCGTCTATGATTATGATGGATGTTGATTATTTCAAAAAATATAATGATTATTACGGACATCAGAAAGGTGATGAAGTTTTAGAATCAGTAGGAAAAGCTATTCTGGAACAAATCAGGGCAACAGACTTTCCAATCAGGTATGGAGGAGAAGAGTTTTTAATTATTTTACCCGAAACTTCGGGGGAAGAGGCATGTGCAGTAGCAAAACGGATAAATAATACAGTATCTGAATTGCAGATACCGCATGAAAAGTCGGATGTTGCAGATTATGTAACCGTTAGTATTGGAGTTGCCGCGGCGATGTTTGAAGAGAGCAGTGAAAATGTTTTGAAGAGAGCGGATAAAGCGCTCTACAAGGCAAAAAAGACAAGAAATACGATTGAGGTTGAATAATTACAAAAGCTTCAGAAAGGCAAAAAACCGTATCTGAAGCTTTTGTATTTTTTGTTCCATATTCTATTTTTTATAATACAGAAAGCGGCATCCGCAGCTATTCCTGCACACCGGACATTTGCTTATTAAGAAACATGCTTACCGCAGTGACAACCGCAGCAACCAAAAGATAAGAATAAAAACCTCTATCCAATCCGCCGGTCATTCCCAGCAATGCTGCATTAAACAGAATAAGCACAGCTGTTGAAGCCAGCTTGAATTTCGCAACAGGGATATCGGACCTGCACCAGTACGGAATCAGCAGACAGCTGGAACAGAAGGCAAAAATGAGAGCGGCGAATTCTGTTGTGCCGTTAAGCATAAAGAAAAAAGCGGCCAGCGTAGACAGCGCCAGATAGAAAATTGTTTTTTTAGTTAAAGTTCTCATACCCAATCTCCTTTTGAATTTTGAATTTTTTTTATTTACATTTTATTATAACATAAAAATGCTCCCCGTGTTTGTTGGAGAGCATTTTTTATGATTATGTCGATATATTAAGGAATTGCCGTCCGGCTGAACCTTTGAACCGGCTAAGAAATTAATTAGATAAACAGGTTGACATTTGATCCTTCGGCATCGCCAAGATATGTTCCGACACCGCCGATTTCCACACCGTCAATCAGTTCTTCCTTTCTGATTCCCATAACATCCATACTCATGGAGCATGCTATAAGCTTTACGCCGTTTTCCATAGCCTTTTTCATCATATCTTCCAGAGAATCAATGTTTTTGTCATTCATGATGTATTTCATCATGGCGGTACCCATACCGCCCATGTTCATTTTAGACAGTTTTAATTTATTTACACCGCGTGGAAGCATCATGCCAAACATTTTTTCGATGGCTGATTTTTTTATGTTCTGTTTTTCTGTCTTTCGAAGTGCAGTCAGACCCCAGAATGTAAAGAACATGGTAACAGGTCTGCCCATGGCAAGAGCACCGTTGGCGATGACGAAGGATGCCAATACCTTATCCATGTCACCGTCAAATACAATAATTGTTTTTCCCTGAGGTGTATCACGAACAACCGGTTGACCGTTCTCAGTCAACATTTCCGGAGCAGGAACTCCGGTACCCTTTTGAATCAATGCAACATAGGATAAACCGTCTTTGTGAGTGGAGATTAACGTATTTCCTGTTCGTCTGCACCATGAAGCCACATCTTTTACAAAACCCGGGTCAGAAGCTGTAACCTCAAGCTGTTCGCCGTCCTGCATATTTTTTATATTGTTAAAGACCTCCATAATCGGCCCGGGACACTGCAGACCGCTGCAGTCTATGCTGATTCTTTTCATATTAGTTTCCTCTTTTTTCTCTGTGGGATTATTTATACCAAAGGTTTCAGGAACATTGCCGCCGCGAAAAGCTTCTTCACGGTCAGGATGCGTTTCGCGATATAAACGGGCACCACCGGGATAAATCTTGATATTGCTAAAACCGTTCTGCATCAGAATTCTTGCGGCGTTATATCCTCTTACTCCTATAGCGCAGAAGATAATATATGTTTTGTCTTTATTTAATTCAGTCAGTCTGTGACGAAGTTGTCCCAAAGGAATGTTTACGGCGCCGGGAAGTGCATAGGACATAACTTCAGCTTCTTCCCTGACATCAAGTAAAACAGCCTCAGGATTTATATCAGGTTCATTCCATTCCGCAAAGGAAGCAAGGTGGTTAATTTGATTTTCTGCAGTAAATCCTGCCATATTTACAGGGTCCTTTGCTGAGGAATAAGGAGGGGCATAGGCAAGCTCCAGATTTTTCAAATCTTCCACTCCGCCACCAAGTCGCATGGTTACTCCAATAGTGTCAATCCTTTTGTCAACTCCTTCCGTGCCCACAATCTGTGCTCCGAACAGCTTTTTTCCATCCGGACTGTAAAGAAGCTTTATGAACATTGGAATCGCACCGGGATAATAACCGGCATGAGAACTTTGTGAAATCAGTATACTTTCATAATCTTTACCTTTAATCATTCCACGGCGTTTCAAAGTCTTTTCGTTTAATCCGGTAGATGCGGCTGTCAGGTCGAAAACTTTTGCTACGGAAGAGCCCTGAGTTCCGGTATAAGCTGAGTCAATCCCTGCGATATTATCAGCCACAATACGGCCCTGTTTGTTTGCAGGTCCTGCCAGTGCAATCATAGCCGGTTCACCGGTAACCAGTTCTTTAATCACAGCCACATCTCCGGCTGCAAAAATAGCAGGGTCTGAAGTGCGCATATGTTCATCCACAATGATGCCGCCGCGTTCATTTACGGATAGACCGGCATCTTTTGCCAGTGCACTGTTTGGACGGACACCGATGGATAAAAGCACTAAATCTGCCTTAAGAAGCTTTCCGCTTTTCAGTTTGACCTCAATGCCATCTGTTATTTCACTGAAAGAATCCACGCCGTCAGAAAGATTGAGATCAATGCCCTGTTCACGAATATGATTATGCAGAGAAGCGGCCATTTCCGGGTCAAGAGGGGCCATTACCTGATCTAAAGCCTCTGCTATGGAAACTTTTAAACCTGCATGGTGGAGATTTTCTGCCGTTTCAAGACCGATAAATCCGCCACCGACAACAACTGCGGATTTCGCACCACGGCTTATGATTTCCCTGATTTTGTCTGCGTCCGGAACTGTCCAGAGCGTCATGATTTTTTCGGATTCAATCCCCGGAATGCCCGGACGGAGAGGAGAAGATCCGGTAGCAAGTACCAGAGTTTCATAGCTTTCCTCATATACAGTTCCGTCTGCAAGATTTTTTATTGAAACGATTTTGTTTTTTCTATCGATTGATATTACTTCGCTGAGTACACGTACATCTACACGAAAACGATTTTTCATAACCTCGGGCTTTGTTACCAGAAGTGAATCACGTGATGAAATCACATCTCCGACATGGTATGGCAGACCGCAATTTGCGTAGGAAATGTACTCGCCCTTTTCCAGAAGAATGATTTCTGCCTGTTCATCTAATCTGCGCAGCCTTGCAGCACAGCTTGCGCCTGCGGCTACACCGCCGACAATAACAACTTTTTTCATAGCAACCTCCGTTCATTGTGTGTATTTATTTTGGAGACTTTCTCCAAGTAATATCTATTGACATACTATTATTATAAATTTGTTTATTTTCTTTTCTGTGATAATGTCACAGAACAATGAAAAAATATTTCATTTTATGTATAAATAAAAAAACTTTGTTAACTTCATAACAAAAATTGCACTAAAAAATAAACAAAGAATTCAGAAAAATATAAATAAAATGTGTTGACAATAGGAAAATATAGGAATACAATGTAAATACAAATTGTGAAATATATAACAATCAAAAGACGGTTTAAAGTGCAGAAGATTTGCAATTGAATAAAAGTATGGTATATTAATAATATAGTATGGGCGTGTATGCGCAATGCTTTTATTTTGCAAAAGGTTTTAAGGAGGACAAAAAAACATGAGAGAAGTAGTAATCGTAAGTGCAGCTAGAACACCTATCGGAGCATTTGGTGGTACTTTAAAGGATATCCCTACAAGAACACTTGGTGCTATCGCTGTTAAGGGCGCTATCGAAAGAGCCGGAATCAAGCCTGAAATGGTTGATGAAGTAGTTATGGGTTGCGTTCTTCAGGGTGGTCTTGGTCAGAACGTAGCAAGACAGATTTGTCTTGACGCAGGTCTTCCAATTGAAGTTCCTGCAATGACTTTAAATAAGGTATGCGGTTCAGGTCTAAGAGCAGTTTCACTTGCAGCTCAGTTAATAAAGGCTGGCGATGCTGATATCGTTGTTGCCGGTGGTGCTGAAAACATGTCAAAGACAGCATACGCTCTTCCTACAGGTAGATACGGTGCCAGAATGAACAATACAAAGTTAGTTGACATGATGGTAAATGATGGTCTTTGGGATGCATTCAATGATTACCACATGGGTATCACTGCAGAAAACGTTGCAGAACAGTACGGCATCACAAGAGAAGAATTAGATGAATTTGCAGTAACTTCACAGAACAGAGCAGAAGCAGCTATCAAGGCTGGCAAGTTCAAGGATGAAATCGTTCCAGTAGAAATCCCTCAGAAGAAGGGTGATCCAATCGTATTTGATACAGATGAATTCCCTAAGTTCGGAACAACAATGGAAAAGGTTGCTAAGCTTAAGGGTGCATTTAAGAAGGATGGTATCGTAACAGCTGCAAACGCTTCAGGTATCAATGATGCAGGCGCTGCAGTAGTAGTTATGTCAAAGGAAAAGGCTGACGAATTAGGAATCAAGCCTCTTTGCACAATCAAGTCATATGCTTCAGGCGGTGTAGATCCAAGCATCATGGGTATCGGTCCTGTTCCTGCAACAAGAAAGGCTCTTGAAAAGGCCGGAATGACAATTGACCAGATTGACCTTGTAGAAGCTAACGAAGCTTTCGCTGCTCAGTCATTGGCAGTTAGAAAGGATTTAGGATTAGATCCTGAAAAGACAAACGTAAACGGTGGTGCTATTGCTATCGGTCACCCAATCGGTGCATCAGGTACAAGAATCCTTATCACTCTAATCCACGAAATGATTAAGAGAGACGCAAAGACTGGTCTTGCAACTCTTTGCATCGGTGGTGGACAGGGAACTACTGTTATCGTAGAAAGATAATCAAACATAGATTAGATATTACGAAGATACTTAAAAACACTTGGGATTGCAGAATACTGCAATCCCTTTTTATAAGGTGAACTTTATGTTTGGAAAAATGATGCAGCAATATAGGGGGTTACCTCGTGAAATATACGTATTGCTTGTTGCCCGTACCATTGCGGCTATGGGTGCGTTAGTGTACCCATTTTTAACATTTTTCTTAAGCGATAAGATGAACTTAAGCGAAGAAACAATTGCACAATTCCTTCTTATAGTATCCATATCATCTTTGCCTGCATCTTTGATGGGGGGAAAACTGGCAGACAGATTTAGCAGAAAATATGTATACGTTACTGTAGTGCTTATATCAAATGTGTTCTTTATACTTGCAGGGTTCCTATATAAAGAGCTGATATCAATAGCAATTATTCTGATAGCATACTTCTTTTTGAATATGGCCATGCCTATTCTGTCTGCTATGATGGCAGATTTGACAACACCGGAAAACAGACAAGAAAGCTTTTCTTTAGTATATCTGGGATTTAATTTAGGCTATGCTATAGGACCTATGTTAGCGGGACTTTTATTTGAAAACTATATACAATGGATTTTCTGGGGGCAAGCTATTTTAAGCATGACGGCTATTTCGCTGATTGCATTTTTTATAAGCAGTAAGGTTCTTAAGGAGGCTAAAGAAAAAGACTCATCAATTTGTACGGAAACTAGCCTTTCTGCAGGAGAGGATAATTTACTCCGGGCTCTTATTAAACGCCCCGGAGTATTGCTGTTTGCTTGTTTGGGCATGCTTCCTGCTTTTGCGTATTCGCAGATGGGATATGTTATGCCGCTTCATATGTCCGAGGCCTTTGGTGCCTGGGATGGGTCAAAGTTTTATGGTATAATATGGTCTTTAAACGGTCTTATGGTTGCAGTAGCAACTCCATTGACGGTTTTAATCTTCAAGAAAATGCATCCGCTTATAAATATAAGTGTTGCGGCGCTTTTATACACCATAGGTTTTGGCTGTTATGCTTTTGCAGAAGAGTTATTTGTCTTCTATCTGCTGGTAATCGTGTGGTCTACCGGTGAAGTCATTATTGCAACGAATTCGGGTGTGTTTATTGCAAATAATTCACCTGTAACTCACAGAGCGAGATTCCAGGCTATATACGACATTATTCAGGGAACAGGCAGAGCTGTGAGCCCGATTGTTATGGCTTCATACATAACAAATCACACCTTCGGAGAATGTTGGCTTTTGGCAGGTGGAGGATGTTTATTTGCTTCCTTGGGATATGCATTATTTTATTTAAAGATAAGGAAAAATGGTGTATAATTCTGGTGACAGAGTTTTAGTAAATAAGTAATAAGGAGAACTTTCATGGCAAAATCAAAAGTATATTATACGAGTATGAAGACGGAAATCGGAACTCCGCTGCTTAAAAAGCTGGACAAGCTTATCAGGGCGGCAGGCATGGCTGATATGGATTTTGAAGGGAAATTTACGG
>JBJETA010000130.1:0-9028 GCA_051883075.1 Anaerovoracaceae bacterium
AAATTCTCCATATCTTTCCCCCTTATTATATAATCTTGAGCAGGCATTATCAACGGGTTTTAATTTTACATATTTTACCATATAAAGAATTTTATTGCAACTTTTATTTCAAATCTTATATATAAATGCTCGATGAAATTGCGTACCTAAAGCATTTTTCCTCTTTCTTCCGCATATTTGCGCAAAAATGATTTTCTGTGTATCGAGCAGATACCGACATTGTCCAGACCTTCATAGTGTGCTTTTGTTCCATATCCCTTATTTTTCTCAAAACCGTATGCCGGAAATTCCTTTGCATACTCAACCATCATTCTGTCCCTTGTGACCTTTGCTATTATCGAAGCCGCAGCTATGGATACACTCTGTGTGTCACCCTTTATTATTCCTGTCTGGGGAATGTCCACATTTTTCAAAGTCAAAGCATCAATCAATATATGCTGTATCACATTTTCCCTTTTTTCATTTTCGTTTGCTGAGACAGAAAAACCGAGGCTCGCCCGCAGCTGCTCATCTGCTGCCTTTACAGCCTTTTCCATTGCCTCTTTTGTTGCTTCTAATATGTTTATTTCATCAATTCGGGTATTATCAGACATGCCTATGCCGCAGGCAAGTGCCTTTTCTTTGATAATGTCAAAAAGCTGTTCCCTCTTCTTTTCCGAAAGCTTCTTGGAATCGTCTATACCAAGAACATCAAAGTCCTGTGGCAGAACGACACAAGCCGTAACAACAGGGCCGGCAAGAGGCCCTCTGCCAACTTCATCAACTCCCGCCACATATTTTAGTCCCTGCGCATAGAGGTCGTTTTCATATTTTTTCATAAGCACAAGCTTTTCTTTCAAAAGTGCTTCTCGTTCTGCTTTTGTTGCCATTTCCACACCTGCTTAAATAAAATTAAGCTCTTTCAAGCGTAATTTTCCCTATAGTTCCGGATCTGAATTCGTCCAAAACAGTTCTGCCCGTTCTTTCATAATCTATTCTCTTTCCCGACATGATAAAGCCACGCTTCTGCGCAATCATTTCCATGGTTTCAAGCGGAGTTTCTCCCAGCTCCTCCAGCTTGTACCTTGTCATCAGCTCATCGGGATATTCTTCCTGAAGCTCTTTGATAAGCTCAAGTGCAAGTGAAGCTATGTCCATGGTTTCATCCCTTATGGAACCGCAGAATGCCAGGTTAAGACCAACCTGCGGGTCTTCAAATTTAGGCCATAATATGCCCGGAGTATCCAGAAGCTGCATGCCGTTTGCCAGAGTCAGCCATTGTTTTCCTCTTGTAACGCCCGGTCTGTCCCCTGTTTTGGCGCTCTTTTTGCCCAAAAGTCTGTTTATAAGTGAGGACTTTCCCACATTCGGAACCCCTACTATCATCATGCGCAGAGTTCTCTTTCTTGCCAGTTCTTCATTTCTCTTATCCTGATATTTTTCCAGAAGTCTGAGAAGATTCTGCACTCCCGCACCGCTCATGCAGTTCATTGCCACTACAAAATGGCCCTCATTTTTGTAAAGCTCCGTCCATTTCTCGTTTTCCGCGCTGTCTGCCAGGTCAACCTTGTTCAGAACAATTACTCTCTGCTTTCCCCCGACTATATCGTTTATAATCGGATTTCTGCTTGATTCGGGGATTCTTGCATCTATAACTTCTATAACTATATCAACCATTTTGAGATTTGCCTGAATCAGCTCTCTTGTTTTTTTCATGTGTCCGGGATACCAGTTAATGTTTTCTATCATTTGTATTTCTCCCTTCTTTTACATCGGCTCGTTCCTCGCCGTGTTAGCTCCTTGCAGTCGGTTTCTGCCATACGTAAAAAAATAAGGGAACCGCACTGGTTCCCTTGATTTTTCAAACTATCTGCTCTTAATCTTAGCAGCCTTACCTGTTCTTTCTCTCATGTAGTTCAGCTTAGCTCTTCTTACTCTACCTTCTCTTACTACTTCGATCTTATCAATCTTAGGTGAGTTGATAGGGAAAGTCTTTTCTACACCAACACCGGAAGCAATTCTTCTTACAGTGAAAGTCTTGCTGATTCCGCCGTTCTGCATCTTTAATACGAAACCTTCGAAAATCTGGATTCTTTCTCTGTTACCTTCCTTAATCTTGATGTGAACCTTAACTGTGTCACCTACTTTGAACTGAGGTAAATCGTTTCTCTTGTACTCTTCAGTAATTGCCTGAATAACGTTCATAATTCTATCTTCCTTTCCATGACGTTCGTGGCAAGTTTAATTTTAAGACCTTGTATCTCAACATTTTAAAATGTCCAGAGGAACGCCCGTAATAACCTAAATAATTATATTATAACAGTTCCTGTTTGGCAAGCTTTTTTTACTTAAATATCGAAAGATTTTCGCAGCCTATTTCGCTGTATTTCAGGCAGTACACACCTGTCGTGAAAATATATGAGTTTTCACTGAACGGACAGTCTTCTCCGTAAATCTCCCGGAATATTTCTTCTCCTTTTGAAAAGTTCTCTGCCGAAAAGCTCATATATGTGCCGCTCAGGGACATTCCAGAGATATTGTCATACATCTTGTCAACAAACCTTAAGTCCTTTTCTTTATTTTCCCCTTCACCGAAAACATAATCCTTTAAAGCTTCATCCTCCGAAATCCATCCCGAATTTTCTTCAAAGGTTCTTTGAACGGCTTTCACCATCGCCTCTTTAACCAGTTTTTCGCAGTCCTCCCTGTTTTTGAAAAAATCCGCAGGCTCCATCTTTTTACTGTCACTTTTCCTGTATACAGACTGCGTGCTTTTATTTTTATCAAAATATGTTATCGTATCATCCCATGATGATTGATGACCTGTCACCGAAGCATATATGCTTTCTTCATAGTTTATGTAGCCGCCAAACGCAGACACATTTACAGTTTTCATGCAGCTTCCGTAGCAGTTTTCCCTGCTGCACTCTTCAGCAGCCTGCCTGTAATATTTTTTCAGTTCCTTATCAATCCCCTGAAAACCCTTGGCAGAAAAAGCTTCGATTTTTTCCTGAATAAATTCCGGAGTTGTGGATCTGTAGCTGCCTCTCACCATCATTTCCACACCGTCTTCATTTTCATAAGAATATATTCTTTTCTCCTCACCGCTCACATCAGCTATAAGACATTTGGCTAAAGGTTCATCACTTTCATAAATATCTTCACTTCCGGAAAAATAGTTTTCAGTAAGATAAATGTTTTCACCCCACGGTATGCTGATTGAATACGAGTTCATATTTGTCTGAAATTCAGGTGTCTCATAATCCATAACCAGATTTATATAAGAATCATTCAGGTAAAATTTCTGCTCCGTATCAAGCCTTTCAAAAGGCTTTGTCTGAATTAATGTCCCATATATATCCTCTCCCTGCTCCTCTTGAGCATTATTTTCAGAAAGAAAATCTTTAACGGAATCATTTAGGTATTTATATGCCTCTTCATCACCGAAAATCTCCGAGAAACCAATTTCCTCTCCTGTATTCAAATCAAAGTTTATAGTTTCGGTCTGTGAAAAATAGACATCATCACCCTTTTCTCCATCGCTTTCATTTCTGTAGCCTGCATTTCTTTCCATTACCACGGACAGCACATTGTTGCAGTTAAAGCTCTGATACGTATAGATATTTTCATTCAGAAGCTGTTTTTCATCACCAAGCAGGATTTTTATGCCCCTGTATGCAGGCAGACTTCCCACACATTCTTTAAACTTTTCGGCGATTCTGTCATTTATCTTTTTCTCAACAGCCTTATCCTTAAGCCCCGAAACCTTCAGTATGCTGTATTCGCTGTAAAAGTCTCCGCCTTCATCTGCCTCAGCCTCCAATGGATTTCCTTCTGCATCAACCATAAACCTTTCAAATTTCAAAGGGTTTTCAACTATGTAGTTTTTATGTTCCTTATGCTTCAGAAATCCGGAAGCAACTTCTCCCGGCTGTTCATTTCCCGCACAACCCGATACCGCAAGTGCCCCGATAATGACCAGGCTTAAAAAGCAGCTTATTCTTTTTTTATTTTTCAATCGGAATATATCCATTTTCTCTCGCCACCCTTTTACCTTCATCGGAAAGAACCCATTTTATAATGTCCCTTACAGGACTGTCTGCAGCAGTTTCTTTATTTATAACCATAAGTGAAGGATTTATGATAGGATAAGTTCCGTTTCCTATGGTTTCGTCACTCGGAGCTATACCGTCTATCTGAACCAGCTTTATTTCATCAGAATTGTGCATATTTGCCACATAATAGTAATACGAGTATCCGATTGCACCTTCTGAATTTTCATAGTTTGCCACAGCATCTATGATTTCTCCCATAGTTTCAATCTTCATTTCCGTAGGAGCCTCCATGATTTCATCTTCAGGAATTACATATTTATAAATTCCTGTCTGGCTTCCCGAGTTGTTAGGTCTCTGATACGGAACTATTTCAACATCATCTCCGCCGACCTCTTTCCAGTTTGTAATCTTTCCGGCATAAATATCATGAAGCTGTTCTACTGACAGGCTGTCCACCGGATTATCCTTATTTACGAAAAAAACAAATCCGCCGTTCAAAAAAGGAACCGTTTCAAATTCCACTCCGGCCTCAGCCGCCATTTCCTGCTGTTCGCTTGAAGGCATGGAACAGAATATCATGTCTGCCTTACCCGCTATGAGATTTTCATACGCACCGTCAGTCTTGCTGCACAAGGTGTACTGTCTTGCCTCTGACACATCCATCCCTAAAAGCTCTGCAGCCATAGCCTCATAGTAAGGCGCCAGTGCCGTAGCCCCGTCTATAACAGGCAGTGTTTCAGCCGTAAAGCTTAGCCCTATGCCGTTATCCCTGCTGTTTTCCTCATTTTTCGCATCGCTCTTATCCGCACTGCATCCTACGCTAAAAAACGCCGCCATGACAGTCACAAAAACAAGAAGCACCGCTAAATACTTTCTTTCTTTTAAATTTCCCATAAAATCTTCCTCCTTTATGTGTACGATTGTAACAAAAAAATAAAGCATCAGCAATATGAATCATAATTCAATATACCAATGCTTTTACTGTTTTATGTTATTCTTTCTTCCTATGCCCTTGGGTGGGTTCTGTCATAAACATCCTTTATTCTGTTTTTCGTTACCGAAAGATATATCTGCGTCGCGGTAATGTCCTCATGCCCCATAAGCTCCTGAAGCGACTTCAGATCCGCACCATTCTGAATCATATGAACGGCAAATGAATTTCTAAGCGTCTGAGGTGTAATCTTCGTTTCAAAACCCGCTAGTTTTGCATATTCCTTCAGTATTTTCCACAAGCCCTGACGTGTAAGCTTTTCACCCGCGTAGTTTACAAACAATGCCTCCTGAGGATGTTCCTCATCTTTATTCTTTATCAGCTTATCACGGACATCATATATGTAGTTCTCGACAGCAGCCCTCGCAGGTCGTCCCATAGGTATGATACGTGCTTTTCCATGCTCTCCGCTGCATGTGATGAATCCCAGTCTCAGATTTATGTCCTCCACCTTTGCTTCAATCAGCTCACTTACTCTTATGCCTGTTGCATACATCAGCTCCAGTATCGCTTTATCCCTCTGACCTTTCAGCGAATCGTCAGGTAATGACAAAAGCTTGTCCACCTCTTCAATAGTAAGATATTCAATCTCTTTTCTCTCTATTCGAGGTGATTTGATATTGAAAACAGGATTCTCCTTTGTATAGCCTCTTGCCACCATAAAGTTATAAAAAGCCCTCAATGACGCAACCTTTCTGTTTACCGTAGAAGATGACTTTCCGTCATTTTTCAGTTTTAATACAAAAGAAACTATTTCCGTGTTTGATGCAAGACTTATATCATCAGTTCCTTTTCCGCTCATAAATCTTTGAAATTCCAAAATATCTCTTATGTATGCCTGTACCGAGTTTTCGGACATTCTCTTTTCTTTTATTAAATATTCTTTAAATAATATCAGATAATTTTCCATATTGCCTCCGTAAAGTTGTCATTTATTAAGTATACTCCTTGGACGGTCGGTTTACAATAATAATTTATGCTTTAGGTAAGATAGCAGTTGTACTATTTTTCATTCTCCCGTCATATTCTTTTATATACAGCGTGATACTTTAAGAAACTCACAGAAACGGAGAAAATATGAACAGAAATCTGCTTCACAATACACTGAACACTTTTTCCTGGTCAAAAGAGTGCACCTTTCTTTTAGGCTTCATTTTATGCTTTGGTCTTTCTACAGGCATATTTTTTGAAACCATGATGTCCTCTGAAATAAAGGAAAGCATGCAGTCATACCTTGTTGAGATTTTCAATGCCATAAAATCAGATCCTTTTGACCTGTATTCCATAGCATACTGCCTTTTTATAAACCTCTTTTCCCTTCTTATCATAGGTGTTTCCGGATGCAGCCGTTTTTCATGCCCTGCTGCCGTAATTATATTCTTTTTCAAAGGACTCTCCCTGGGCTATTGCTGCGCCCTGATACTGGAAACCCTCAGCTTCAGCGGCATACTGATTATCCTCATCGCACTCATACCCCAGAACACCGTACTTCTGCCCTCACTGCTTCTCGGTGCCGGCACCGCCATGGCAGAGTCACCGTACAAAAAAAATAAAGGCAGATGCCGGAAAAGAAACACTTTTTCAACACCATACCTTTTTGCATTCCTTCTGCTTTGTATTGCAGTAATCATAAGCTGTTTTATACAGACGGCACTCTTTCCCCTTGCAGCATCTCTGCTGTAGGTACATTTATTTTGCATTGAGTTTTGCCCATGCCTGCATAACAGCAATTGCGGTTTTTCCGTCTTCAATTTCTCCGTTTACCGCCATTTTATACAAATCATCAAGCTTCATTTCAAACATATCTATAGCTTCGCTGTCATCAAAATCTGTTTCACCCTCAGTAAGCTCCGTGCATAAATAGATGTATAAAAGCTCCTGGGAATATCCTACAGAAGGATAAAACTTAGACAGAAACTCAACCTTACCCGCAGTGTATCCCGTTTCTTCCTTCAGCTCCCTTACGGCAGTTTCCAGAGGGTCTTCGCCCTTTTCAATCTTTCCGGCAGGTACCTCAAGTATAACCCTTTCTATAGGCTTTCTGAACTGTTTTATCATGATAACATTGCCGTCATCCTTAACAGCAATAGCCGCTACACCTCCGTTGTGTTCAACGATTTCCCTGTAGCCCTCGCCTCCGACGGTTTCAACCCTGTCACGGCGCAGTGTCAGTATTGCTCCCTTATATATAACTTCACTTGACAGTGTTTTTTCTTCAAATGTCATGTCTGACCATCTTCTTTCTTTTATTTTTTTCCGTTGCTCATCTTTACGGATTTGTCAACAGCTGCCTGAAAACCGTTCATTACCACGTCGGCAAAGCCTGCCTGCTGAAGATTTTCCACAGCCTCAATAGTAGTTCCTCCCGGCGAGCAGACATTAATTCTCAGCTGGACAGGGTCCACACCCGTCTCAAGCACCATCTTCGCTGCACCGAGAACAGACTGCGCCGCAAACACAATCGCCTGCTCCTTGTTCATGCCGTTTTTCACAGCCGCATCCGCCAAAGCCTCTATATACATGTAAGTATACGCAGGACTGCTTCCGCTTACTCCTATAACACAGTGAATAAGCTCTTCATCGACCTCCTCAGCCCTTCCTATTGACTTAAATATTTCAAATACAGGCTCAAATTCACCGTCTGAAACATTTCCTTTTCTGCTCACGGATGTCATGGCTTCGCCAACCATGGCAGGTGTATTAGGCATAACACGCACAATCTTTGCTTCTCTGCCCACATAGTCTTCTATGTATGATATGGTAATGCCCGCAGCCATGGACACCAGAATCTTTTTATTCTCATATTTCTCGGCAACCTGCGGCATTATCTCAGGAAACATATTCGGTTTTACGCCAAGCATAATCACATCACAGGCTTCAACAAGCTCACCTATGCTTCCGCATGGATTTACGGAAAGCTCACTGCATAGCCTTTCAAGCTTTTCACGGTCACGTCCGCACACATATATATCTGAACCTGCTGTTTTGCCGGACTTCAGATAACCTCTCAATATAGCACCGCCCATATTTCCGGCACCGATAAATCCCAGTTTCATATCCGTTTCGCCTCCTTCAAATCGTCAATTTTCGATAGACAATTTGATTTAAATTTCAACATTTATTGAGTTAATTCCGTACATTCGACATCAGTTCTAGACATCCGTCTTACCCAGGAACGCCGTTCCTGTCGCTTTGCCCTCCGCCGCCATTTTTATAATATTTATCTTCTTTCCGTTTAACAGTATCAGAGGGATACCATACTTATTTACCTTTCTTGCTGCCTCAATCTTACATACGATGCCGCCTGTTCCAAAGCTGCTTTTGCCTCTCACATCTATACTTGAAAGGAGCTTGTCTATATCATGGATTTCCTCGATAAGCTTTGCGTCCTTATAAGTCTTAGGGTCTTTATTGTACACGCCGTTTATATCGCTTAGAATAATCAGTGCATCAGCATTCCACAAGTTTGCTGTTAAGGCTGACAGTGTGTCATTATCCCCTATCTTGATTTCATCAACGCTTACGCTGTCATTTTCATTTATGATAGGGACAACCCCCTCATCAATCAAAGTGAACAGTGCATTTCTTATATTCAGATTTCTTGTATGGTCTTCAAAATCTTCCTTTGTAAGAAGAATCTGGCCTACATGGATTCCATACTTTCCAAAGTCCTCTTTGTATGCCATCATCAGCTCTACCTGTCCTATTGCACAAAGAGCCTGCTTATAGTTTATATCGCCTCTTCTGCTCCACTTGTTTATGGCCCCTACTCCGCAGATTCCTGCCCCTGAGGAAACAATAACAACCTGCTTGCCCTGCTCCATCATCTCGTTTACCTGGGCGGCAATACTTGATATTACCTCTTCATTTACATTGCCGTGATCATCCGAAAGTACATTGCTTCCAAGCTTGATTACAATTTTCTTACTGTCATTGATAATGTCACTGATAACACTCATTTTAAAAACCTTCTTTCCTATTTTTCAAACATTTCGATAAACTC
>JBJETA010000131.1:0-36854 GCA_051883075.1 Anaerovoracaceae bacterium
TCTGCTCCATCACATAAAAAATTCTTTCACTGATAATCATGATTTTTCCTCCATCCATCATTTCACAAATATCCGTATTTATAGATTTATATATCCGTTTTTACGGTTATAATATCACACAGTAGCTTTTCTTTCAATAGATGTTTTTGTATTTACTTTTTTCTTCTTACATGTGCATTTCCGTATTTTACAAGTATACAAAAAGATGCAGACTGAAATATATCAGTCTGCACCATAATCCGCTGTCTTCTTTTTATCTCGCTTTCAGAGTATTGTAAATCAGCGTTGCCGCCTCAGCTCTCGTAAGTACGGCGCTGCCGTTAAAGGCTCCCTTTGAATTTCCTTTTACTATATCCAATGCATACAATGCGGCCGCATAGCCTTCATATCCATTGGTAATTTTATCAGAAAATACATTTTTAAAAATCTGGGATTTTTCCGTTATTTTGTCAATGCCAAGATATCTGCATATGAACTTTGCAGCATCCTGTCTTGTCAGCTGTGCATTTGGAGCAGCTTCACTGCTGTTTATGATTCCTTCGGAAATAAGGCTCTCATAAAACTCATCTGTATCTGAGTATATACTGCTTTCATCGGTATACAAATAGTAGAAAAAGTCTGCCTGCGTTATTGCTTCTTTTGGTCTGAATTTATCTCCCGGCAGATAGTATCCGTTATCCTTCAGATCATTTATAGTTTTTTCAGCCCAGTTTCCGCTGATGTCAGTATAATCCTTCTGGGATTCCAACGCATTGCCGCGATAATCCACAGGCACGCCGCTTACAGCATCTATCTGGTAATACTCCCTGTCAGTCATGTCATATACCAGCGTTATTTTATTTTCGCTGTCTTTGACATATTTAAGTCCGAAGCCTGCTTCATTTTTTATGGCATTAAATGCACCGCTGCAGTCAATGATACCGTCAAGACTCGGGAATGTGACATTATCATACCAACTCAGATAGTAGCAGTTTATTTTTCCTGTAGCCTTATCCACTCCTACAGTAACACCGTTTTCAGGATATGCTGCTCCTTCATGCTTTCTCTCATAGCTGAAGCTGTAGTCATAATCCCATGTGCTTGGCATTACCTCATATTCAGAACGGTTGTCGATTAAAGCAATTTCATTTTTTACTGCCGGACATGCTCTGTTTACAAATTCCTCTGCTGCCTTCAGTGCCTTGTCATAGCCTATATTTCGGCTGTCTGAATAATTGCTTCCGTCATCCCATATATTAAACGACAGAACCTGCCCGTTTGCTGCATTCACAGTTGCATATCCGTTTTCATAGTTCAGCAGCCACAGATAGTTTTCATCCACATATGAATCTTTCATAAGTGAAGCACCTTCCAGCTTCTGTCCTTTTATGCCTGCTGCAAGTGCCTTGACCTTACTGTCCGCTTCTGTCTTGGATATGAGCTTTTCGGTCTGTACGATTTCATTAAGCTCGGCCTGACTATAGTCTTCTCCCTTTTCTTCGTCATATCCTACTCCGCCTGCAGCTGTATTCATGTACTCCCTGAAAATAGGGTCTGCAAGATAATGAACCACTTTTTCTCCCGTTGCCGCATTTATTGAAGCACCTGTTCCCTCAAGAATATATGCTGCAAAGACTTTAAGCGCTTCTTTATTGTAATTGTAATATGATGAATACTGAAGCTTCGGTCCAATCTTCTCTATATAAAGCTTTTCAGCCTCTTCCTGGGTCATAAGCTTTTCTCCTTTCGGATATTCAGCCTTAAAATCACTTATGTTTCCATAAAGATGGTATCCTGTAAGCTCCCCGGTAGTCTTATTTACATCTACCATGGCACCTATAAACTCAACAGGAATATCTTCCACATACAGATTGTACTCATATGAATAGCTTGAGCTGTATGAATCAGTATAGGCTTTCACATACTTAAACTCACCTTTAGTTTCCGGTGCAAGCTTTTTTATATATTTATCCGCATTTTGTCTTCCCTGCTCTTTTGTCAGCTTTGCAACACCCTGCATCCATTCATCGCTGCCGCGGTAATACGAAGTGATTACTCCTCCGTCCGCTACAGATGCGGAAATATATCCCTTTTCCGGGTCTGTCCATGTCATATTGATGATTCCGGTTCCGTCTTCCGATTCTTCACTGTAATACTCAAATTCACTGTACCCCTCAGGTACTGATACCACACTTTTTACTTTTGATATAGCCTCCTTTAATCTCCCGCTGTCCTGAGCCGCAAAAGACACAGCCGTGCTTCCTGCGATAGTTGTCAGAAGCAGAGCCATAACCGTGACTACACTTACAACTTTTTTCATAGTTTCCCCTCCTCATATTCTCTTCTTTTCCGACGGCACAATTTTCTGTCTCATCGGTTATACATACTTTAGACACACCTTTATGGTTTTTTGTTCCATAAATTCAGCAATTTTTTCCAATGTCAAAGAATCTTTTTGCATTTTCGCATGTAATCCTTGCCACATCCTCATATTCCATGCCTTTGATTTCCGCAACCTTTCTGGCTGTGTATTCAACATAAGGCGCCATGTTCCTCTTTCCCCTGTGAGGCTCCGGAGTAAGATACGGAGCATCCGTCTCAACAAGCAGGAATTCAATCGGGGTTTCCTCGACCACCGCAACAGTTTTCTTTGAGTTTTTATATGTGACAGGGCCCGCTATCGAAAGTGTGGCACCTAGCTTCACATACTGCGTTCCCAGTTCCTTGCTGCCCGAAAAGCAATGCAGAAGGACTCTGGCATCATCAACCGGTTCCCCGTTCGGAGCAGGTCTTTTCGGAAACCAGCTCTTTCTTTCGACAGAAAAGGCTCCTTCTTCCTTAAGAATGTCCATGACAAGCTGGTCTGCATCACGGGAATGTATGACTATCGGCATTTTCAGCTCATTTGCAAGTCTTATCTGCTGTCTGAACCACTCTTCCTGAATGTCTCTTTCCGAAAGGTCATAGTGGAAATCAAGTCCGATTTCTCCGATAGCCTGTACTTTTTCTTTCTTTGCCAGACCCTTTATCATAGCCAGCTGCATTTCATCCATTTCCTTTGTATCGTGGGGATGACAGCCTACCGCCGCATAGCACCACTGATTTTCTTTTGCATGCTTAACGGCAAGAACTGAGCTTTCAAGGTTAAAGCCTACATCCATTACATAAGACAAATCCGAATTTTCTATTTCTCTTATCAGCTCAGCCCTCTGCTCATCGCTGTAATCTTCGTTGTTAATATGTGTATGTGAATCAAATAACATAATGTCCCTCCTGTTTTACAAATTTGTTTGATTTATTTTAAATACTCCGCCAGCATTTTTTCAACACAATATTTAATTTCTTCATTTATTTTTTTGCAGGTTTCTTTTTTCATTCCCGCATCGACCCCAACTTTTAAGATTTCTTTCTCAGATGGATTTTTCCCGTTGCCGTCAACCGATGTCGTATGCTCTCCAAAATAAGTGGTGCTGTAAGTCAGGTCATATGCAGGACTCAGCTGCCATTTTTCCTTTTCTTCATTATATATAAATGTAAAGTTCTTTGAGTGATCGTCTAAATTGTGGGCATATACATTGAAACACATCCTTCTGAACATGTCTTCCATATCTGCTTTAGAGTTTCCCGTCATTATCTTGGTAAGCTTCATCAGACTGTGATAGTCCATACCGGGTGTTTCAAAATCCAGTTCAAGCAAAGCTGCCGCTGTAACCATATGATGGCGGCTGCATTTATCTCCGTCAAGGCTTCTGTCAAACCGTTCCGTACCGAAATATCCTTTGCACTCTCTTGAGGGAAAAAGTCTTGTTTCAGTCATATTTATGCCGCATTTTTTGGCACAGACAGAGTAATCATATTCCATTTTTCCCGATTCAGCCGGGTCGGTTCCTGCCGGAAATTTTATAATCCATTCTTTGCCATCTATACCCATCATTATCTTAGGTCTCGCTCCGCCGCTTGTCCCCCCCAGATGGTACAATTTATCAAGTTCTCCGGACTCTTTCGAGTTCAATATATTTTTACATTCCCGTGCAAGCAGATCCAGATCAACATTTGAAACCGCAGGCTTTAAGCTTACCTCAGGCTGGTATGTCAATGCCCCCATGCCTGAAGTGCCTACTATTGCCAGTCTGTCCAGAGGATTAAGCGTATCAGGATTGATTCCGTATTTTTTTAAAACCCGGTTTACAAGTATATTTCCCCATGCATCAGGCAGACTGTCCGCAAATACACCGAACAGCCCGGAAAAATGATTTTTAACAGGAAGAAAAACTTTCTTTTCCAGAGGTAATGAAAAAGGACTTATTGAAAACCCTGTTTCCAGCCATGAGTCATCATACTCAAAAGCAATTTTGTTTTCTTTTGAACATGCCAGGATTCCGACCGGTCTGTCCTTATATAAAACATTTAAGGTCTTATTTGTTTTCATTTATTACCTCCTGTATGTTTCTGTATTCCACCTGCGTAAACATATCGGATATTTCATTGGAGCACCCCAAAGCAACAGCAAGCTTTGTTAAAGATAGAAGCGATATCATGCCCGTAGTTTCAAATCTTTTTATTGAACCGTAACTGACTCCGCTCTTTTCACTTAGCTCTTCCTGGGTAATGCCCCGCCTCTTCCTTATGGCTTTCACCCTCTCAGCCAGTTTTTTGTCCATTTCTTCGGCAGTTTCCCATTGGAATCCTTTTATCACACTATCACCTCTCAAAGATTTTGCAGATAATTTTATAAAAGTAGCCTAATCTTTTATATCTACATTTTACCCTAAATCGCTTTAAAATAACAGATAAAATATTATCTATTATGCCCTTTTTTTGCGAATATAGATAATATATTATCTATATTCGCATATTTTCCGATGGCATTTTCCTGTAAAAAAAGATGTATCCCTTACGAAATACATCTTTTCTATTTGTATTTATATGATTAAATCCATATTTTTAACGTTCGAATTAGCTTACCGCATTTCCGTCTTCCGCATCAGTTGTTACAAATTCAAGTCTTTCCCCATTGTCTGCGAAAAGCAGCATTCCTTTTGATTCCATACCTCTGAGTGCTCTAGGCTTCAGGTTTGCAACCACTATAACCTTCTTGCCCACGCATTCTTCAGGCTTGAAGTGTGCCGCAACACCGGAAATAACCTGGCGGATTTCAGTACCCATCTTAACTTTGAATACCAACAGCTTGTCAGCTTTTGGATGCTTTTCAGCTTCAAGTATAGTTCCTACTCTCAGGTCAATCTTGTCGAAGTCGTCGAATTCGATTTCAGGCTTAAGTTCAAGAGGAATATTTTCAGGTTCTGAGCCTGCTTTCTGCATTTCTTCAAGTTCAGCAAGTTCCTTTTCGATGTCAAGTCTTGGGAAGATAGGATTTCCTCTCTTAACCTGCTCTCCGCACATAGCTTCAAATGTAAACGCATCTTCCCATACAGGATCAGCAAACCACAGACCCATCTGCTTTCTGATTTCCTTTGAAGTAGTGTGCATGAAAGGATAAATCAGTACCGATACTATTCTGATTGACTCTGCCAGGTTGTGAAGGACTGTATCAAGTCTTCCCTTTGAAGCCTCATCCTTTGCAAGAACCCAAGGAGCGTTTTCATCAATATACTTGTTGGCTCTTCTTACGATAGCCCAGATTTCATCAAGTGCAAGGTTGAACTGGAACTTGTCCATATGCGCTTCAACCTTTGACGCAGCTCCGACAGCAATTTCCTTTAAGTCCTTATCTGTTGCAAGAAGCTCTTCGGAAGCACCGCCTTCAACTGCATCAGGTACAATGCCTCCGTTGTATTTTTCAATCATTGTTACAGTTCTCGAAACAAGGTTTCCAAGGTCATTTGCCAGGTCATAGTTCATTCTCTTGAGCATTACCTCATTTGTAAATACTCCGTCCTGTCCAAATGTATATTCACGAAGAAGGAAATACTTTAAAGCATCAACGCCGTATCTTTCAATAAGCTTAACAGGGTCTACAACATTTCCCTTCGATTTTGACATCTTTCCGCCTTCAAGAAGCAGCCAGCCGTGACCAAGTACCTGCTTTGGAAGAGGAAGCTCCATGGACATAAGCATAGCAGGCCATATAACAGTGTGGAATCTTACGATTTCTTTACCTACCAGGTGAATATTTGCAGGCCAATACTTGTCGTAAAGCTCTGTATCGTCACTGCCGTAGCCTAAAGCTGTGATGTAGTTTGAAAGTGCATCAAGCCATACATATATTACATGTTTTTCATCAATAGGTACAGGAATGCCCCAGTCGAAAGTCGATCTTGAGATGCACAGATCTTCAAGTCCCTGCTTTACAAACGCAATCATTTCGTTTCTTCTTGAATCAGGCTGAAGGAATTCAGGATTGTTCTCAAACAAGTCAAGAAGTCTGTCCTGATATTTTGAAAGTCTGAAGAAATATGCTTCTTCCTTTGCAGGCTGCACAGGTCTGCCGCAGTCAGGACATTTTCCGTCCACAAGCTGGCTTTCTGTCCAGAAGGATTCGCAAGGTGTGCAGTAAAGGCCTTCATATTCGCCCTTATATATGTCACCTTTTTCGTACATTTTCATAAAGATTTTCTGCACTCTTTCCACATGGCGCGGTTCTGTGGTTCTGATAAAATCATCATAGGATATTTCCATAGTCTTCCACAGGTCTTTAATGCCGCCTACAATTTTATCCACATACTGCTGCGGAGTTACACCCTCTTTGTCGGCAATATTCTGGATTTTCTGTCCATGCTCGTCTGTACCTGTTAAAAATCTTACATCATAACCCTGCAGTCTCTTAAATCTTGCCATAGCATCAGCCATAACCGTACAGTAGGTATGTCCGATGTGAAGATTTGAGCTTGGGTAATAAATAGGGGTTGTTATATAATATGTGCCTTTTGATTCTGCCATTTTCTCTGTTTCCTTTCTTTTATTAATATTTTCTTCTTTCCAAAAACTCTTCAATCAGGCTGACTGTATCGTCAACACCGATATATCCGCTGTCAAGTGTAAGATGATAGTTAAGCACATCTCCCCACTTTCTGCCTGTGTGGTGGTTATAGTAATTTGTTCTTGCCTTGTCTATCTTCTTTATTTCCGCTTCCGCAGTATCAGGATTCATGCCGTATTCTTCAACAGCTCTCTTTATTCTGTTATCCATCTCCGCACAGATAAAAATCTTAGTGGCATCGTGCATATCCTTTAGGACATAGTCAGCACATCTTCCTACTATGACACATGGACCTTCCTGTGCGATTTCCCTTATAACATTTACCTGTGCAAGGAAAAATTTATCATTTAATGAAAGTCCGTCAATGCCCGCTTCTCCGTTTCCGCCCAGGCTTGTTGCAAGTGTATATAAAAAGCTGTTTTTCGCTTTCATTTCAGCCTTTTCAATCATTTCCTTTGAAAAACCGCTCTCCTGCGCGATTCTGTCTATAAGTGCCTTGTCATAAAACGGCACTCCCATGTCTTCAGCCAGTCTCTGACCGATGATTCTGCCGCCGCTTCCGTAGGTACGGCTGATTGTTACTATTCTTTTTTCCATTTTTCTACCTCCCACCAAGACACACCAATGATATGTGTCTGCTGCGTTTTGTATATTTTTATATTTTACCACAAAACACCTGTGAAAACTACTGCCAAATCACATAAAAAACATCGCACCTTTGAAATTCAGGTACGATGTTTTTTGATTTTACTTATAAACTACACACTTCACAGGCTTCTGACTGCCCAAAAGCTGTCCGCAGCCGTCGCAGCAGGTGCACCATCGGATTTCATCTTCCCTGCCATCCAGATACTTTGCCGGAAGCGCAGGATCTGCAAATGACTGCCTGCCCAGCGCTATCATATCAAAATCGCCGTGGGATATGCAGTAATTTCCCCAATGCACCAGTCCGTTCTTTGCCGCCGGAATATTCATCTCCGTATCTTCCGTTCCCTGTCCCAGTGCCGACAATCCGCCTGCAATTACCGCTGTTTCCTTTCCCAGCTCTGCTTTCAGTTTTTTAGCCATTGTCAAATGCGTATAGACATTTTTAAGACATTTTTTACCCGGACACATCAGTTCCCAGCTGTTTTCCGCATTGCCCAGTGTTTCGATGAAAAAGTCTGCACCTCTCTCTTCAAGTCCACGGCACAGCTGAAATGTTTCCTGCAACCAGATTTCATCACTGTCTGCTCCACGATGGCCCTGACCGCCGCAAATGCCCTCATACATAGATACCTTCGCCCCTACCAGGAACTTTCTGTCCGGTACGGCCTTTCTTATTTTTTCACACATATCGAACGCAAAACGACTGCGGTTTTCCCAACTTCCGCCATATTTCCATACTCTGTCGTTGTAGGGTCTTAAAATCTGTGCCGACAAATAACCGTGACACATCTTCATATCTACACCGTCACATCCCGCTTCATATAAAAACCTTGATGCCTGCACATAGCTTTCAATCATTTTGTCGATATAATCCTCATCAATCAGTTCTCCGCCAAAGCCTTCTCTCGGCTTTACTGTAACACGTCTTGAAAAGCGTTCATCCGACAGTTCTCCCGAATGATTAAGCTGCATTATGACTGCTGTATCCGGATATTTCCTTTTTAACTCCCCTATCAGCATTTCCCATGCCCTGCGATTATCAAAATCCGTTATGTCAAGCAGCAACTGGTTCTCTCTTGCCCTGCTTTCGTACTGCAGTGTCACGGATTCCATGACAACCATACCTGCGCCGCCTCCGCACAGGTTGTCATATCTGGCTGTTGTACCGTTATTGGGCTTTCCTCCCAGACCGCTGCTGCCGCATTCCATCGGCTGGATACAAAATCTGTTTTTTAGTTCCAAGCCTCCTATTTTCAAGGGGCTGCCCAAAGGAGTATGTCTTTTATCGTTCATATCTTTTCTCCTGTCGCTTTAAAACCGTATACTTATTTCTCCCGTGTTCAGGACTTCCCTTGTACCGTCTTCATATTCAACAAGAAGTCCACCGTCATTATCTATATCAAGCGCAACTGCATTCTCTCCCTGCTTGTCTGCTGCAGCTGTGTTTCGTGCCGAAGTCCGATAATGCTTTATCACACGGATATCCTTTCCAAGCACCATGGAGCGTCGCTTGTATTCTTCTATAAAAGTCCTGTCCTCAATTTCTCCGTAAATGTCCATAACATTGTTTATAATCTCTGCCGCAAGCCTGTTTCTTGAAAACGGCTTTTCAGACATTATCACACCCGCCGAAGCTGCAATGTCTTCAGGGAAGCCGCCTTCAGGACTGCTGCAGTTTACCCCTATACCAAGAGCGATATATTCTATGCCCCCTGTTTCAAAGTCAGTAATTGCTTCTGTTAAAATACCGCAGATTTTTTTATTTCCCAGGTATACGTCATTCACCCACTTTATCCTGCAATCTTCATCACACACATTTTTCACAGCCCTGCATACCGCAACAGATGCTGCCGCAGTTATAAGCACTGCTTTTGAAATATCAAAATCCGGCTTCAATAAAATGGTGAGGTATATGCCTGTGTCCTTTGGAGAGTAAAAGCTTCTTCCCAATCTCCCTCTTCCCTCAGTCTGGCTGTCAGCCACAACCGCAGTGCCGTGTGCCGCACCCTTCAGTGCAAGCCTCTTGGCTTCAAGATTTGTGGAATCAATGCTTTTATGGACATATATGCAGTTTTCTTTTATCTTTTCGTCAAGATAAAGCTTTATACCCGGTTCTGAAAGGAAGTCATTTTCCTGTGCCATGGTATAGCCTCTGCCTGAACCTGCCTGGATGGTATAGCCTTCCTCTTTCAGTGATTTTATCGCTTTCCATACCGCAGTTCTCGAAACCCCCAATGTTTCTGCAAGCTCTTCTCCCGAAAAGCTTCTCCCTCTGTTTTCTTCCAGGGCTTTTAAAACCTCGCTTTTAACCGACATATTTTTCTTCCTTCCCATCTTTGCCGCTGTATTATTTCTCTATTCGATTTTATCATATTTCACCGGAGTTTGCTTTATACTTTTTGACCAAGTTTCCCAAAAAATAAAGCCCGCTAACTCTTTATTCTGAGATAGCGGGCAGAACATCAAAATCGGATTTTCTGTTGTCGATTATTCATACACATGCCGGTAACTTATTCCCACCTAAAGAATTTAACAGCTATGCCACCACAGATTACCGCAATCAGCAACATAAATATTACTGCAGCCGTTACATTTTCAGTCGGTAGTCCAAGTACTGCATTTTTCAGTATTTTTATTCCCTGTGTCAATGGCAGAATATCCACTATTTTCTGCATCGAACCGGGCATTACTTCATACGGCAGAGTAGCCCCTGAAAAAATAAGCATAGGAAAATATAATATGCTGGCAATTACTCCTGCAATTTTAGGGTTCTTTGCAATCCCTCCGACCATCATTCCTATGCTGAACATGGAAATCATAACCAACAAGTACCCAAGCAGAAACATTCCAAAGTTTCCGCGCATTTTAAAACCGAAGAGGCAGGCTGCAACAAAGAACAGACTGAGCAGGGATATTACAGCGTATACGACATACATTGCAACTTCTGCCATCAGGACAAGTCCCGGCTTTACGGGTGTTACTTTGTATCTTTTCAGAATCTGCCTTGAACGGTAGTCGGAAATCACCAGCGGCAATCCCATTACCCCGCCTGCACAGATTGCTATACTGCACAATGCCCCAAAGGATTGGTCCAGAAAACTGTATTCTGCCCCATCAAAAGCAGGTTTCTGCCCAAATACCACACCTAAAATGATAAGTATAACAATAGGCATAATCACAGCAAAAATCAACATATCCATTCCCCGCAGGCTCATTTTTAATTCATTCTTTAATAAAACTCTAAATGCTTTCATGACTATCCTCCTCATCTGTATACCAAAGATACGCATCTTCAAAATGTTTTTTTCCGCTTTCTGTTTTTGCTTCTTCAACAGTTCCGTGAAATACCGTTTTTCCTTTTTTTAAGATCAATATTTCGTCACAGAGCGCCTCAATTTCGTCCATATAGTGTGACGTAAGCAAAATAGATAAGCCCTGCTGCTTTAGTTTTTCCAAAATGCTCCACACATCTCTTCTTGCTCTTGCATCAAGTCCTGTCGTAAGTTCATCTAAAAATACAAGTTCCGGACCCGGTATCAGCGCAAGCACAATAAACAATCGCTGACGTTCACCTCCCGACAAGTCTTTCACATACACCTTCTTCTTGTCTTCAATTCCGAAATCAGTTAATAAATCTTCATAGTTTCGCGGCTCTTTATAAACCGAAGCTGTCATTTCACAAAGCTCTTCCACCTTAACCAGTTCCTGATATCTGGACTCCTGAAACTGTACTCCCACCTTCTCAAACACTTTGGTTCGTTCAGTTACCGGATTCATTTCCAATATGCTTACTTCTCCTGCATCCATTTTCTTTGTTCCCAGTATGCACTCAATGGTGCTGCTCTTCCCGGCACCGTTTGCCCCAATTAATCCGAACACAGTTCCTGTCTTAACCTGAAAACTTAGATTGTCTACTGCAATATTATCGCCGTACTTTTTGGTAAGATTTTTTACAACTATTGCATTCATTTTATTTTCCTCCTTCATTTATTTCGGAAAAAATAATAACACCGGACAAAAGTCTGGTGTTATAGTGGAGGGTTTATTTTTTCATTTGTTTTATTTCTTTCATTAACGATATTACTTCATAAGCATTCTTTATGGCTTTTTCAAGTGAATCTGTTAATTTGTCGCACGCCGAGATAATGTCTTCTTCATCCTCCGGAGTATTCAGAATATCCAGAATGTCATTCCCGTTTTTATACATTCCGCTGTCCAATTTGTTCAGCATTCTTAAAATGGCTGATAAAGAATAATTTGCACACCTGAGAGAGCGGATAATTTTCAAACGGTTCATATCATTTGAATTGTATACACGATAGCCGTTATCTTTTCGTTTTACCGTAAGCAGCCCATTCATTTCCCAGTTCCTGATGGTGTCAATCGTTAAACCTAATTCCTTGGCGGCCTGTGCTCTCTTGTAAAAAACATTCTCGCCTTCCGGCTGCTGATATAATATTTCGCATAGCCCTGCAGCTTCTTTCGCATGTTCAATTTCACGGTTTGCAACCCGGATATACTCCTCAACGAGTTCTATCGCTTCATCCACCCTGTCAGCAGCCGACAATTTTACAGCATTTATTATTCGTTTTCGGAGCCCTGCCTGCAGCACTTCTATTTGAAGAGCTTTTCTTGCCAACTCAAACTGCTTAATATGAACATCAGTGTATATACGATATCCATTCTTTTTTCGTTCAGGCTTTTGTATCAGCCCCCATTCCTCATACAGCCTTACTGTATTTGGATGCAGTCCTGCGATTTTGGCTATCTGGCTTGTAGAATAAGTATTAATCATATGTCCGTTATCTCCATGTAACAGGGTATTTCAAAGCTTAAATCCGTCCCTAGAACTGGCTGTTATACAGATTTGCATAAAATCCGTTTTTGGCAAGCAATTCCTCATGTGAGCCTGACTCTACGATATCCCCGTGATTTATGACAAGGATAATGTCCGCATCCTTTATGGTTGACAGTCTGTGTGCTATAACAAAGCTTGTTCTATCTTTCATAAGCGCATTCATGGCTTTCTGAATCCTTGCTTCTGTTCTTGTATCTACAGAGCTTGTTGCCTCATCAAGAATCAGAATCGGGGCATCCGCAAGAAATGCTCTGGCTATAGTCAGAAGCTGCTTCTGACCCTGCGAAATATTTCCTGCTTCCTCTGTTATCTCCATGTTATAGCCCTTTGGCTGTGTTTTTATAAAATGATCCACATACGCTTCCCTTGCAGCTTCGTAAACCTCTTCATCCGAAGCATCCGGCCTGCCGTATCTTATATTCTCCATGACCGTTCCTTTAAAAAGCCATGTATCCTGAAGAACCATTCCGAACATATTTCTAAGCTCATATCTTGTATATTCACGGATATCCCTGCCGTCTATAAGAATACGTCCTCCGTTAAGCTCATAAAATCTCAAAAGCAGCTTGATAATAGTAGTTTTTCCTGCTCCTGTAGGGCCTACTATCGCTACTCTCTGACCCGGTTTTACATCAAATGAAAAATCTTTTATAAGAATCTTTTCAGGCTTATATCCGAATCTTACATGTTCAAAGGATACTTCCCCTCTTGCATCTGACTTCGCCTTAACCTCTTCCTCTTCAAGGTTTATTACATCCTCTTCCTCTTCTTCCTCAAGGAACTCAAATACCCTTTCTGCAGCGGCAGCCGTTGACTGCATGATATTTGCCACATTTGACAGCTGTGCTATGGGCTGGTTAAAGGTTCTTACATACTGCAGGAATGCCTGTATGCCCCCTATGGAAACAGTTCCGCTCAGGGCAAGCCACCCGCCGAGCACACAGACCGATACATAGGCAAGATTACCCACAAAATTTGTAAGAGGCATCATCATTCCCGACAAGAACTGCGATTTCCATGCAGATTCGTAAAGCTCCTCATTCATCTCATTGAATGCTGTCACCGCATCTACTTCCTTGTTAAATGCTTTTACTATGATATGCCCCGTGTACATTTCTTCAACATGACTGTTGAGCTTTCCCAGGTATTTCTGCTGTTTCTTAAACTGTCCCTGTGAAAAAGCAATCACCAGTCTCATTAACAAAAACGATGCCGGTATTACCAGAAGGGATACCAATGTCATGGAAATGCACAGATATATCATCATTGCAAGTGTTCCTATGATTGAAACGGTGCTTGTTATAGTCTGTGTCATACTCTGTGCCAGCGACTGGTTTACGGTTTCCACATCGTTTGTAACACGGCTGAGGATTTCGCCGTGTGTCTGCCCGTCAAAATATCTCAGGGGCAGTCTGTCCATTTTCTCCGATATCTGCTTTCTCAGCTTATATGTTATCTTCTGGGAAATGCCCGCCATGATATAGTTCTGCATTACCGAGAATGCACAGCTTATCAGATAAATGCCCAGAAGAAGAAGCATAATCTTAGTAAGTGCAGGATAGTCTATTCCTCCCGCTTTTATGCCCTTAACCACCTCATCTGTAGCACTGCCGAGAATAACGGGTGAAACTATTGCAAATACCGAGCTCAATGCTGCAAATACAGCAACCATCATAACTGCCCATTTGAAAGGAGCTATATATGCCAACAGCTTTCTCATGGTATTTTTAAAGTCCTTTGCCTTTTCTCCCGGCATAGCTCCCGGCGGAGGTCCTCCCGGACCTCCATGCTTTCTTCCTGCAGGCGGTCTGGTTACAGGAGAATTTGTACGTTCATTATCTCTCATATTACAATTCCCCCTTATCCAGCTGCGATTCCGCAATTTCTCTGTATACATCACAGTTTTCAAGCAGTTCCTTATGAGTTCCGATGCCTGCTATATATCCGTCGTTTAAAACTATTATCTGCTCAGCATCCTTTATGGTGCTTATCCTCTGTGCAACTATCAGATTTGTGCTTTCACGCATATATTCCTTAAGTGCTTTTCTAAGTGCGGCATCGGTTTTAAAGTCAAGTGCCGAAAAACTGTCGTCGAATATGTTTATCGGTGCTTTTTTAACCAGTGCCCTTGCTATGGAAAGTCTCTGCTTCTGTCCTCCCGATACATTTGTTCCTCCCTGGGATACAGGTTCTTCAAACTTTCCGTTCTTTTCCATGATAAAATCCATTGACTGTGAGACGGAAGCGCTTTCTTCAAGCAGCTTCTGTGAGGCATTGCTGTTGCCGAATCTCAGATTGCTTTCGATTGTTCCCGTAAAAAGTACACCCTTCTGCGGAACATATCCGATAGAATCTCTCAGGTGTTTCTGAGAAATCATTCTTATATCAACTCCGTCAATAAGTATCTGTCCATCCGTAACATCATAAAATCTCGGTATCAGGTTTATAAGCGTAGATTTACCGCTACCCGTACTGCCTATAAATGCCGTTGTCCGGCCCGGCTTTGCCGTGAAAGAAATGTCGGTAAGGACATCCTCTTCCGCATCGGGATATCTGAAGCATACATGCCTGAACTCAATTTCACCTTTTATCTTTTCGTAAACGGCTTCATGGGCATCCAGTATCTGCGGTTCAACCTCAAGAACCTCTCCCACTCTGTCTGCCGATACAAAAGAACGTGGTATCATAATAAACATCATTGATATAAACATAAAGGACATGATTACATGCATTGCGTACTGAATAAACGCCAGTATATCTCCAATCTGTATCTGTCCCAGTTCTGCCATTGAAGCTCCCGCCCACACTACAAGCATGCCTGAAATGTTCATAATCAGCATAAGTGCCGGCATATTGAAGGACATAATCCTGTTTACAAAAAGGTTAAGCTTCATCAGGTCCCTGTTTGCGTCATCAAAGCGTTCCTCTTCTCTTTTTTCCGCAGTAAACGCCCTGATTACCATAAGCCCGTTCAGTCTTTCGTTCATTATCAGATTCAGCCTGTCAATCATCTTCTGAACAATTGCAAACTTCGGCATTGTTACCTTAAAGGTAATGCACAGAAGCACCAGCATGGCAAGCAGTGACACGCCTATTGTCCAGGACAGTCCCAAGCTTGTATTTACTGCCTTTATTAAGGCTCCCGCACCCATGAGCGGAGCAAAAAAAGCCAGCCTGAAAATCATAACAGACGTATTTTGTATCTGCTGTACGTCTGTTGTCGTCCTCGTTATAAGTGAAGCGGTGGAAAACCCGCCCATTTCCTGTTTTGAAAAAGACATAATTTTTGCAAACAGGTCCCCTCTTATGTTTTTTGCTGCGGCAGCGGCTACTCTTGAAGACAGGAAGCCTGCTCCTACGCTGCAGACAGCAAGAAAGAGTGCTATTTTTATCATCTCAATCCCTGTGCTGTATACATACGCCATATTTCCCTTTATAATTCCGTCATCTATTATTTTCGCCATGTATTCAGGCAGTGCCAGCTCAGACATTGCCTGTATGCCAAGCAATATCACTATCAGTCCGACAGCCGGTATATAAGGAACGTAATATTTCAATACCCTTTTCAAACACAGCCCCCCTTTTCACCTTTAAAATTTTTCATACTCCGCAGGTTTTCCGTTTTTTATGGTTATTGTATATCCGTGGCCCGGGTCAGGTATCCACGTATAAAAGTTTTTGTCATTTTCAGGGAAGTAAGACATCATAAGCGCCGAAATAACACCACCGTGACATACAACAGCGGAGTTTGCTTCAGCCCCGGCATGTCTCATGGAAAATTCCTTCAGGCGGTGCATACCCAGCAGCTTTTCAAAGCCTTTCAGCACACGCTTCTGAAAATCAATGCGGCTCTCGCCGTTTGGCGGCGCTGCCAGTCCCTCTTTTTCACTTATCCATTCCTGATAAGCTTCAATCTCCTTCAGTTCCTCATAGGTGTGCATCTCAAAATCACCGAAGTTCATTTCTTTCAGTTCAGCTATAACTTCATGCTCCACTTCTCCGAATATTGTCTTCAGGGTTTCCTCTGTTCTCACCATACCGGTAGTGTAAAAGTCGGCATTGGTCATTTTCGGGTAAATTCCTTCATCTCTTAACTCCTCGAGAAGCTTTTTCCCTTCATCGAGGAGAGGTATGTCTGCATAGCCGTAATAACATCTTCTTACATTTCCTTCGGTAGTGCCGTGTCTGATAAGATGTATATATGAGTTCTGATCTTTTTTCGTTTTTATATATTTAATATCCTGGGGCAGGCCGCAGAACACCCTTGTTACCCTGTCTGCTTTTTTGCCCAGGTAAATATTTGCCCTGCCGTTCATCTCGCGCCATTCCCGAAGCTCCTTTTCCATAGGTACAAGTCCCTGTGAGATATCCGTACCTATGAAAATCTTATCTTCCAGTTCTTCTTCATGCTCCTTAAGATAATCTGCCGCCTCTTTTCCGGCCCTCGTGCAGGCAAGAGTGAACTGTTCAAAATGATAAACAGCTTTCTTTGAAAAATCTATCTCTGTCCCCTTTTCTGCTGCACAGTCAAATATATCATCCTCTGTCAGTCCATACGCACTTATGGCATAATCCAGTTTTCCCTGATACGCCCCGCCGAATATTACAACCATTGTTTATACTTCTCCTCTTTTCAGTCTTTATCTTAATCTGTTTTAATAAATTGAAATTAAACTCTGTTTACATCCATGCTCCTGCCACAGCTACAGCCAGAAGTCCAGCACATTCGGAAAGTGTCAGTGCATAGCCTGCTATATCCCCGCTCATGCCGCCAAGCTGCCTCCTGCCGTTCCACATCATGGCAAAATGTACAGCAATAACAAGCAGTCCTGCCACGGCAGCAGCTTTCTCACCAAGATACAAAGCTGTTCCGAGTGCAATAACTGCCATCGCCGCCAATACAATGCCGTAATGTCTGTTTATCCTTCTGTCAAAGCTTGCTTTGTACTGGCTGTGTCCTATAGGTTCAAAATTTAATACTCCGTAGGCGGAACACACTCTTGACAGCATAGGTATCAGTATAAGCGCTTTTGAAAGCTCCGCATACTCAGCCAGTGACCATGCGCCTGCGAAAGCAAACATGAAAAGCATTCCTGCACATATCACGGCAAAAGCTCCCACATGGGAGTCCTTAAGAATTCTCTGTCTTTCTTCCAGCTCTCTTCTGGAAAGTATTGCATCACAGCAGTCCATATATCCGTCAAGATGTATAAATCCGCTTATCAGATACGGATATGCCGCAATGACCGCAGCCTGTAATGCCAGTGGAATCCGCATACAGGACATTACCGTGAACAGAAGATACCATATCAATCCCATCAGAAGTCCTATGACAGGAAAAAAAACAAGCTGTAACCTTCGCAGATTGTTATCCCATAGTTTACACGGGCATGGTACTGCAAAAAAGTTGCCCCATGCCATAAAAAAAGCTGTTATGTATTTCATATAGCTGTTCTCCGATTTCCTTTTATTTATACTCGATAATGTTTGATGCGAAAACTTCAATTACACGCTCACACTCAGCGGCAAGCTTTCTGTCGATGTATGCCAGCCCTTTTCTGTAGCTTTCGGTCCATTCATCATACTGCCCCGCATCTCCGTAGATATAGTCAGATACGAATACGGTGTTTCCGGTGCGTCCTGCGAATTCGAGAAGCTCCTCCGCAACCCTTTCAGCCGCATTCCTATCCATGGTTCCGTCAGAGCGGAACATCTCGTTTGAAAGAAGTGCCGTTACGCTGTCAAGCAGAAATGCTCCGTTGCAGCTGACCTTTGATTCATCCTTCAGGCATTCACATATATTTACGCTCTGCTCAAGGGTGGTGAAGCCCCAGCCTTCACGCTCTTTTATATGCCTTGCTATTCTCGCAAGGTCCTCTTCATCCCCCGGCCGCATGGTAGCCACATAATAAAGCTTCGTGCCGTTTTTTTCTGCCATTTCCTTTGCCAGCTCCTGCGCATACATGGATTTTCCGTTTTTGCAGCCTCCGCTGATAAATATGTTCATCCGTTTTCTCCCCATATCAGATATAATCAGACTTTTGTACTTCTGTACAATTTTCACGATTTCTTTTATTCATAAATATAATTGTACCACAAATACCCATATGTTATAATAGTTTTGTCGATAATATATCAGTTTTGCAAATTATTTTGCTTATCGCTATATTTGTTAGAAAAGGATGTGTACTATGAGTAAAAAAATGAGATCCAATTTCTTATTGGTATTGACTGCCCTGATTTGGGGTTCTGCTTTCGTTGCACAGATAAAAGGTATGGATCTTCTCGGTCCCTTCTCCTTTGCCTGCATACGAAATCTGGTAGGTGCCGTATTTCTTATCCCTGTTATATATTTTCTTCAGGGACTTGAAAGGAAAAATAATCCCGAAGCATTTGCCGTAGAAAAAACAGAAGAAGAGAAAAAGGCTGAGAGAAAGGTTCTTATTGCAGGCGGTATTTCCTGCGGAATTGCTCTTTTCGTGGCAGGCTCACTGCAGCAGGTAGGTCTTATGTATACTACTGCCGGCAAGGGTGGATTTATTACGGCACTGTATATCGTAATCGTACCTATTTTAGGATTGTTTCTAAAGAAGAAGGTTCGTCCTATCATCTGGCTTTGCGTTGCTGTTGCCGCTGTAGGTCTTTATCTTCTTTCAATCAAGGGTGGATTTACCATCGGAAAGGGCGACCTGCTTGTACTTCTCTGTGCTTTCGGCTTTGCTATTCATATCCTGGTTATAGATTACTTCTCACCTAAGACAGACGGTGTTAAGATGTCATGCATCCAGTTCTTTATAGTCGGTATTCTTTCCGGTGTGGTAATGTTCATCACCGAAGAGCCTACTTTAAGTGCAATACTTGCTTCATGGATGCCTATCCTGTACTCAGGTGTGCTTTCTTCAGGAGTTGCATATACGCTGCAGATTGTTGCGCAAAAGGATACAGATCCAACCGTTGCATCACTGCTGTTAAGCTTAGAATCAGTATTTGCTGTTATTTCAGGTATGATTGTTCTTCATGAAACTATGTCGGGCAGAGAAGTTCTCGGATGCGTACTGATGTTTGCAGCTATCATCACAGCTCAGCTTCCTTCAAAGGAAGAAAGACTTGCTGCAAAGCAGTAAATTAAACCTGCTTCCTAAATAGCCTCAAATACGGCTTTAAGATAAAAAAATGTAAAAAAATCGACGGACACAGGAATCCTCTTCGGATTTCTATGTCCGTTTTTGTTATTGCATAATACTCCATATCAGGTTTAATGCAGTGCAGACTGTCATGCCGCATACAGTAGGTATAACAAATGCAAGTGCAGTCCATTTGAGGCTTCCTGTTTCACTTTTGACTGTCAGAAGCGTTGTTGTGCATGGCCAGTGCATGACTGAGAAAACCACAACGTTTACAGCAGTCAGCAAAGTCCAACCGTTATCGGCAAACAATGTCTTTATCTGAGCTAAATCGCCTATTTCCGATAGTCGATTTGTCTGCATATATATCATCATCATCAAGGGCAGCACAAGTTCATTTGCGGGCATTCCCAGTATAAAAGCAAGAAGTATGACGCCGTCCATTCCCATAAGCTGTCCCGCAGGTTCAAGAAATTCCGACAAAACAGAAAGTATACCTTCCCCCTGCCAGGTGCAGTTCGACAATATCCATATCAGTCCCCCTGCAGGTGCAGCTACCGCCACGGCACGCTTCAATACAAACAGAGTTCTGTCAAAAACCGAACGAATCAGTACCTTCCGCACTTTTGGCATCCTATAGGGAGGCAGTTCCAGTGTAAAGGATGACGGCATCCCCTTCAGCAGCGTATTTGACAGTATATACGATACAATCAGAGTCATACCTACACCCACAGCAATCACTGCAGTGAGGATACAAGCGGAAAATCCGCCGTTTCCCGCTGCAAACATTGTAATGACAGCTATAAGCATAGGGAATCTGCCGTTGCATGGCACAAAAGCGTTTGTAAGCATTGCAAGCAGCCGTTCTCTTGGTGAATCTATGATTCTGCAGCCTGTAACCCCTACCGCATTGCAGCCGAAGCCCATGCAGGTTGTAAGCGCCTGTTTTCCGCAGGCATGGCATTGTTTAAAGCACCGGTCCATGTTAAAAGCAACCCGCGGCAGGTATCCGAAATCCTCAAGAAGTGTAAACAGCGGAAAGAAGATTGCCATAGGCGGAAGCATAACAGAAACAACCCATGCCGCCACCCTGTATACCCCGAATATAAAAAATTCATATATCGGTTCCGGAATCCCCAGAGCTGCAGCCGATTCCAGAAGCACCGCTTCAAAATCCGAAAATGCACGGCTTAAGATTTCGGACGGATAGTTTGCTCCTGTTATTGTAATCCAGAATATGCAGAAAAGCATTATTAACATAATAGGGATTCCCGTTACCCTGCTTGTAAACAAATTATCTAATTTTTCATCTTTCTTTCTGCTAAGCTTTTTGTTTTTTATATGTACGGTTTTTTCCGCTATTTTTTCGATTTCTGTCCAGATGCTTCCCGTTTTTTCCTTTTTATATGCATCCTCTTTTTCTCTTTTCCCGGAGTTTTCGCAGACCCTTTCAACAGCCTCAAGAAGCTCTTCCAGTCCCTTTCCCTGAGAGGCTGATGTCCCCGATGCTGTTATTCCAAGTTCCCTTTCGAGAGCCTGCAGGTCAACGGTTATTCCCTTTTTCTCCGCTTCATCAAGCAGGTTTACGCACAGAACCGTTTTTTCCCTGTTTCCGTTAATGTCCGTAATCTGAAAAAGCAGATTCATGTTCCTTTCAAGGCAGGTTGAATCACATACAATTATGATTGCGTCTATATCCGCATGCTGCAGGAAATCTCTTGCCACCTCTTCTTCTGCCGAACGTGATTTGAGTGAATAGCAGCCCGGCAGGTCTGTGATTCTGTACATTATACCGTTATGCACAAAAGAGCCCTCTGCCAGTTCGACAGTTTTTCCCGACCAGTTTCCCGTATGCTGATTCATTCCTGTCAGTGCGTTAAATATAGTGCTTTTCCCCACATTGGGATTTCCAATCAATGCAACTTTCCGTTCCCGTGCTTCGCACAGCACCGAATCGGCTTCCTCTTTTCTGAGCGCCATGACGGCTCCGCGTATGTTGTATGCCGAAATCCCGTTTCCACAGCTTTTCTGTACGCACTTTATTTCGGTATCTTCTACCAGTCCCAAATCCTCCATACGCTCACGCATACTGTTTTCCATATTTATGTTTTTAACACGAGCAGTCTGTCCTTTTGCCAGATCGCTCATTTTACATATCATAAAAAAATCACCTTCCTGCCTGTTTCAATGGTTTTGTATATATGTAAAATGCACCGGATGTATGCAGTTTTACATATATACTCTATGCCCTGCAGACTGTTATTGTTACTCCGCATTTTATGCAGAAGCACTTTGTGAAAGTCATGTCTGCATTCCGGGCACAGCTTGAAAATCAAGCATAAGGTGATTTATGAAATTTTATTTAAAAGGTGTATAATCCTTATCTATTCCAAAATGACGCGGTCCGAATATTTCAAGACCCTTCGGAGTCTTCCAGAAGTCAGGGGCAGGCAGTGCAAGTACATACATTTCTGTGCCTGTTTCAAAATCCGGAATCGTCAGAGGATTTCCGTTTATGTCAATCATACAGATTAAATCAGGTACCGTTACATCAAGTGTATCATTTCTGTATGATGCATAAATCTCATTTTTAAAGTCAAGACGGTACTTTTCCCCTTCAAAAGCATCTTTGCCTTCAAGATGGATTTCACCGAAATCAAAGCCTTCCCGGCTTTCCCACGGCATGGCGGTTACCGCACCTTTAAAGAGAACCTTTCCGTTCATTTTTTCTGCAATGGCAGAAGCGAAATCCTTTCCCGCTTCCTTATTTTCCCTTAAAGTCCTGCCTATTTCCAGGGCTGATGAAATCGCCTTCGGAATAACACACTCCCTGAACTCCCGTGCCTTCATAGGATGGTCGCACACCAGCACCTCATTGCCGCTTGCTATAGCCATGGCTCTTGCCAGAAGCTCCGCACGTTCATCACTTTCAACCTTTTCAAATACAGCAACATCTCCATAGTTTGTTGCCACTGAAAAAGGATAAATAGGTTTATCGCATATAAAGAAGGTGGAATGTATAAGCTCAGGCACTGAACGTCCTGCGGGGTCGCTGTCCGCAATGGGAAGTCCCAGCTGATACGCAACATGCAGAGCTTCGGCAGTATTTTCACCACCCAGCTCCGTGGAGGAAACCGCACAGAATTTTTTGCCCATGAATCTTTCAAGGCTTCTGAAAGCCGTTACCGAAGGAGCCTCATCAAGCTCAGGAAAAGTATTCATGGAAGCCGACGGTGCACCGCAACCATACGGTGTTGCCACATATTCCTCATCGGGGAGCTCTGCCAGATCCGCCAGATACAGCTCCCTGCCTTCCTCAAAATCCTTTTCAAGCATGGCAATGCCCTTTTCCAGACTTCCGCCACCGCCTGTTCCAAGTATGGCACAACCGTATAAAAGATCTATAACTTCCTGTTTATCAAGCTTTTTCATTTTGTCTGCCTCCTCTCGCAGCAGAAGGTACAAAATGCTCAATAGCCATGTATATAACAAAAGCAAAGCCTATACCATAATATCCCACGCCGCATAAATATGCCAGTGCCGCCGAAATTGCCCATGTTACAACTGCAGGCCACAGAATTCCCTCCTGTGAATGCCAGTTTTCAGGCTTTCCTTTTCCGATAACCCAATAGTCTGCCAGCATAACACCGCCTACAGGGCAAACCAGAAATGCAAGGAAGCTCAAGAAGCCTTCGATATGATTCAATATGCCGAAAGCTCCCAGCAGTGTTCCGATTATACCTGCCGCAACGGTAACTTCCCTTCTTCTGTTATCAGGGATATTAAATGCCATAACTATGTCAAGACCGCCGCTGTACGCATTTGAAGAATTTGTTGTCCATGTAGATAAAACGATTGAAATAACTCCGATGATAGGCAATCCCACCTGAATCAGTACCAGGCTGATGTCATATTCACCTGCAATCTTTGTAAGCATTGCACCAAGAGCCAGAGTGATAACACCCATAGGGAATATGCCCCATATTGTCGATTTAATTGTTTCTTTTCTGTTTTTCTGGAATCTCGCAACGTCTGCCGCAGTGATAACGCCTACAGCATAAAAGTCAAAGGACAGGCTCACGCCTCCCATAAATGACATAGTGCGTGCAACTTCAGCATCCAATCCTGCTGTGCCGTAAGTTTTCAATGCGATTACTGTTCCTGCTGCCATAACAATCATAAGAAACGGAATAGATATAAAGTTCAGTTTTTCCATGGCTTTCATACCATAAACAGCAGTTACCAGCATGATTATGCCCCATCCTATATTGGATACCATCATAGGGACTTCAATTCCGAACATCTGGTCCATGAAATTGACAAAGGCTTCTCCACAGATTCCGTTGTTTATACCGAACCAGCCTATCAGATTAATTGCAAAAATCAGACTGACTATGTACTGTGCGCCTTTTTTGCCGAAAGTAGATTCCGCAAGCGTACAGGAAGCCATTCCCAAATCACTGCCCTGCATACCCAGAATAGACATCAGCACTACTACGATAAGGTAACCGATAGTTCCTGAAAGAATCGCCTCTCCCAGAGGCATTGACTCAGCCAGAATAGCACCTTCCCAGAAAGAGGAAGCGCATACACAGATACCTGCCTGTACAAAAGCAAGAGATATCCAGCCTTGTCGTTCTTCTTCTTTAATAGGAGTCAAAGCATTAACTTCTGCTTGTTTTTTATTATCCATAATAGTTTCTCCTCTCCTGTTTTTTTTGAAGTATACTATATTTCAGAATATTAAGTCATTAAGCAGTCATTCAAAAAAATCCGCCGTTTTTTATGCACATGCACAAAATGCTTTTCTTGTTTCCTGCATTATGATAGTATATAAAAAAATCATTTTGCAAATCTGCAGGAGGAAATGTCCATGAGTATTACTATAAAAGACTGCCTTAATCTGCCATCTTTAAGCCTTGGTAAGGTCATTGCCGGGCATAAAGGGCTTGACAGTATTGTAACCAGTATTTCCGTGCTTGAGTTTAACGATACCGACGAGCCTGACATCCTGACCCCGAACGAGATTCTTATATCTGCTCTTTTCTGCGTTAAGGATGATGTAGATGCACAATGCCGTTTAATCGAAAAATCAAAACGCAGCGGCGATGTGGGCCTGATTCTTTTTTATTCGGATCTCATTCTGGAAAATATCCATCCCAAGGTTTTAAAAATAGCCGATTTTCTCCATTTTCCTATTATCCTTATGCCGGAAACTGATATGGGATTGAAATACAGCGATGTAATCAGTGATGTTACCGAAGCTATCTACATGGACAGGAAGGCAGGCAATTATTTTGTAGGGGATACCATACAGCGCCTTTCACAGACTCCTGAAAAGGACCGCACCCCTTCATTGGTTCTTAAGCTCGCCAGCAACTATGCAAAGGCATCCTTTTTCCTCTGTGACAGCAGGGAAAATCTGATTGCCTCTTCTTTCTGGCCTGCCGCAAACTATCTTGATTTCGATAATGTCCGGCAGCTTTACGAGAAGCATGACACATCAGCACTCCGCACCTATCGTGTTGAATTCCGCGACAAAAAAAATGCAAAGCTTATTCTTTATGCCGTAACTCAGAACGCACGCCTGAACACTTCTATAATAAATGAAGTTGCTGAGGTCATCCAGCTTTTTGCTCTTCTCTGGAACTACAATTTCAATCTCCAGACGCCTGAAGCCGTCATCCCTCCTCTGTTAGAGGGCGAAACCGAGCTTACAGACTATGTCTGCCGACACAACAGACTGCAGCTTTCAGCATACAATGAGCTTATGATTCTGGAGGCTGAAGATGAAAAGACTGTTTCCCTGCCTGAACTTCGCCGTCTTTTTTCAGACCTGGGAATGTCCGCAATACTCGATTACTTCGGCAACTACACTGTGATTTTATATCGGAATAACGGTCCTGTAAAAGAATCCATTGCGGAAAATGATATATTTTCTTTTATTGAAGGGCAGAAAATAAAGGTAACTGCAGCAATACTGCATTCGCCAAAGCTCTCAGAGGAGGCTCCTGTGTTTTATCAGATGCTCTGCACAAATATATCCGCATTGAAAAAAATTTACCCGAAGAAAACTGTTTTTACCATGAGCAATATTATGTTTGTTGACAGAGTGCTGAGTATTTTTACCTCTGTTGACAGGGACAGCCGCTATTATACGGATTTACTTGCCCCTATTGCAGAAGATGACGAATCCGAGCTTCTTCCGACTCTGCTTACCTATCTGCTTGATGCGGATTCCGAAGTAAAAACAACGGCAGAAATGCTTTTTGTCCACCGAAATACGGTATTGTACCGTCTTAATAAAATCCGCAGTATTCTTAACTGCGATTTTAATGTTCTGCCCCAGTCCTATGACATATATCTTGCAGCTGCAATCAAACGGCTGTAAACTTAAAATAAAGAAGGTGATTTTATGAAAAATATCAAAATAGTTAAGGGAGACATAACAAAAATACATACAGATGCCATCGTAAATGCAGCAAACACATCTCTTCTTGGCGGCGGCGGTGTTGACGGAGCCATCCACAGGGCTGCAGGAAAAGAGCTTCTCGAGGAATGCCGTACACTTAACGGCTGCGAAACAGGAAAAGCCAAGATAACAAAAGGTTATAAGCTTCCCGCAAGGTTTGTCATCCATACTCCCGGACCTATCTGGCACGGAGGTTCTGACGGTGAACCTGAACTTCTTGCAGACTCATACAGAAACAGTCTGAAGCTTGCAGAAGAAAACGGCTGCAAAACCGTAGCCTTTCCGTCAATCAGCACGGGAGTTTACCGTTTCCCTCTGAAACAGGCAGCTTCCATAGCTTTAAAAACCATCTCTGAGTTTCTTGAATCCTCTTCATCAGTGGAGGAGGTTACTATGGTCTGCTTCAGTGATGAAGTCAAAGCAGTCTATGACGATACCCTCGCTTCATTACATCAGAAATAGCGGTACAACTAAAAACAGAGTACATAAACCCCTCATATGTAGGTTTTATGTACTCTGTTTTTTACTTCCACCTATTTATACTAAATCAAACATATATATCATACATTGCGGCTCTTTAACCCCGTCAGCAGATCCTTGATGAACAGTCTGTTCATTCCGGACATTAACGAGCCTGTAGGAATTTTCATAGGGCAAACGTTTTCACAGGTCAGTGTTTTTGAGCAATGTCCCTGCCCTGCTTTGATATTTTCTTTTATGAATGCTCTGCGGTTTTTCCCCACCGGCTGCTGTGAAGCCACACGGTATGCCGCATTCATCACTGCCGCACCCGTAAATGAATTGTCCGCCGTGTAGTTAGGGCAGATTTCAAGGCAGCAACCGCACATAAGGCACGATGCCGAAGTATACTCAGCTTCCCATTCTTTTGCTTTGTACTGTGCCTGACCGCTCATCCATACCTTCATTTTCTGCAGATTTTCATAAACAACGCTTCTGTCAACCCGCAAGTCCTTCACTACAGGAAATTTACTTAAGGGCTCAAGCTTTATAACAGCTTTTTTCCTGCACAGGTCCTTTACAAATGCCGAACAGGCCAGCTGTGGAACTCCGTTTATAATCATTGCACATCCGCCGCACTTTTTCTGCATACATCCGCACTCCCACTCCACAGGCTCTGCTTCCCTGCCTTCAATATCGGAAAGAGGTTTCCTTTCATTCAGTCTTCTCAGAAGGTCTGCAGCTGTATCATTTCCGCTTCCTTCAGCCTCAAAGCTCTGCCAGAAGCTTTTTCCCGTGCGCGGCTCATATCTTTTTATGTCTATTTTAACCAGCATATCAATTTACCTCCGCAAAAGAAATCTCTATGTTTCCTTCTCCGTCACACGCAGCAATCGTAAGCTTTTTGAAATGCCCGTCATCACGTTCCGGAAAGTCTTCCCTTACATGAGCACCTCTTGACTCCTTTCGTTCAAGTGCCGATTTAAGCATTGCTTCTGCCAGGAGCAGCAGGTTTCTGTTTTCTCTTTCCTCTGCACCCTCCACGCTTTTCAGCTTTTCAATTTCCGCAATACCGGCTAAAAGTCCTTCTGCGCTCCTTCTTATGCCCATGGCACTGCCGACAATCCGCTGAAGCTCCTTTTTTATAACCGGAGAGGCGGTAATGCCCATATATCCGGTTGAATTTTCCGCAACTCTGTTTGCCTGCCCGGCGATGCAATCTGAAACTGCTGTCTGTGCAGCTTTTATGCCGCCGTAAACCGCACCCATGGTAGAGTTTCCTCCCAGCCGGTTTGCTCCGTGATATTGGCAGGCGCACTCACCTGCGGCATACAGTCCGCGCATACTGCACCTGTGGGCATCGTCAACATAAAGCCCTCCCATAAAATAGTGCACTCCCGGACTGACAGGAATATACTCCGAAGCGGGATCAATACCAAGATATTCCCTGCATACTTCACATACCTCATGCAGCCTGTATTCAAGCACCTCCGCAGACAGATGTGTCAGGTCAAGATATACCTGTCCGTAATCCCTGCTTACTTTTTCCATAGTTTGGGAAACTATGTCGCGGGGCATAAGGTTTCCGCCCTCAGGATACATTTCCTCCATAAAATACCATTTTTCACCGCTGCCGCCGTTTCCCGTATTCCGTAATACAAACAATCTGCCGCCTTCACCTCTTGCCGCCTCTGAAATCAATATACGCTTCCCGCCTCTCAGAGCCGTAGTCGGATGATACTGCACCATCTCACAGTTTGCAAGCTTAACCCCCTGCCTGAATACGGCAGCGGTTGCAGAGCCGTCAGACAGCAGGGAACCTGTCGTTTCCCCAAACAATGCATTCATGCCTCCTGTTGCCATAATCACCGCATCTGCACAAATTGTTTCAGTTCTGCCCGAAAAAATGTTGCGGAAAACCGCACCTGCACAAACTGAATCTCTGACTATCAGCTCCTCAAAATGATGATGCTCCTTCAGTTTAATCTTTCCCTGTGCGGCATATCGCCTAATCTCCTGCGCAAGTCCGCATACAAGCTGCTTTCCGATTCCTGATTTTGCAAAAACTGTCCGCCTTTTCTTCTGTCCGCCGAAGAATCTCAAATCCTCACGACCCTGCTCATCTCTTGAAAAAACAACGCCTATACTGCTTAAATACCTGATAATGTCCGGTGCTGCCGAAGTCATTTCCGCAACTGCCTTTTCCGAAGCCAGACCGCAGGCAGACCTCAGCGTGTCCTCACAGTGGTTTAAAACAGAATCATTTTCGCCCTTTGTATTCATTGCGGCATTTATGCCGCCTTCTGCCATTACCGACTGACTTCTGTCAGCAGGGTTCTGCGAAACAAGCGTTACCGATGCTCCCTTTTTTGCAGCTTCTGCTGCCGCCGACAGGCCTGCCAGGCCATTACCAATAACTAAAATATCCATAACACAGCCTCCGATTAAATCACGCCAAAATATATGCACGCACCGTATATTGCCACAGCTTCAACTATAAAGAACACCATATACACAAAATTTTTCTGTGCCTTCATGTCTTTGGCATCCCGGATGCAGCCCAGTGAAATCATGGATTTCGGGAAGCCTGTCACCATGTGGAATCCGGCAATCAGAGCCAGAGCCACCTGTGACAGAAAACCTGCCATGGTCGGCGCCTTCAATATGTACACGCCCTCATCATTGAGGTATCCGTAAGCGTTCATGTGAAAATACACCAGTGCAATCAGTATAATGCCCGATATCCGCTGCAGATGGATGCCTGCGTTTACTTTTGCATATCTGTCTATTCTGTTTTTGCCCGTTTCAAATACAACCAGTGCAATACTGATAACCGCATGAAGTATCAAACATACAAGCAGAGCATATGCCCAGTATTTCAGGCTGTACGAATACTGTATATATCCTGCCAGAACCATTCCCATACTTATACTGTGAATGGCAAACAATATCGCTGCGGCTGCACCAAGCAGCCCGTTCACAAATCTTATCAAAGTTATCTCTCCTTTTAACCTATGCAGCTTTTGCCGAGCATGATTCCGGCAAAGCAGACCGCCGCACTCGCAACAACATATATAAATGCCGTCACGGCCTTCCCGGAGGCCATAAGATTTACCGCTTCAAGTGAAAACGAAGAAAATGTAGTGAAGCCTCCCATCAGTCCTACCATTATAAAAAGCTGGAAGTTTGTCCCCATCATGCCGTTTTTAGTAAAATACTGAAAAGCAATGCCCATGAAAAAAGCTCCCAGTATATTTGCCAGAAAGGTTCCCACGGGAAATGCTGCCGACGGAAAAATCATTTTGCTTCCCTGCCCTAATCCGTATCTTAAAACAGCACCTGCAAAACCGCCGATTCCTACTGCCAGTATGTTCATTGCAAAACTCCTTTTCAACAAAACAAGATTAAATTTTATCAACTAACATTTTAACATTAATTAGCATTTTTATCCACGATTAAGACAGCTTTATATGCAGAAGCTATATATATGAAAAAAGATATTATTGTATTTTTTACCGGCTTTTTCGGATACGGACTTATGGAAATATGCTTCAGGGGATACACACACTGGTCAATGCTTTTAACGGGAGGTGCCTGCTTTCTGACCCTGTACCGCCTGAACGAGGAATATAAAAACACCTCCCTGCTTCTTCGAGCTGCGGGAGGTGCTGCTGTCATAACTTTATATGAGCTTGCCGTGGGCATTATCGTGAACATAATATTTAAATTTAATGTGTGGGACTATTCTGCCCTTCCTTTTGATTTTATGGGTCAGATTTGTCCGCTTTTTTCAATTTTATGGTTCTTCCTGTGCCTTGCTCTTTTATTTATTTCCAGAGTTCTGTATCGTGCAGGCCGATATCTGCAGCCTTAAATACAGGATTTTCTCCCTGTTCCTTCTGCTTCAGGTAGTCTCTGAGTGCCGCAACAGGAATTCTTCCCAAAAGCACGATTGCCACGATATTTACCGTAGCCATCAGACCCATAAGAACGTCTGCCAGATCCCACGCTGTCTGCATGGATACCTGTGCTCCTATGAATACCATGGCGGTAGCCATAAGTCTGAAAACAAACATCAGCTTCGGACTCTCATTGATGAATTTGATGTTGGCTTCGGCATAAAAATAGTTCCCTATTACTGATGTAAACGCAAACAGGCAGATTGCGAAGGTTACAATATGGATACCTGTTTCACCGAACTGTGCGGCAACCGACTGCTGTACAAGAGGTATACCGCTAAGTTCTCCGCCGGTTACAGCCTTACCGCCCAACAGTACAATAAATGCAGTCGTAGAGCATATGATAAGTGTGTCTATGAATACTGAAAGTACCTGCACAAGACCCTGCTTTACAGGATGCGATACATCTGCCGATGCTGCGGCATTCGGTGCCGAACCCATACCGGCTTCATTACTGAACAGCCCTCTTTTAATGCCGATTACAACACATGAACCTGCAAAGCCGCCGAAAATCGCCTCAAAGTCAAATGCTAATCTGAAGCATTCCGCAAGCACTTCAGGGATTTTCCCCACATTGCAGATTATGATAACCAGTCCCATCAGTATATAGATACTTGCCATAACGGGCACTAGCACTGAAGAAATCCTGCTTATCCTGTGTGCGCCGCCGAAAAACATAACTGCCGCCAGAACCGCAAGTACAGTTCCTATAATCATAGGAACTGCTGAATCAGCAAAATCAGGAACATAATATTCAAAGGATGAGGCAATGTTAAATGCCTGCAATCCGTTAAAACCAAACGCAAAACACAAAATCAGAAGAATGGCAAAGATAATTCCCAGCCATCTCGCATGAAGTGCAGTCTCTATGTAGTAAGCAGGACCGCCCTTAAAAATCTCGCCGTCTTTTCTCTTATATATCTGTGCCAATGTACTTTCTATGAATGCCGAAGCCCCTCCGATAAGGCACATAATCCACATCCATACTACAGCTCCGGGGCCACCCATGACTATTGCGGTGGAAACGCCGGCTATGTTTCCGGTGCCGACCCTTGAAGCTGTTGCAATCATAAGAGCCTGGAAAGAAGAAATACTTCCCTTATTTCCCTTTTCTAAAATAACTTTTACGGCCTCAGGAAGCATACGAATCTGTACAAAGCCTGTTCTGACAGTAAAGTATAAACCCATGGCAATAAGTGCTATGATAAGGAACTTACTGTACAGGAAAGTGTTTGTGACGCTAAGCATCTGTGTAAATAACTCCATAAAAATCTCCTTATTTCTTCTTTTCTTAACAAAGCTTTTTCGCTTTATCACACAACAATATTAAAATTTTATCATATTTTTATACAAAAACCAACAAAAAAATGCATCCCAGATTTTGGATTTTTCTCTCCGCCTCCGTGATGCATTTTATTTTTTATCCTGTTACAGCCTGCTTATATCAAGCTCCTTATATGCCGCAAGGAAAGGTCTGAGCTTTTCTGCAATCTGCAGACATCCGTTTTCCTTGTTTGATTCTATATTTAAAGGCATGATCGGGTCATGCAGCGACTTTCTGAGCAGACACCATCCGTCACCATGCTCCCCGCTGAAGGCAACTCTTACGCCCTCATAATTAGGTTCTACAACGCTCATGCCGCAGTGGCACAGGCAGCAGCCCTCGTCAGGTACCGGAACAATCTCCCCGCCTTCATTTCTCATGGCGCAGGCTTTCATTCCCGCCCATTTCTGCAAATCTGCAAGGATTTTATCGGCAACCTCACCGAAGTTTTCCGCATTGATAGGCAGTCTTACCTCTCTTGCTTCAAGTGGTTCTTCCAGCTTTTCAAGCACGCTGTCCAGTGTCTTTCCTTCAAGAGAAAGCTTAGCCGCCTTTATTACAATCTTGGCAGCCAGATATGCTCCGTCATCAAGGAAGAAGTTCTCTTTTAATGCGGCATGTCCCGAGGTTTCGATGGCAAGCTGGCTGTCCGTTCCCTCAGAATTCAGCCTTATAGCTTCATTTATAACGTTTTTGTAGCCTCTCTTAAATCTTTTATGCTTTACTCCCAGCTCTTTTTCAAGGAAAACAGAAAGCTGGTCACTTGTTATGCTGTCTGTAACTACAGTAGTTCCCGGATGTTCCTCAGCGACAAGCGCCGCCGCCATGGCTACGATTCCGTTCCTGCTTATTTCCCTGCCGTTTCTGTCTACGGCAGCAGCTCTGTCAACATCTGTATCAAAAATCAAACCGAAATCCGCACCGCTTTCAACTACTCTGCGGCATATCGACTCCATAGCCTCTTTGTTTTCCGGATTTGGAACATGATTGGGAAAATGTCCGTCCGGTTCAAGGAACTGACTCGCCGAAACATCTGCGCCAAGAGGAGCAAGAACCTTTTCCGCATAGAAGCCTCCGCCTCCGTTTCCCGCATCCACCACTATTTTCAAACCTTTAAGCGGCTGTTCCGGATGTTCGGGATGCTGGACACCTGACTTAATTTTATCCTTTAAAAATTCGCAGTACACATTCATCAAATCCGCTTTCTGAGCTTTTTTTGTTTCAGTGCCACGATACATCTCCAGCTTTCCAAGTTCATCTATGGACTCTGCAAAGCTTAATATCTTTGTAATGTCCCCCTTGTTCAGTCCTCCCTCTTTATCAAAGAACTTGAAACCGTTTCTGTTAAACGGCAGGTGGCTTGCAGTAACCATAACAGCACCGTCACAGTCAAATTCACCAAAAACAGTTGTCATAAACATGGCAGGTGTAGATGCAAGTCCGCAGTCCAGAACCTCAGTGCCGTAAGGGAACATTCCGTCACACAGGTTTTCAAGCAGCGCCTCTCCTGTCAGTCTGCTGTCTCTTCCGACTGCAATCTTAAGTTCATACGGCTTTTTCCCTGTTTTTCCGCACAGCCATAAAACAAAGCCTCTTACAATGCGTACCGCTTCTTCCGCACCGAGATTTTTTGTTTCTTTTTCCGTAGTTATGGCAATCCCTCTTATGTCACTTCCGTTCTGAAGCTTTTTATAATCAAGATTCATAATTATTCCTCCGTTTTAACTTTAAGTTTTACTAATGCTTATTTTACTATTATACTAACAATATAAAAACAATTCAAACATTATCATTGTGAACTGCTCGGCCATCAGCAACCGGGCATTCCTGCCATAATTCTTAAAAACTTTTTAAAAATACGGAACAAACCTTAATCCTGTTCCGTCTAAGAGATGTAAAACGGGCTTAAACAGTCCGCATTTACTTAAAAGCAGAACGTTTAATACAAAAAGGAGATATAAAAATATGTTAAAGAAAAAAATTATGAGAGCCGTTGCAGGCGTTTTAGTTATGGGATTAATGATGAGTTCAGCCGCATTTGCAGACACAGGCAGTTCATCAATGCCTGTAAATACCGTTTCCGGCGGACAGGTGCAGACATCAGAAGCAGTGCAGTCAGAATACATAGCCAAAGAAGGTACAGTGTCTTCCGTAACAAAGCATGACAATTACTACAGTATAGAGGTAAAAGCTTCCGACAGCGATGAACTTGATGTCATCTACAACGTTTCCCCTGATACATATACCTTCAGCCAGATTGAAAATGGAGTAGTTTCTCTTGATTCAATCAAGGAAGGCATGAAAATTTCCGCAGTAATGTCCCAGAATGTTCCTATGACCATGAGCCTTCCGCCTCATATTTCAGATGTTTCTGCATTTGTCATCATGGGAGAAGGCTTTGCAGAGGTTTCATATTTTAACAATGAATTAATCAATGCTGAAAACACGCTTAAGCTGAATATCAGTGAGAAAACAAATATTTTGAACACAAACGGCACAAAAATGCTTTTAAATGCAGAAGATGTGAAGAATCATGACTGCATCGTGCTTTACACTTCTTCCACAAGAAGCATTCCTGCCCAGACTACACCTGAAACAGTCATTATTCTATCCGGTTCCGCAGAGGCAGACACTCCTGCTGTTTCCGGCGGAAATGAAGACATGCCTGTAATACAGCCCGGTCCACAGACTGATGACAAATATGTTGAGCTTAGAAAAGAAGCTGAGGCAAAGGGCTATAAGGTTGAATGGACAGGTAACAAAAAACCTATCGTTCTAACTAAAAACGACATGAGGGTAGAAATCACCCAGAACAGCACAGATTTCAGCTTTACCCACAAAACAAGAGATATCAAGCCTCTTGACCGTATGGAAAAAATGGCTATGTCTGTAAAGCTCGAAAACGGCAGAACTATGGTTGCAAAGAGTTTTATTGATGCTCTTGAATAACTTAAATAATTCGTTCAAATAAAAATGCCTTCTAAAAATACCTGCGGCAGCTGCCGCAGGTATTTTCATATAAATTTATTCACAGTAAATTCCGCCCATGAGTATCCTGTCATATATTCTCCATAAAAAGAGTTCACTGCATCCATTCTCCAGTCTGAAAAGTCGTAGGCATCACAGCTTATCTTTTTTATATCTATTGCCAGCTTCTTTCCTGACTTCAGCAGGATGTCCGTTATTCCCTCTGTTTTCAGTGAGTTCCTGAGAGATGAAATTGTTGCCGTTGTAATTCTTTTCATTTTCCTGTCATAGGGCCTGTTGTTCCACAAAATTTCCGCCAGCTTTTCATAGGTAACATACGCACCGCAGCAGTCCACCAGATATGCAAGCAGTTCTTTTGCTTTTTTCCTATCAAATGTCATTTTCTTACCGTCAATAAAGAGTTCAAAAGTTCCGAAAGTCTGCACCCTTATCCTGCATTCGGAAACATCTGCATTCTTCTTTTCCGTCAGTGCATTTTCTCCTTCACCATATTTCTCAGCTATGGCATTTTGAAGATCTATGGCTTTAACAGGTTTTAATAAATATCCTTTTTGTCCCTCTCCGTTGTTTCCTGATTGTGCCCGGTTGTATGCGGTGCAGAAAAAAATCTGCGCCTGCGGCTGTATACGCTTGATTCTCCATGCCAGTTCCAGTCCGTTCATGCCTCTGAGCTGTATGTCCAGAAAGGCATAATCAATCACTTTTCCGGATTCTGCAGTTTCCGCCGCACACCGTTCAGCCTCCAGTGCATCCTTTTCCGCATAAATTTCCGCATCTATAAAGGCCTTTTTAAGTTCATCGGTCAGGCTTTCCAAAGCATACCGTTCATCATCCACTGCCAGTATACGCATACTCTACCTCTCTTTTTGTGATTTTTCCATAACAACCGTAACTTTAGTACCTTTTCCCGGAGTACTCTGAATATCAAGCTCAGCATCTGCCATTTTTCTCAGACGTTCACGCACATTCTGTATACCTATATGGGATCTTCCGTCATTTACCGGATTGTTTATATCAAATCCAACACCGTTATCCTCCACAACAATCGTAATCTTTTCTCCTTCTTTACGTGTCCTCAGAGTTACTGTGCCTCCTCCGCTTTTCTGTCCCACTCCATGTTTAGCTGCATTTTCCACAATGGGCTGTATACTTAATGAAGGTATTTCAAAATCCTCTGTCTGAAGGTCATATTCAACCTGCAGTTCATCTCCAAATCTTAGTTTTTCCAGGTTCAGATAAGTTTCTATATGCTTCAGCTCCTGAGAAAACGGAATCAGTTCACGGCTTTTCAGAGAGTCCATGTTGCCCCTCAGGTATGCAGAGAAATCATCCAATGCAGCCTGTGCCTGCTTTGCATCTGTTTCGCACAGCTTTCTGATACAAACCAGGACATTATACAGAAAATGAGGCTGTATCTGGCTTAGCATAACAGCTATCCTGTTTTCTTCCAATTCCTTTTCAAGTCGTGAAGCACGCAGTGCTGCTTCGTAATCTTTAACAATGCGTTTTATGGACAAAGCTATATAGCCTGTCAGGAACATCAGCAGCATGGCTTTTGTACAGTTCTCATGGGAATAAATGCAGTCACATACGCCAAAGACATCTGCCGGAACAGACAGAAGCATCACAATATAGAACGCTTCTATAAGCTTTTTACCCTTACCTTTTTTACGCATATCGATAATACAACACAAAATCAGAACAGGGCAGATAACCATCTGTGAAGCTTTCCAGTACATACCTGTGTCATATATAATCATCTTGCCTGCCATCGAAACCACGATAAGCACACAATCAAACACAGCGGAAAGTAACATAAATTTTTCTGCAGTTTTGCCGACAGCTCCCTTAAAAGTGCCCACCACATAAAATTCCATGCAATACACCATAAGCATCAGGCATAGCTGTCTGCCATATGTATTAAATACCAGCAGTTCACTCCGGAAAGAAGTATTTATCGTATCCAGAAGCAGAAATCCTCCGAGAAAAAAAGCCATGCAGCCCACTTTCCAGAAACATCTGACCTCATCTATGCGCAATACACCGGCCGTTATTGCCGCCCCCAGAATCAGCAGGGCAGCAACAATCGAAATCAGACCCGCA
>JBJETA010000132.1:0-8816 GCA_051883075.1 Anaerovoracaceae bacterium
AATGCCACATTCAACGAAATGAGAAGAATTGCCGATCAGGTTTCATCAGGAGCCGACCAGTTCTCAAGTGCTTCACAGGCATTGAGTCTGGGTGCTGTACAGCAGGCAAGTGCTGTTGAGGGTCTGTCGGAAAAGATAAACGATATAAACAATCAGGTAAAGGAAACTGCACTTCATGCAAACAACGCAAACCAGAAGGCTGAGCAGGTGGGTATGGAAGTAGAAGACAGCAACAGGCAGATGCAGCAGCTTTCAAAAGCAATGGAGGAGATTGCGGAAACTTCAGGCCAGATTGGAAATATCATAAAGACAATAGAAGACATCGCATTCCAGACAAATATTCTTGCGTTAAATGCGGCAGTAGAAGCAGCACGAGCAGGAGAAGCAGGAAAAGGCTTTGCCGTAGTTGCTGATGAAGTAAGAAATCTTGCTTCAAAGAGCGGTGAAGCTGCGAAGAATACAACAGTTCTTATAGAAAGCTCGCTTCGCTCGGTAGAAGAGGGAGTTAAATATGCGGAAGTAACTGCAAATTCACTTCAAAGTGTTGTTTCGGGAACTAAGAACATTATTAGTGCTATTGCCGAAATTTCAGAAAAATCTATTGCAGAATCCAAGTCGCTGGAAGACGTTGCAGAAGGCATAGAACAGATTTCAAATGTAGTCCAGACAAATGCGGCTACAGCTGAAGAAAGTGCAGCAACAAGTGAAGAGCTTTCCGCACAGGCAATGATTCTGAAAGAAAAAATATCGAAATTTAAGATAAAAGAAGATTTCAATTAATTACTGGCAACCATAAGTGTTGGCTATGAATCAAAGGACATAATTCACATGAAAAAATCATGTGGATAATGTCCTTTTTTTAGTTGCAGAACTTAATGCTCGTATGTCTTAAGAATTTTTTCCGCTATTTTCTTTTTTGATATACGTCTGTCCATGGCTTGCTGTTCAATATATTTGTGAGCTTGATCTTCAGACATATTTAAATATTTTACGAGAACCCACTTAGCTCTGTTTACAAGTTTGATTTGTTCAATTTGTACATGAAGCTTTGTGTTTTCTTCGGAGATATGGGACACCCTGTTTTTGGAGAGGATAGCAAATTTTATAGCCTGATTTAATACAAGTCTTGAAACGGGCTTTGATGCTACAATAATGCCATGTCCTTCAAGTCTTTCTGCAAGAGATTCAATTTCTTTATTCTTTAAAAGGGCGATTACTCCTGAAGCTGTTGTCTGAGTGCATTCAATGGCAAAGGAGGCATCAGTGTGGGAGTCGATTGGATAATTGATCATAATAATATCATAAGCAGAGGCTGCAAGCTTTTCTTTTGCATCTGGGGCACCTAAAGCCACATCAATAATCTTGTCATTGCTGCTTTTTAGATAATCTATTAATGCGTTCTTTGCTTTTGTGTCGCGAGTTACAAACAATATTCTGTTCAGAAGAATCACCACCTTTAAACGTACTTAATTAACCGAATAACAAATCACCATAAGTTGGTATAGGCCAGAACTGAGATGAAGTTTTAGTTTCCAGCTCATCTGCAACTGCACGTATTTCGTTCATTGCAGGTATTATTTTTTTATTGAAGAATAATGCCGCTTCATGGGTATCTTCAATAGTGTTTACCTCAAGAAGGCTTGAATCCAAATCGGAAGTCTTTTTGAACAGACAGTCGCATGCAGATGAAAGATCTGAAATCAGAGAAGATTCCATTTCAAAAGATGCTCCGGGACAAGCAGCCTTTTTGCTGATAACTGTATCTGATAAGGACTTGATGTATGCGTTTACTGCAGGAAGAATATCCTTAGAAATCATATCTACCATAGTAAGTGCTTCAATATTTAGCAGCTTGCAGTATTCGTCGTAGGATATTTCCAGTCTTGCAAATAATTCTGCTTCTGAGAAAATACCATGCTTTTTAAATAAATCAATATTTTTCTGTTCGACAAACAAAGGGTAAGCTTCAATAGCGGACTTGAGGTTTAGAAGACCTCTTGCTTCAGCTTCTTTGACCCATTCTTCCGCATAGTTGTTTCCGTTGAAAACAATTCTGCCATGCTTCTTGTAAACATCTTTTACCAGATTGTAAACGGCTGTTTCCATATCAGCAGCTCCTTCAAGAATTTCTGCAAACTGACTTAGTTCTTCAGCAACAATAGTATTTAGAATATATGAAGGACAGGATACGGAAGTACTTGAACCGGGCATTCGGAATTCAAATCTGTTTCCTGTGAATGCGAATGGAGACGTTCTGTTTCTGTCAGTTGTATCCTTTTTAAAATCAGGAAGAACCTGAACACCTATATCCATCTTTCTGCTCTTTTCAGGAACTTCTCTTTTTCCTTCGGCAATTGCATCAAGAACTTCTTTCAAATCATCACCAAGGAACATTGAAATGATTGCAGGAGGTGCTTCATTTCCACCAAGACGATGATCGTTGCTTGGACTTGCAACGGAAATTCTCAACAAATCCTGATATTCATCAACTGCCTTTATTACAGCACTTAAAAATACAAGGAACTGAAGATTTTTAATTGGTTTTTTGCCGGGTTTAAGCAGGTTTTCACCACTGTCGGTTGAAATAGACCAGTTGATATGCTTTCCACTTCCGTTTATTCCTGCAAATGGTTTTTCATGAAGAAGACAGACAAGACCATGTTTTTTTGCTATTTTCTTCATTAATTCCATGGTAAGCTGATTGTGATCGGCTGCAACGTTTGAACTTGAGAAAATTGGAGCCAGTTCATGTTGTGAAGGAGCCACTTCATTGTGTTCAGTATTGGCAAGAACACCAAGTTTCCAAAGTTCTTCATCCAATTCCATCATATATTCGTTTACCTTTGACTTAATTGCGCCAAAGTAATGGTCGTCAAGCTCCTGTCTTTTTGGAGGCTTTGCTCCAAGAAGAGTTCTGCCACAGTAAATCAGATCCTTACGCTTGTCATATAATTCCTTTGAAATAAGGAAATATTCCTGTTCCGGACCAACTGAAGTTGTAACCTTGTTAACTTCTGTATTCCCCAGAATTGAAAGAATCTTGACAGCTTCCTTGCTTATTGCTTCCATTGAACGAAGAAGCGGGGTTTTCTTGTCAAGAGCCTCTCCGCCATAAGAACAGAAAGCAGTAGGAATGCAAAGTGTATTTTCTTTGATAAAAGCATAGGAACTGGGATCCCAGTTTGTATATCCTCTGGCTTCGAAGGTAGCTCTTAAGCCTCCTGAAGGAAAGCTTGAAGCATCCGGCTCACCTTTTATAAGCTCCTTGCCGGAAAAGTTCATGACTACGCCACCACCATCAGTAGGGGAAATAAAACTATCATGTTTTTCGGCAGTGATTCCGGTCATAGGCTGGAACCAATGAGTAAAATGTGTTGCCCCGTTTTCCAAAGCCCAGTCTTTCATTGCACTTGCAATTACATTTGCAGTTTCAAGGGACAGAGGCGCATCCTTTTCGATATGGGACTTAAGAGCCTTGTATGTATCTTTAGGTAGTTTTTCTCTCATAACTTCATCATTAAAAACTTTTGTACCAAATATTTCTGAAATTCTGTTCATGTCTTTTTCCCTCCTGTCAGAATCAAATATAAATTAATTGTGAATTATTTTTGCTAATACAGATGATTGGACCTCTTTGTCCGAAGAATAAATTAAAAAGGCACTACGAGCAAGTTTAAAACTCATAGCGCCTTTGCTTAAGCATGATATGAGTATACACACATAAAAAAATGCTGTCAATAGCTTTTTTAAAAAAATTGTGTATTTGCATAAAAAAACGATAAAAATTTTGAATAAATATACAAAAAACCTTGACCTCACTTAAAAATAGGGGTAAAATAACAAATATTTTTATGAATTATCAGACAAATCACGAAGAAAAATTCGGGAAATTCATAAAAAATAGGTTTGATATGAGGTTATAAAGTTTATGTGAATATATATTAAATATTTTTAATTTGAGTTCACAGATTAAATTAGAAAGGATGATCAAAATGAGTGTAGGCAGTCTATATTGTAAATCAATGGAGCATGATAACTGCGGTATAGGTGCAGTTATCAACATAAAGGGAATACAGACTCATGCAAATGTTGCCGATGCACTGACTATAGTGGAAAGACTGGAACACAGAGCCGGTAAGGATGCTTCCGGACAAACCGGTGATGGCGTTGGAATCATGGTACAGATTCCACATGAGTTTTTTTTAAAAAGATTAGATGAACTTGAGGAAAAGCTTGAAAAAAATATTCCAAGAGGTGAAGATTTTGCGGTTGGTATGTTTTTCTTTCCCCAGGAGGAGCTGGTAAGGAACCAGATTAAGAAAAGGTTTGAGGTAATAGTCAGAAAAGAAGGACTAAATTTTATTGGCTGGAGAAAGGTTCCCACAAATGATACGGTTCTTGGAAAGAGGGCTCTTGATTGTAAACCGGCAATTTATCAGGCCTTTGTGGGACGATCGAGAGCAATTAAGCCAGGCTTTGAATTTGATAAGAAGCTGTACGTTACAAGAAGGGTATTTGAAAACAGTCTTGGGGATGATTCCGGCGTATATGTCTGCTCTCTTTCAAGCAGAACAATGGTATATAAAGGAATGTTCCTTGTAAATCAGTTGCGTGATTTTTATCTGGATTTACAAAATGAGGAATTTGTTTCCGCAATTTCAGTTGTTCATTCCAGATTTTCCACAAATACAATGCCATCATGGGAAAAAGCTCATCCAAACAGGTATATTGTTCATAACGGGGAAATCAATACAATTAGAGGAAATGTAAATAAAATGCTTTCAAGAGAGGAAAATATGAATTCTGAAAATCTGCAGCAGGATCTTTTCAGAATACTTCCTGTAGTACCAAAATGGGGATCTGATTCAGCTATGCTTGACAACACACTGGAGTTTTTGTATATGTCAGGAATGGATTTCCCGAAAGCAGTCATGCTTTGTATTCCTGAGCCTTGGACAAATGATAGAAGTATGAGTCAAAGAAAGAAGGATTTTTACCAATATCATGCAACCATGATGGAACCTTGGGATGGACCGGCTTCAATTGTCTTTACTGATGGAGACGTTGCAGGGGCCGTTCTTGACAGAAACGGATTAAGACCTTCCAGATATTATGTGACCAAAGATAACAATATTGTTCTTTCATCAGAAGTGGGAGTTTTAGATATTCCTGCAGAGCAAATTAAGTCAAAGGAAAGACTAATGCCGGGAAAAATGCTTTTAGTGGATACAAAAAAAGGACGTATTATTCCGGATGAGGAAATAAAAGAATACTATGCAGGTGAGCAGCCTTATGGAGAATGGCTTGCAAATAATCTGATTCATCTCGATGAACTTCAGGTTCCAAATCAAAGGGTTCCTGTATACAAGGATGACGAACTTAAGAGGATGCAAAAAGCCTTTGGATACTCATATGAAGATGTGATGAATTATATCAGACCGCTTGCATTAAACGGGATTGAGCCTGTTATATCAATGGGCGCTGACACACCGCTTGCTGTGTTATCAAAGAAACAAACATTGCTGTTTGATTACTTTAAGCAGTTATTTGCACAGGTAACAAATCCTCCTATTGATGCAATAAGGGAGGAGATAGTAACATCTACAAATATTTATTTGGGGAAAGATGGTAATTTATTGAAGGATGGTCCTGAAAACTGCAGAACTTTAAGCATAAGAAATCCTATTCTTACAAATACGGATTTTATGAAAATAAAGAATATGAAAACTGAAGGAATCAAGGTGGCAACTGTTCCGATTACGTTTTACAAGGGTACGTCGCTTAAAAAAGCCGTTGAGAATCTATACATACAGATTGACAGAAATCTTAGAGATGGGGCAAGCATTATTATCCTGTCAGACAGAGATGTGGATGAGTATAAGGTAGCTATTCCATCACTTCTTGCTGTTTCAGCCGTTCAGCAGTATCTGGTGCGAACAAGAAAACGTATGTCATTGTCACTGATTCTTGAAACCGGAGAGCCAAGAGAGGTTCATCATTTTGCGGCCCTTTTAGGATATGGTGCAAGTGCCATAAATCCATATCTGGCTCAGGATACGATTAAGCAGATGATAGAGGAGAATATTCTTGAAAAGGATTATTATACAGCGGTAAATGATTATATGGAGGGAATACTTCACGGAATCGTAAAGATTGCTTCTAAAATGGGTATTTCCACTATTCAGTCGTATCAGGGGGCGCAGATTTTTGAAGCAGTTGGAATAAATAAAGAAACCATTGATAAGTATTTTACAAATACAATAAGCAGAGTTGGCGGAATAGGAATTGATGAAATAGAAAAAGAAATCAACGAAAGACATTCTCTTGCTTTTGATTCGCTTGGATTAAATGAGGATATAGAGCTTGACAGCAGTGGTACACATAAAATGAGAAGCGGCAAGGAAGAACATCTGTACAACCCTCAGACAATACACATGCTTCAGCAAGCCACAAAAACCGGAGATTATTCCTTGTTTAAAGCATATAGTGATAAGTTGAATAAAGAAATGGGAGCATCACATTTAAGAAGCATGATGGACTTTGATTTTAAGAATGCTTCTATAGATATTTCTGAAGTTGAAAGTGTTGATTCTATCGTAAAGAGGTTTAAAACCGGGGCAATGTCGTATGGTTCCATCTCAAAAGAAGCCCATGAAACTATGGCTATTGCTATGAACAGACTGAATGGTAAGTCAAATAGCGGAGAGGGTGGAGAAGAACCGGAAAGATTTGAAATAGATGAAAATGGAAATAACAGATGCAGTAAAATCAAACAGGTTGCTTCAGGCAGATTTGGAGTTACATCGGAATATCTTGTACATGCCGAAGAAATACAGATTAAAATGGCACAGGGAGCAAAGCCGGGGGAAGGCGGTCAGCTTCCTGCAGATAAAGTATATCCGTGGATTGCCAAGACAAGGCATAGTACAACCGGAGTGGGACTGATTTCACCACCACCTCATCATGATATATATTCAATAGAAGATCTTGCCCAGCTTATATATGATTGTAAATGTGCAAACAGAGATGCAAGAATATCAGTTAAGCTTGTTTCAGAGGCCGGAGTTGGTACAATAGCAGCAGGTGTAGCAAAGGCCGGAGCACAGGTTATTCTGATTTCAGGATATGACGGTGGAACGGGAGCAGCACCGAAAAATTCGGTTTACAATGCAGGTCTGCCATGGGAACTTGGTCTTGCAGAAGCTCATCAGACCCTTCTGATGAATGGCTTGAGAAGCCGTGTAATACTGGAAACAGACGGAAAGCTAATGAACGGACGAGATGTTGCAATTGCAGCACTTCTTGGGGCAGAGGAATTTGGATTTGCAACAGCACCGCTTATTACAATGGGCTGTGTCATGATGAGGGTATGTAATCTGGATACATGTCCTGTTGGAATTGCAACCCAGAATCCTGAACTGAGAAAGCGTTTTTCCGGTAAGCCTGAATATGTTATGAATTTTATGAGATTCGTTGCCCAGGAACTTAGAGAATATATGGCTGCACTTGGTTTCAGAAAGTTAGATGAAATGATTGGAAGGACTGATATGCTTAAGCCTGCTGAAGGGTTAAAAGATGAAACGGGTATCGATATAAATTCGATAATAAGAAATCAGCTTCCTGAGGAAATGATAAATCAGATTCATGACAGTAAAGATACTTTTGATTTTCATATTGATGAAACGAAAGATATCAGGGTGCTGTATAGACATTTTGCCCCAATGATTGAAAAAGGTATAAGAGGCAGTATAGAGCTTGACGTTGATAATCTTGACAGAGCCTTCGGTACAGTTTTTGGATCGATACTTACAAAAAAATTCGGAACAGGACTGGAAGATGACTTCTACGTAATTAATTGCAGGGGCTATGGCGGACAGAGCTTTGGTGCATTTATACCAAAGGGTCTGACAATCAGACTGGCAGGTGATAGCAATGACTATACCGGAAAAGGACTGTCAGGAGGAAAAATTGTAGTAGTTCCACCTGAAAATATATCATATAAGGCAGAAGAAAATATAATCATTGGTAATGTTGCGTTGTATGGAGCGACATCCGGAAAGGCCTTTATAAATGGAATTGCAGGAGAAAGATTCTGCGTAAGAAATTCCGGAGCAACTGCTGTTGTAGAGGGTGTAGGAGCACACGGCCTTGAATATATGACAGGAGGAAAGGTTGTTATTTTGGGAAGTGTGGGTAATAACTTTGCAGCCGGTATGTCGGGAGGCGTAGCATATATTCTTGATGAAGCAGGGGATCTTTATGCAAAGCTGAACAAGGATACTGTTTCCCTGGAAACGGTCAGCAGCAGTGAGGATGTGCAGGAACTTCACGAAATAATAAAGGAATATGTTGAAAATACCAATTCTGAAAAAGGAAAGAGAATACTGGAAGATTTTACAAAATTTGTGCCTATGTTTAAGAAAATTATCCCTTATGAGTATAAGAATATTTTAAATCTGATGAAAAAATATGAGGAAATGGGAATTGATGGAGATGCAGCCCAAATCAGGGCTTTCTATGAGATGAAAGAAGGTGAAAAGTAATGGGAATGCAGACAGGATTCTTAAAATATGAGAGACGGGTAAGTGAGGCAATGGATCCACTTGACAGAATTCAGCATTACAATGAATTTCACATTGCCCTATCAAAGGAAGAACAGATGGAACAGGGGGCGCGTTGTATGGAGTGCGGTGTTCCCTTTTGTCAGTCCGGTATGATGATAGGGGGCATGGTTTCAGGGTGTCCACTAAACAATCTGGTGCCTGAATGGAATGACATGGTTTACCATGGAAATTATGAGGCTGCCTTGAAAAGAT
>JBJETA010000133.1:0-1972 GCA_051883075.1 Anaerovoracaceae bacterium
TGAGACAGACTCTTGAAGGCGTAGAACAGATAAGCTCAGTTGTACAGACAAATGCGGCAACTGCAGAAGAAAGTTCGGCTGCCAGCGATGAGCTTTCAAAGCAGGCAAATGCACTTCAGGGTGTTGCTTCGAGATTTAAGCTGTAACAGTCGGAACATTTCACATATGAGGCAGATATAATTTTCATCTTAGATTAAAAATGACCCGAATTAATCTCCGGGTCATTTTTTAAAAAAATAACTAAAATAGCAAAAGATAATGGAAGGGTGTTTTAAACTATGAAAAGCTTACGTGCAAAGATCCTGGTTATGATAGGCGGTATCGCATTGCTTTTTATGATTATCGCAGGAGTTGTAATAGTCAACAGTGTGTACAGTGCCGTAATAGCAGATGAGGAGTATGTCACGGAACTGTCAACGCAGAATATATCAAAGGAAACTGATGAGTATCTGACGAAATATATCAGCATTGCACAGACTATGAGCCATGATACAAATGCAGTTACTCTTTTAAGCACAATACCTTCGGGAGATATGCTTACAAGTATGCCTACTTTTCCGGCAACATATAAATCATTGCAGAAAATCATGAACTCAGATGATAATATTCTGTCTGCGTATTACTGCTCTTTATACGGTGATATTGCTTTTGACGGAGGAGAAGGAGACAGCCAGTGGATTTCTGATTATCCTTACAATCTTACAGAGAAGGACTTCTGGATTTCCGACGGCTCTGCGTACAGTATAACAGAACCGTACGATGATGCTGTAACAGGAGATATGGTAGTGTCAATATCGGCGCCTGTTTATGATGATTCGGGTTCAAAGGTTATAGGTGTTTCGGTAGTGGATGTAACTATTGCTAAAATCAGCAGTCTGGTTGCAAATTCAAAGCCTGCATACAATGACGGAACTTATGTGACAGCACTGTTCTCGCCATCTGATGTGGTTCTGGCTTCAAATGATCCGGATATGGTTATGAAATCGGTTGAAGATTTTGGATTTGATGAAGCTATGGCAAATGAAATTGCGCAGCCGTCAGGAGATGCTACTGAACTTAAATATTCAGGCGGCAAGGCTTACGGCTCCGTAACCTTGTCAGATGTATCAAACTGGAGGGTGGCACTGCTTATAGACGAATCGGAATTTGTTTCGGTTGCAAAGGGTGTAGCAATAAAAGTCGTTGCAATATTTGCGGTTGCAGGTGTGGTTCTGCTTGGTGTCATAATGCTTGTAACAAACAGCATCATTGCTCCTTTGAGAAGGCTTACAGATGTTACAACAGAGCTTGCTGACGGAAATCTTGATGTAGATGTAGATATAAGGTCACAAGACGAAGTAGGACAGCTGGCAGAAGCAACCTCCAAGCTGGTAGACAGACTGAGAGAATATATAGACTATATAGATGAGGTTTCCGCGGCTCTTGATAAGTTTGCAACAGGTCATCTTGAAATAAACCTTGAACAGGCATATGACGGTGAATTTGCAAAGATTAAAGAGGCAATTCTTCAGATGTCACATGTGTTTAAGGGCACAATAGGACAGATTGTTGAAACTTCGGAAAGAGTTGCGAGCGGTTCAGTGGAAATAGCAAATGCCTCACAGATGCTTGCACAGGGTGCAACAAATCAGGCAAGCACAACTGAGGAACTGACAGCGACAATTAATGAACTGTCAGAGCGTGTTACAAAGAATGCAGACCATGCCATGAGTGCTTCCGAGCAGGTTAAAATGGTAGGCGGAGTAGCTGATGAAAGTAACGGACAGATGAAGGAAATGATTGACGCTATTGCGGAAATCAATGAAAAGTCATCAGAAATCGGAAAGATTATCAAGGTTATCGAAGATATTGCTTTCCAGACAAACATTCTTGCACTGAATGCAGCTGTAGAGGCGGCAAGAGCAGGAGAAGCGGGCAAGGGCTTTGCTGTAGTTGCTGATGAAGTAAGAAATCTTGCAAGCAAATCGGCAGA
>JBJETA010000134.1:0-1967 GCA_051883075.1 Anaerovoracaceae bacterium
GTTTTTCTCGGTTTCCCTGCGCTTCTTAAACTCTGCCTCAATATCCAGCTCGGGATCAAGGTATATGTATTCTTCGGTTTTCTTTTTGCGTTTTTTTCTAAAAATCGACATAAAGATTTCCCTTTGCTATCTGCTACTTAATGTAATTTCTGTAATCCAGTTTCCAATTGTCTATTATTCCGTCAACTGCTGCATAATATTCATTAGTCCTGCCTTCATCTTTAAGATTGAAAGCATTTTTTACCCTTTTGTACCCTGCTTCTTCAGGCGCATGATCCATAAGGGTTTCTATCTCCCTGTAAGTAACATACATAAGCTCATTTCCTGAGTCCCCCACGGTTCTGCCTTTCTGAAGGCATCCTGCCGCAAGTGCAGCTTTTGACGATTCATCCCTGTGATTAAACATATATGCTTTTTCAAAACATTTCTCAGCATCATAAAAAGCAAACATTTCCGCATAGGCAACACCCATATTATGCCACACATCTCCGTAAAAGTCATCACCAAGACTTGCGTCTCTTCTTCCGTATATGATTGATTCATAATTATGAATGGCACTGCTGTACCTCTTGTTGGACAAAAAATTGTCTGCGCGGGCCTTAAGTCTCTCAGATACATTCTGGGTATCCAGCTCATCTATTATAACCGAAAGCCCGTTTATTTCCTCTTCCGAATAATAGTCCACATACCTGAGGACCGTCATTACAAGCTCTGACAAACCTGCATTCTGTGATATGAGAAATTCCAGCTGTGATGCAAGTTCTTTTTCTCCAAGTTCCCTGTCTATATATGCCACAAGTCCCTCATCAAACAAATCCGTTCCGATAAGGTATATGTTATTATACAGATAATAACATAACTCTTCAAGAGAATATATGTTAATGGACATATTGCTTATATAATACGGTCTGTCCGCATATTTACTTCTGCATAAAATCAAACCTGCCATCCTATCATCTCCGACTACAACAATAATTCTTCATTGATAACTCTACCGCTGCTGCTGTAAAATTCCCCCAGGCCTCTGTCTTTAACCATCATATGGCATCTTGAATCGCTGGTAAAGGAAAAGGATATTGTAATCCGTGTAGCCTTCGCCGGCCTGTCGGGGAAATCCGAAAGGGGTATACGCACAAGCTGTTTTTCTCTGGTATCTATTGGTGAAAGAAATATCTCCACTTCCTCGGCATTGTCCACAATGAAATCATATGAACAGTCTGCACCGAACCAGTTAATCCCCGGCCGAACCATTCTGAGGATTTTATCCCTTCCTCTGTCCGAAATCTTCATCTCTATTCCGGTGGTAATACGCTCTCTGCAGGCAAGGACAATGTCCTTAAAACCTCCCGTTATGTCTGCGAAAGCCTGATAACATGCCCCTTTACAATACAGATTGTTTCCTGCAAACACACGCCTCTTGTCACAAATGTAATTTATGAACCCGGGCAACTTTATTTCGTCTGCAAACACCTGCCCCGTAAGGTACACTGCTGATATATTCTTTTTATCAAAAAGACTGACTGCAGTCTGATAAAGCTTATCGTCAAGATACTCGGAAGACAACTTATTTTCCCACATGTCATACGAAAGTTCATTATAAAGTTCGTCTGTGTGAACCATAATTATCCTTGTGCCTCGCTCATTGGCGGTATACATCCTTTTGACTGCCAGCCCTTTTTCACCATAATCGAAAAGAAAAACATCATTTTTCCAAAGCTCTTCTTTCTGGCTTGCGGCATAATATATAAAACTTTCATCATGACTTGATGTGACAAGTCGGTCCCTGGATATTCCTATGTTTTCCATAGCCTTAGCGATGACATTCAGTACCGAAATGTTATAATCCGACAGTGTAACGCATACACGGTCTATAACCTCGCCTCCGCCGCATATTTTGGCTGACTGAAGAATATAGTCCAGATATATTTCAAGCAGTTCTATGGGCATAACCGATATGTCATCCACCT
>JBJETA010000135.1:0-35652 GCA_051883075.1 Anaerovoracaceae bacterium
ACATCTTACTGCATTCAATATGTCAAAACAATTAAAGCTCTGCATTTCAACCAGTCTGTGTATGTTCTCATGAAATTCATCACATCGAAGAATTTCCTGCATATTTCTTTTATTCATATCCGCTGCTTTCAGTATCTTCTCATCAAGCAAAGCTTTTTCAATATTTTTCAAAATTATATCTGTCGGTCTGCCTGTCATAATTACACCTCTCATAAAAGCTTTTCCAGCTTTTCGCCATGTATAATGATAACACATTTTCTTTGAAAATTTTATACGAAAAACTAAATTTTTTGTCTTTTTTTCAGAAAATTAAGACTTCAAATCTCCGGTCTGATTTTACTGAATATTCCGTTGACTATGTTTTTTTAAAGTGCTATATTGAAGATAGCCAATCACTTGTATACAAGGAATTCGTACACAAGCATGCACTTTGTATACAAGACTTTTTATAATAAAAAAGGAGAAATAAAAGATGTCAAATTATGTTGAAAGAGTTATCGCTCAGTGTAAAGAAAACAACCCTGGCGAAGTAGAATTTCATCAGACTGTAGAAGAAGTACTTACTTCATTAAAGCCTGTTATGGAACAGCATCCCGAATACGAAGCTGCTGGTCTTCTTGAAAGATTGGTAGAGCCTGAAAGAGGTATAACTTTCAGAGTAGTATGGCAGGATGACAATGGTAAAGTTCAGGTAAACAAGGGCTACAGATATCAGTTTAACAGTGCAATCGGACCTTACAAGGGCGGTTTAAGATTTGCTCCAAATGTATATCCTGGTATCATCAAGTTCTTAGGATTTGAACAGATTTTCAAAAACAGCTTAACAGGTCTTCCTATCGGCGGTGGCAAGGGTGGCGCTGACTTTGACCCTAACGGCAAATCTGATGCAGAAATCATGAGATTCTGCCAGGCATTTATGACAGAATTATACAGACATATCGGAGCTGAAACCGATGTCCCTGCAGGTGACTTAGGTGTAGGTGCAAGAGAAATCGGTTACATGTTCGGACAGTACAAAAAGATTGTAAACAGATTTGAAGGAGTATTAACAGGAAAAGGTCTTCCTTACGGCGGATGCTTAGGAAGAACTGAAGCAACAGGTTTTGGTATCGTTTGGTTTGCTGAAGAAATGCTTAAGGCTAACGGTGAAGAAATCAAGGGTAAGACAGTTGCTCTTTCAGGTTTCGGTAATGTAACATGGGGTACTGCATGGAAGCTTATGGATTTAGGCGCTAAGGTTATCACTATTTCAGGTCCTGACGGATACATCCTTGATGAAGAAGGCATCAACACTCCTGAAAAGGTTGCTTACCTTCTTGAATTAAGAGGTTCAGGAAAGAATATCTGCTCACCTTATGCAGAAAAATTCCCTAACGCTAAGTTCTTCCCTGGCGAAAAGCCTTGGGGCGTTAAGGCTGATTTATATATTCCTTGCGCTACTCAGAACGAAATCAGAATCGAAGATGCTAAGGCTATCGTTGCCAACGGCGCTAAGTTCGTTTGCGAAGGTTCAAACATGTCTTCAACAAACGAAGCTATCAAGTACATGCAGGACAACGGCATCATCCTTGGACCTTCAAAGGCTGCTAATGCAGGTGGTGTAGCTACTTCATGTATCGAAATGGGACAGAACGCAGGTCATACTGTATTCACTCACGAACAGGTTTATGAACAGTTACACAATATTATGGTTAATATCCACAAGTCATGTGCAGAAGCTTCAAAGGAATACTACGGTAAGTATGACCTTGTTGCAGGTGCTAACATTGCAGGCTTCCAGAAGGTTGCAGCTGCTATGATGGCTCAGGGTTTAGTATAAAATCCAAAGCATAAACAGAATAAGATAACGCATAAACGCAAGTTACATACTCGTTGTGCATATATGCAGAAAACCCCGGAACTCTTCCAGTCTCCGGGGTTTTCTGCGTCGTTCTATATCTTACTGATATTTTTATGTTCTTTCAGTATAAGGTAAGCACACGGAATTACCAGCATCGTAAGAATCGAAGATATCAGCATTCCAAATACGATAGCAGCTGCCAGAGGTGCCCACAGGGGACCCCCTGAAATCATAAGAGGCAGCATGGACAACACCGTAGTGATCATTCCAATCATAATAGGTCTTATTCTTGTTCTGCATGCCTTTACAATCACATTTTTCATGTCACATGGCGTTTCCCCTTCGGAACCATCGCTGTCAATCAGCTTTATATAGTCCAGCAACACTATTCCGTTATTTACAACAACTCCCATCAGGCTGATGGCGCCAAGCATGGCCATAAAGCCTATCGGGTATCCCATAATTCTCAGTCCCAATATGACTCCTATAAAGGACAAAGGAATAGTTCCCATTATTATCATAGGCTCTGTCAAGCTTTTAAACTGTATCGCAAGTATCATGTATATCAGAATAACCGCAATAAAGGCAGGCAGTACCATCGTACTGAAGGTTTCCTCCGTAAACTCGTTATTTCCGCCATACTCAATACTGCAGCCCGCCGGCAGTTCATAATCTTTAAGTATCTTTTTACATTCCCTGAGCACTTTGGACGAGCCTGCATCACTGTTCAGGAAAACACCCACTGTAACGGTCCTTACTCCGTCTCTTCTTACTATCTGATTTATTGATTTTTCTGTCTTTAATTCTGCAATCTGTGATAAAGGTATATTTTCTCCGGTAACTGATGAGTTTATAAAAATCTCATTTAAAACATTAATATTATCTTTTTCACCGTTTCCTGCTGTCATAACTACAGGTACAGAGTCTTTATCCATATCCTCCTGTTTAAGCTGCGTGATTTCAACACCATTTACAGACATTCTTACAATTGACGCAATCTCATAATTTGTAACTCCCACAAGATTTGCTTTTTCTTCATTTACATCAACAGTGAGTTTATATCCCGGTTTTCCGTAGTTTATTTCCGTACTCCAGATACCCTCTGCTCCGCTTATTTTCTCCTGTATATCTTCTGCTGTTTTCTGCAGTTCTTCAATATTCTTCCCTGAAATTCTTATCTGTATAGGGTAATCCTGCGGAAGATTAATCTCCAGAAACTTTACATTTACATCCGCATTCGGTATTTGTCGCTGTATCTCCCTTGCAACATTTTCAGCCTCACTTCGTTTTCCGTTCACAAGAAACTCTGAAATGTTGCTTCCCTGCCTGCTTTCCTGAAAGGTCACATAATATTTCATAAAGCCATCACCTATCTGTGCAGCGAAACTGTTTACATCTTTGGAAGATTCCAGTATTCCTCCTGCTTCAGCAGCCGCTTCTTTTGTATTTTCCAAAGTGCTGCCCTGAGGAAGATTTACATCCAGCACATACTGCTCACGTTCAATAGGCGGAAATACCTGTATCTCCAAAGTCAGTGCAATCATCATTGCTGCCACAAAAATGACAACAAATATTCTGATTGTTTTCTTTGGAGCCTCAAGTGCTTTAACCAAGGTCTCCTCATAAACGTTATTCAGTTTATTTAACGATATGCCCTGCAGTTCCTGCGGCAATTTTCCTTTGCTTTTATTCCAGAACCTCCCCAGCGCGGAGTCACTGCTTTTATTTTCTACCCTGAGTATCTTATGCCCCATTGCAGGTACTGCTGTAATGGATAAAACGCAAGATGAAATAAGTGCCACAGAAACTAAAACCGGAAGGGATGACGCAAATTTTCCTGCACTTCCCTGCATCATAGCCAGCGGCAGAAATGAAGCTATGGTTGTTAAAGTTGATGTAAGTATTGGTATGCTTACATCACGTGTTCCCTGCACACACGCAGTAAGCCTATCCATGCCCCGTTCCATATACAGGTACATGTTGTCATTTGCCACTATTCCATTTGCCACCAGCAGGCTAAGTGAAATAACAAGGGATGCTATAGACACCTGATGCATCGGTATACCGGTCATCTTCATATAAATCATAATGCCCGATATTACAATAGCTATAGGCACCGAAACTACTATTGCACTTCTTAAGCCCATAGTGATATAAACAACAACCACCACAAGGACTATTGCCGATATCAGATTCTCTATAAACAGCATCAGTGATTCCCTTACAAACTGTGCCTGATCCGTCAATATTACTAGGTCCATACCGGCATACAGAGTGTCATTCTTAAATTCCTCCAATTCTTTCAGAATCTTCTTTTCTATTTTTAAGACATTCTGCCCTTCAGCATATTCAATGCCTATCAGCACACCGTTTTTATTGTTTATTCTCGCTACTTTTTCCGCTGTTTCATCTCCCAGATGTATTTCCGCAACATCTCTCAGATAAACAGGCAATCCCGTTTCCTCAGATACTCCTACAATTGTACCTTTTATTTCTTCCAAACTTTCATACTCTCCCGAAATTTGTATGGGTACTTTACTGTCTGAAAGGTCAATTTTGCCTCCGGGAATGCTGACATTTCTTGCTGTTATCAGCGTACCTATATCTGCAGGACTTATGCCGTACTGTTTCAGTTTTATCATATCTAGATTTACGGTTATCTCTTCACCTACATCTCCTGATATTTCTACATCCGATACACCTTCTATCTTTGAAAGCCTGTCTTCCAGATTTTCAGCAACCTCTTTAAAGTCTGCATTTACATAGTCATCGGAGTACAGACCTAACACAACCCCGAAGCAATCGGCAAGATCTGTATCCACGGTGGGTTTATAGGCACTTTCAGGCAGCTCTCCTTCTATATCTTCAACCTTTGTGCGCACATCATCGCCTGCCTTCACAAGATCGTCATCACTCATATCCTTAAAAGTAACTTTTACAATCCCTACACTGTCCAGAGCAAAGCTTTCCACATTTTTTATTTCATTCATACCCATTATTTCATCTTCTATAGGCTTGATAATCTGTTTTTCAACATCCTCCGGTGAAGATCCCGGATAAATGCACTGGACTACCGCCATAGGGGCAGTAATAGCAGGATTTTCCTGTCTTTCTAAATGTATATATGAAAATACGCCTCCAAGCAGTATCACTGCCGTAAACATTGCCACTATTATTTTATTTTCAACACACCATTTAATCATTAACCAGCACCTTCTCCCCATTCTTTACCCGCTGCTGACCTTCAACAACAATTTTATCCCCTTCTTTTAACCCTGCCAGGATTTCAATTTTGTCATTTATGATTTCTCCGGTTGAAACATTTTTTCTGTATACAGCTTTTTTCTCTTCATCATATACGAATACAGCTTCTCCATCAGCAAAATTAATAACGCTTGAAACAGGCACCATAATCTTTTCGCCGCTGTCCGCTCCCGGTGATATCATAACTTTTGCAATCATCCCTGCCTTTAACTCATGGTTCTCATTATCAAGAATTACCTTTACCGTAAATAATCTTGTGGTACTGTCTGCCATAGAGGATATTTCATCTACAATTCCTGTTCTCTGCTCATCCGCACCGTATATATATACTTCAACTTCCTGACCCAATTTAAAGCTGTTAATCATTGAATCCGGCACACCAACTTCTGCCCATACTTTATCCAGATTTCCTATGACAACTACCGGATATCCTGCACTTACGGTTTCCCCTGAGGAGAAAAGCTTTTTAAGCACAAATCCGTCAAAAGGACTGTAAATAGTTGTTCCTGACAGATTTGATACTGCGGAGTCATAAGCTGCTTTTGCCTGCCCCAGCTGTGTCTGCGCAATTTCCATTGAATCCATTGCCTGTTTATATGTATTCCTGTCTACTGTAAGCTTTGCCGAAATCTCATCCAGCTGAGCCTTGGAAACAGCCTCCTGCTCATATAATCTTGCAATTCTATCATAAGTAATCTGAGTCAAGTCAAGCTGGGCCTTTGCCTGCTCAGTTTTAGCCGGAATCTCACTGTTCATCTGCATTCTTGCTGACAGCCATTGTGCTTCTGCCGCATCCACAGCCAGAACATAATCTGTTGTATCCAGACTTGCAAGCGCCTGACCTTCTGCAACGTCTTCCCCTTCCGAAACCAGTACATCTGCAATTATTCCCGAAATTTTAAAAGACATCTTTGCAGTTTCTACCGGGACTATATTTCCCGACAGTGCTTCTTCCCCTGCATCACCGCTTTCTTCCACTGTATGAACAGTAACTGACTTCATATTTTCACTGCTTTTATCACCATTAATCAGAAAAATCACACCTATTGCCGCTAAAATACCCAGAACTATGCCTACTCCCCAAATAATCTTTCTTCTTTTTCCGTCCATTTTAATACCTCACTTTTTATAAACACGTGTTGATTATTGTTCACGAGTATATTATACTTAGATTGGATACAATTTCAATATTCAATAAATCCTTATGTGGTGATTATTGAACACATATTTGTAAAATGTCTAATAAATATCTGTTAAAAATCAGGAGAGTATTAATTATGGCTATAGACAGAAGAATAGGAAAAACAAAGAAAATTTTAAAAGACGGACTTATATCACTTCTTATGGTTAAGCCGTTTGAGCAGATTACGGTTAAAGAACTTGCCGAAAAGGTGGACATTAACAGGGGCACGTTTTATCTTCATTTTAATGACATAAACGATTTGCTTAATTATATCGGCATTGAAATGATAGACGGGCTAAGACTTACTCTTAAAAAAATCCAGAAGAATGGGGCAGATAAATCAATGCTTCCTTATCTTACGGAAATACTTCAGTTCCTTCATGAAAATTTTCATGTATGCAAAGCCTTTTCAAAACAGGAGCACCATGTAGACTTTATAAAACAGCTGAAACAGGTTATTATTGCAGACTGCTTCAGCAGTATACAGACTACTTATAATATAAATGCCGGTGATCCTTCAAAGCTGCCGTATCTGTTTGCAGTATCCGGAACGGTTTCGGTTATTGAAGCATGGCTGGATGACGATTGTCGAGAACCAATAAGTGAAATTGCTGTGTCTCTTTCAAATCTTCTGGAGATTGTCCTTAAATATGCTGATAATGATTTGTAAAAAAATACCCGATGAATGTGTTCATCGGGTATTTTTATATTAAATTTATGATGTGAAAGCAGTATTAAAGTTATTTTAATTCAACAACCAGCTCTCCGGCCTTAACCTGCTGGCCTTCCTTAACGTAAACCTTGTCAACAGTTCCCGCTTCAAGAGCTAAGATATTAGTTTCCATCTTCATGGCTTCAATAACAGCTACAGGCTGCTTTTCTTCCACTGTATCTCCCTCTTTTACAAGAACTCTTATGATGCTTCCTGGAATGTTTGCACCAATCTGCTTTGGATTGTCAGGATCAGCCATAGGAGTTGAGCTCTTTATTACGCCCATTGATTCCAAATCTCTGTCCTTAACCATTACAGAACGTCTGTTGCCGTTTACTTCAAATACAACTTCTCTGATGCCTTCTGCATCTGCGCCTCTTACTTCAATCAGCTTGATAACAAGAATCTGACCTTCTCCAATCTTGATTTCACAAGTTTCACCTTCTGCAAGACCGTGGAAGAAGATGTCACTTCCCATCATTCTGAAGTCGCCGTCCTTCTTAACGCTCTGAACATAATCAACAAATACTTTAGGATATAAAGCATAGCTGATAACCTCCTGAGGAGTTCCTTCCAGTCCAAGCTTTTCAACAAGACCCTTTCTGATATATTCAAAGTCTTCAGGCGGCAGCAGCTCACCAGGTCTGCATGTAATAGGCTTTTTGTCCTTAAGAACAAGCTTCTGCAGCTTTTCAGGGAAACCGCCCTGTGGCTGCCCCATCATACCTTCAAAGTATGAAACGATTGAATCAGGGAAGTCAATTCCTTCAGCCTTTTCGTAAATATTTTCAGGAGTAAGCTCATTCTGTACCATAAAGATAGCCATGTCACCTACTGCCTTTGATGAAGGTGTTACCTTAACGATATCACCAAGCATTTCATTTACAGTCTTGTACATCTGTTTAACTTCTTCAAACTTATGACCTAATCCGAAGCTTTCAACCTGAGGCTTTAAGTTTGAATACTGTCCGCCAGGGATTTCAAGCTTGTAGATTTCAGCCGAGCTTACCTTCAGGTCTGATTCAAAGCCCTGATATACAGGTCTTACTGAGTTCCAGTAGTTTGAAATCTTCTGTATGCCGTCAAGATCAATACCTGTCTGTCTGCCTGTATTTTCAAGAGCAGCAACAAGTGTATTCAGTGCAGGCTGGCTTGTTAAACCTGACATACTGTTAAATGCAGTATCAACGATATCAACACCTGCAATTGCAGCCATAAGGTTAGTAGCACCGCCGTTACCTGCAGTATCATGTGTGTGAAGATGAACAGGAATACCGATTTCATCCTTTAAGCTTTCAATCAGCTTCTTAGCAGCCATAGGCTTTAACAGACCTGTCATATCCTTGATACCTAAGATATGAGCGCCTCTTCTTTCAAGTTCCTTAGCCATCTTGATGTAGTAGTTAAGGTTGTACTTTTCCCTGCTTGCATCAAGAATGTCGCCTGTATAGCAGATGCAAGGTTCTGCCACTTTGCCAAGCTTCAGCACTTCATCCATGGCAACTTCCATACCCTGAATCCAGTTCAGTGAGTCAAAGATACGGAATACATCGATACCTGCTTCTGCTGACAGTCTTACAAACTCACGGATAACATTGTCAGGATAGTTCTTATATCCCACCGCGTTTGCACCTCTTAACAGCATCTGGAACATGATGTTAGGAATTTTTTCTCTCAAAGTAGCAAGTCTTTCCCATGGTGATTCCTTTAAGAATCTGTATGATGTATCAAATGTTGCTCCGCCCCACATTTCAAGTGAGAATAAATCCTTGCCGTAGTAAGCTGTAGCAGGAGCAATCTTTTCCATATCTATAGTTCTTACTCTTGTAGCCATAAGTGACTGCTGTGCATCTCTCATAGTGGTATCTGTAAGAAGAAGCTTCTTTCTTGTCAGAATCCACTGTGACAGTTTTTCCGGACCGTCCTTGTCAAGTCTCTGCTTAGTGCCTTCAAGTTCAGCAATAACATCCGGTTTAATCTTAGGGAAAACAGGAACGTCAAACTGAGGCTTCTTTCCCTTAGTTTCATTTACATACTTGTTGCCTAAGAAGTTCAGAATCTTAAGTTCCTTATCTTCACTCTGTATTTCAACAAGATCCGGATTTGCAGCAATAAATCCTGTATCGCACTTTCCTGCTCTGAAAGTAGGGTGGTTAAGTACATTCATGATGAATCCGATGTTTGTCTTTACACCCTTGATTCTTGCTTCATCAAGTGCTCTCAGTGCCTTTGCGATTGTATCGTCAAAGGTTCTGCCGCATGCAGTAATCTTTACAAGCAGGCTGTCATAGTACGGAGTAATATGCGCACCCGCAAAACCGTTTCCTCCGTCAAGACGGATACCAAAACCTGAACCTGTTCTGTACTGGTCGATAATACCTGTATCAGGAGCAAAGCCGTTGCTTGGATCTTCTGTTGTAACACGGCACTGAATTGCGTAACCTCTAGGCTTGATATCGCTCTGGCCCTTAATAGCAATTTTGTCTGAATCCAGCTTGTAACCTTCAGCAGCCAGAATCTGGCACTGTACAAGGTCAATACCTGTAACCATTTCAGTTACTGTATGTTCTACCTGGATTCTTGGATTCATTTCTATGAAATAATGCTGGCCTGTCTTGTCAACAAGGAACTCAACAGTACCTGCACTTCTGTAATTTACAGCTTTTGCAATCTTTAATGCATCGTTGCAGATTCTTTCTCTCTGCTTATTTGTCAGGCATAAAGCAGGGGTAAATTCAACAACCTTCTGGTGTCTTCTCTGTATGGAACAGTCTCTTTCATGTAAATGAACGATGTTTCCATAGTTGTCACCGAAAACCTGAACTTCAATATGCTTTGGATTTTCAAGATATTTTTCAATAAAGATATCATCAATACCGAAAGCCTTTTTAGCTTCACTCTTTGCACTTCTGAATTCAGGAACGAGTTCTTCTGCAGTACGTACAACTCTCATGCCTCTGCCGCCGCCGCCTGCCGCAGCCTTAAGCATAACAGGGTATCCGCATTCTTCTGCAATTTTTTTAGCCTCTTCTTCATCGACAATGGCCTTTTCAACGCCCGGAATAGTAGGAACACCTACTTCGTTTGCTACAATCTTTGACTTGATTTTATCTCCAAGTCTGTCCATCATTTCATAAGTAGGTCCTATAAATACGATGCCTTCTTCTTCACATTTTCTTGCAAACTCTACATTTTCCGAAAGGAAGCCATAGCCCGGATGTATAGCATCAACGCCCTTTGCTTTTGCAAGTTCAATGATTTCATTAATGCTCAGGTATACATCAACCGGTGACTTTCCCTTGCCAATCTGATAAGCTTCATCTGCTTTTGTACGGAACAGAGCATTTCTGTCTTCTTCTGAATAAATAGCTACTGTTCTGATGCCTAGTTCTTTACAAGCTCTGAATACTCTGATTGCAATTTCTCCTCTGTTTGCAACCAAAACTCTCTTAAACTTTTGCTGCATTTTTTACACTCCTTATATAACTTTTTTGTTGTATTACACAACAATTCAGCGCAAAATTTTATCTAAACATAATTTAATTATACGAATTGAAAACTTGTATTGTCAATGTATATTTGTCAATCCTGCAATCGTTTTTATGTATGTCTCCATAAGTTTTTTTAATGCTTTAGATAATTAAAGACTATTTTTTGGAATGTATGTCCATCTGAGGATAAGGTATGGAAATTCCCGCCTCATCAAAAGCAATCTTGACATTCTCTTCAAGAAAATATTTTACATCCCAGTACTTGTCCGTGTCACACCATACCCTGAAGTCTATCTCAACAGCGCTTTCACCATGTCCCGCAACGCCGGCAAAAGGTTCCGGTTCCGCAAGAATATCCGGATTTGCTTCCGCAACGGCAAAGAGCACATTCTTTACTTCTGCAATATCATCATCATATCCGACGGAAAAACTGCAGTCTACTCTTCTTATCTCTTCCTTCGAGTAATTGACCATAACACCTGTGGTTATCTTTCCGTTAGGAATGCTGACTATCTTATTGTCAAAAGTTTTAAGCGTTGTATAAAGCAGATCAATATGCTCAACCACACCTGCTATTTCGGTAATGTCTATGAAATCCCCCTGCTTAAAAGGCTTTGTTACCAGTATGATAATGCCCCCCGCAATGTTTCCCAGACTGTCCTTCAGTGCAAGTGCTATGGCTGCGCCCGCCGCACCCAGCACTGCCACAAAAGTCGACGTAGGTATGCCCAACACACCAAGTACGGTTACGATGAGAACAATCCAGAGTGCCGCCTTTACGGAATTCAGAATAAAAGTATGCAGTGATACATCCAAAGTGCTTTTTTCAAGTATCTTTCTTAAAACACCTAAAAGCATCCTTATGATTATATAGCCAATCAGCAGCGTTACCGCCGCACGTATCGTAACCTCGCTCAGCGCCAAAAGGCCTTCTATTGCTTTTTCTATTGCTTTTTCCGACATAATCTTTTCTCCCATATCACAATTTTTTTCTTTATCGCTGCCTAAATCACATCTATCTGGCACATCTTCATAGCCTCAAGGGCATTTTCGTGGCTTTCCGGTGTTACACCCGCACAACAGGAAGCATCCACCACCAGCTTTGTCTCAGGCATATATGCCTTTGCGAGAAGGACATTGCTTATAACACAGATGTCCGTGCAAAGTCCCACAAAGGTTACTTCTCCTGTTTCCTTTTCTCTTCTTTTAAGGCTCTCTGCAAGCTCCACCGAGCCGAAAGAAGGCTTATCGATAATGTCCGCAAGTCTGCCCTCTGCCGCTTCAACAAGCCCTGCCCTGATCTGCCAGCCTTCCGTATCTTTTATGCAATGTTCCACAGGCAGCTTTCTGCCTTCACTTGTTTCAAGGTAATCCCTGCCGTGGGTATCACGGGTAAAATAGATTTTTCCGTCAAAATTCTTTATCTTCTCTTTCACGTTTCCGACAATTTTCTGCGCCTCAGCAGTGCCCAGTGATCCATCGATAAAGTCATTCTGCATATCAACTACAACAAGAATATTTTCCATAGTCTCTATTCCTTTCCTATCAACTGTTCTGCCGTCTTTTTAAAGTCAAGTGCACTCACCTTCTGGACTCTTTCCTTCCAGTTGTCAGGCAGCGCTGCCGCACCCGAATATGCACCGCAGATATTTCCGCAGATTGCACCGTTTGTATCTGCATCATCACCGCAGTTAACTGCCGCAGGTATTCCGTCGGCTCCTCTTCCCTCCGTTGCATAAAAAACGCCGAGTGCAAGAGGAACAGATTCATAAACAGCCATGCTTGCACCTATAACATCCACCAGCTCATCCAGAACAGCTTCTATGCCTTTTTCCCTGTTTTCATCCACAATCCTCTTTGCAAGAAGAATTCTCTTTGACACAAGCGGTGCGGTAATGTCCTGTCCCACCTCTTCGCCGTAAACAGCTCCTTTATACGCGAAGTCCATAACCTCGGAAACGGTATATCCGCCGTGGACTCCCGCTGCCACAGCCGCAGCAACCGCGCAGGCTCCTGCCACACATGGTTTGCTTCCGTGGCTCGGCAGGGAAGACTGTGCCGCAGCCTTTATGCAGCCTTCCATATCATTGAAATATTTCACACCTACAGGTGCAACTCTCATGGCACTTCCGTTAGTCGTACTCTGTCCCGATGTTTCTTCCGGATTTCTTCCTTCAATAAGAGCTGTAAGGTATCTTCTTGTAGACGGCCCTATAACTGTGGTTTCCAGCATATTCTGTTCAACAGCCCACACTCTCATAGCCTCATTGAAGGCTGCCTTATCAAAACCGTCGTATTTTATGAGGTTTTCCGCAAGAATCACACTTTCCATAGTGTCATCAGTTACTTCACCTGCTTCCAGTTCTCCGTGCCAGCTCTGTTCTTCCTTTTCAGGTTCTACAAAATCCTTTATATATCCGTAAGTTTCCTTCATCTTTTTTCTTGTGAAAAATGATGCGGGCATGCCCATGGCATCGCCTATGGCACCGCCCACCAGTGCACCGTACGCTCTGTCCAGCATATTGTCAGCCTCCTGTCTGTAAAATTTTACTTCAAAATATCGTTCATTTCTTTTTCAGTCTCCCAGAATCCGTGGGGACCGTTTATAGTTACCGTCTTTGCTGATGTAAGGCATCCGAGTTCAACAGCCTCATATATGTTTTTACCTGCTGCAAGGGCATATAATACTCCTGCCGCAAAGCTGTCGCCTGCCCCGGTAGTATCCACAGCTTCCTTTTTTACGGCATGGTATCTTCTGCTGTTTCCGCCTTCAAAAATAGTTCCTCCGCCTGCACCTTCCTTGACTATCGCATATCTGCCTTCATCCGCAAAAGCCTTTATCCACTCTTTCCAATCACTGCCGCCATAGAGCATATCCGCAACAGCTCCGGCCTCGCTTACATTTGGAGTAATGCATCCGCTTATTGCTAAAACTCTTTTCAGTAGTTCCTTGTCTATGCTTCCCACAAGAGGGCTGGGATCAAAAAGTACAAATCCTCCGCGACTGTGGAAGTCTTCAAGTGTTTCAACTATTTTTTCCGCCCCGTCATTGAGCAGGTAATATCCCGTCACTGCGGCATATCTGATATTTTCAAGATTGTCTTCAAGGATGTCTTTTGAAAATTCAAGCTCCATGCCCGCTTTCGTCAGAAATGTCCTCTCGCCGTCAGGCTCAAGAAAAACCATGCAGTAACCGGTCTCACCCTTCTTTTCCTTTACGTACCGGCGTGAAAGGTCATGTTTATCCATGTAGTCGGTTATTTCCCTGCCGGTTTCGTCCATTCCCACGAAGGAAACAACATGACCCATACCTCCGAGATTTCTGAAGGTTGCCGCCATATTTACGGCACAGCCGCCGACGCACTGGAATTCCCTGTCTATAAATCCGTCCTGTCCTCTTTCAGGCAAACCACGGACTTCATAATATTTATCTAAAAGCAATCCTCCGAAGATTACACATTCAATCATATACAAACTCCTTTTAGTTTCCGTCATTACGATGTTTTTGCAATGCTTTAATCTTCAAGCAGTATTTCCGCAGATTCCTGCCAGCCGATGAACACCTTCTGTCCTTTTTTTACAGCTTCCGTTTCCGAAGCGTTCTGGCGTTCCACAACAACAGTTTTGCCTTCAGCCTCCAGAGTATAAGAAGTTATATTTCCCGAATAAGTCACAAAGCTTACTACCCCTTCTTTTTTGCTGTCCTGATTTCTTTCAGACGAAATCTGTACCTTTTCAGGTCTTACAGCATATATTTTTCCATCTCTTTCAAAGAAGTTTGCCTTGCCGAGGAAACCCGCAACAAATCTGTTTCTCGGTTTTTCATATACCTCAAACGGAGTGCCCATCTGTTCAATCACACCATTGTTCATTACCACGATATAGTCTGACAGCGTCATGGCCTCCTCCTGGTCATGGGTAACGAAAAATGTTGTTACGCCTGTTTCTTCCAGTATCTTTCTCAGCTCTGCCTGCATCTCAACCCTTAGTTTTTTATCAAGGGCACTCAGACATTCATCAAGAAGAAGAACTCTCGGTTCTATGACCAGCGCTCTTGCAAGCGCCACTCTCTGCTGCTGTCCTCCTGAAAGCTGCTTCGGCTTTCTCGACGCATACTCTGCCATATGCACCTTTTCCAAAGCAATCTGAACTTTCTCTTTTATCTGCTCTTTTGTGAAATTTCTCTGTTCAAGACCGTAAGCCACATTCTGTTCAACAGTCATATGTGGGAACAAAGCATAGCTCTGGAACACCATGCCTATATTTCTTTTGTTTACATTTACCGCAGTAATGTCCTCTTCATCAAAATAGATTTCTCCCGAATCCGGTTCTTCAAAGCCCGCAATCATTCTCAGCGTAGTAGTCTTTCCGCAGCCTGAAGGCCCCAGGATTGAAACAAGTCTTCCGTCGGGAATATCCATTGAAATATGATTCACTACTGTATTTTCACCGTAAGATTTTGTTAAATCTTTTATCGTTATCTTCGCCATTATTTTCCGCCTCCTAAAACAGTTTTCAAGTTTCCTCTCATAATCAGACCGACGATTGCCAGACACGCAAGGGATATACCAATCACAAGCGTTGAAATCGCATTGATTTCAGGTGTAAATCCAAACTTAATCGAAGACTGTATTTCGATAGGCAATGTGGATACTCCCGATGGAATCAGGAAATAGCTTATGGCAAAGTTGTCAAAGCTGATCATGAAGGATAAAAATCCTCCCGCAACCATGGCAGGTGCTATGGCAGGGAAAGTTACCCTAAGAAATGTTGTCAGAGGTCCTGCTCCCAGAGAGAAGCTCATTTCTTCAAGGGCAGGGTCAAGTGACTGCACTCTCGCCTGCAGCACAAGCATGGCATATGGAAGCGAAATAACAACATGTCCCATAAGTACGAAAAACATATTTTTATCCATATCAAGAAATCTTATCATAAGAAGCATGGAAAGACCCATGATAAGCCAAGGGATGCTCATCGGCATCATCATAATGCTCCTGAACATGCTCTCCGTTCTTCTTGAAAGGGCTTTAACCCCCAGTATAAAAAGAGTTGCCAGTATAACACATATAATACCCGTAACAAGCGCCAGCAAAAGCGAGTTTGCGGTGGCATCCATCAGCGTTTCATTTTCCGCCAGTGCCTCATACCATTTCATACTGAACTTGAAAGGCAGGGAATTGTATCTTGACTCATTGAAGCCCATAACCATAAGCACCCCAATAGGCACATACAGAAACAGAACCGTCATAAGTACATAAATCTTCATAGCCGCACTTTTTATCATGAGTCATACCTCCTTCCCAAAGCATTGATGGCTGCCATACTGATAAGTACAAGCGCAAAAAGTAAAAATGCTATGGCTGCCCCGAAGTTCCAGCCGTATATCTCAAAGAACTGGTCCTCAATAACCGTTCCTATAACCGTTCCGTTTACACCGCCCAGTATACGTGGTTCAACGAAGGTTCCCAGACATGGTACAAACACCAGCATAATTCCCGAAACAACTCCCGGCATGGACATAGGCAGAATAACTTTTCTGAACGTAGTAAAGCCCGATGCTCCCAGACTTCTGCTTGCCTCAAGCAAAGAGTTGTCCACTCTCTCAAGAGCCATATATATGGTAATGACCATATATGGGAAAAACGCATGCAGAAGTCCTATGATAACAGCAGCTCTTGTATAAAGAAGTCCTGTGGTACCCTCAATAATGCCCAGTGCATTTACTATCCTGTCGAAAACTCCTCCGTCCTGAAGAAAAATCAGCCAGCTGTAAACTCTGACAAGCTGATTTGTAAAAAAAGGTATGATAAGCAGAACCATAATTATGTTTTTCATTCCTTTTAAGTGCTTTGCCATGATATACGCAAGCGGATAAGCTATAATCAGGCTTATGCCGGTAACCATAAGACTGTTTTCTATGGTTTTCCATGTCAGTGCCATATAAAACTCTTTTGTGAAAAAGCGTGAGTAATTTTCAAGGGTAAAACCCGTTCCGCTGTCGCTCTGGAAGCTGTAAACCAGCATGATAAACAGCGGCATGATGGCAAACAGCAGCAACACGGCAATACCCGGATATGCCATAAATTTCTTTCTGTTTTTCACTTCAAAATTCCTTTCCGTATCATAAAATCTAAAAATGGGCTGTTTCAAAATATTTGATACAGCCCTTTTCAGAAATTTAAATTTTAGTTAGCCTTTACTTCTGTCCAAAGTTCATTCCATGTGTTCTTAACATCATCCGTTCTGTATTCCATGAAGTATAATCTGTTAAGTGATTCTTCGTCCATTCCCGCAGAAGCTGCATATTCAGGGTCAACCGCCTCTGCTGCCGCCTGGTTTACAGGAGCAGGTCCGCCGTTTACAGCCCAGTTATACTGGAAATCCTTGCTTATCATCCAGTCGATAAATGCATATGCCAAATCCTTGTTCTGGCTTCCTTCTGCGATAGCCCAGTTGTCAACCCAACCGATACCGCCGTCCTTAGGAACTGTAAATGCAATAGGTTCGCCCTCCTGCTTCATCCATGCAGCCTGACCTGACCACATAAGACCTACATCAATCTGCTTTCCTGCAAACAGCTTTGAGAACTCGTCTCCTGTCTTCCAATACGTCTTGTTAAGGGCTTTCTGTTCCAGAAGCTTTGCCTTGATTGCATCTAAATCAGATGGGTTGTTAGGATCCTGTCCAAGTGCAATAGCAGCTGCCATAACAGCATCATTGTAATCGTCTCTGAATGCGATTCTTCCTGCATACTGCTTATCAAATAAAACATTTATTGATTCAGGCGCTTCTTTTATAACATCTGAATTGTATGCTATAGCAGTTGAGCCCCATACAAAAGGAACTGCATACATAGTATCTCCGTCGAAGCATTCCTTCTGAGTCTTGAATCTTTCAAACATACCATCGAAGTTTTCAAGTTTTGCAGTATCTATTTCAGCAAGAAGTCCTTCTTCAATGGCTGCAGGAAGAATAGTGCAGTTAGGAAGACATACATCTATTTCTCCGTCCTTTGAAGTTCTCAGCTTTGTAAGAAGTTCTTCTTCACTTGACATATATGTATTTACGATTTCACAGTTGTACGCTTCTTCAAACTGAGCGATAAACTCTTTGTCATCTGAACCGTAGTCCTTCCAGTTTACTACATAAAGCTTTGTTTTTTCGCCATCGGCATCGCTGCCTGAATCTGAGCCGCCGCAGGCTGCAAGTGAGAATACCATAACACCTGCCAGAGCAGCCGCCAAAAGTTTCTTAAGTTTCATATTAGACCTCCCGGGTATAAAAATACTTTTCAGTAGGCGGATATAACCGCTTTTTCCTACTTTTTCAGCATATCACTTATCAGCGCAAAAATCAATGCCGTTAAACAGCAAAAGAGCCCGCCTTTTTATGCTACCAGTCTTTTATTCAGACAGGTTTGCAAACCGGCACGGCTCTTTTTTCGGCAAAATGTATTTGCCTGATAATTTATGCGATTTTCCACACTGTGAGAGATATTCAGTTTAGATATATATTATCTGGATTTATAGACAGTATTACCTTTATAAATTGTTTCCAGAATTTTAATCTTATCAATATCTTTCTGAGGTATTTCATAAATATTACGGTCCAATATAACCATATTCGTCTCTTTGCCAACACAGATAGTTCCTCTGACATTTTCTCCAAAAGAAGCATATGCACCTTCACAGGTAAACATATTTATCGCTTCATCAAGAGTCACGGCATTTTCAGGGTACCAGCTTTTTCCTGTTTCAAAATTTTTTCTTGATACTGCGTATTGTATATTGCTCATTATATCAAAAGATTCCACCGGACAGTCAGATCCTCCGCTCAGATGTACCCCTGAATCAATAAGTTTTCTCCAGTTATAGCTCTGAGAAGCCTTTTCACTGCCGACACAATCGTCCACAATATTCATATCGCATTTCAGGAAAATAGGCTGTACATACCCGATGACATTCATTTTCCTGAACCTTTCAGTCTGCTTGTCATCCATAATCTGGCAATGTACAATACCATGTCGGCAATCCGTTCTAGGATTTTCCCACTGAACACTTTCCAATGCATTCAAAGCGATTTCCAATGCTGCATCACCAATACAGTGTATCGCAATCTGCATTCCTGAATCATGTGCTTTTTTCAGATACCCATATAACTCTTCATCGGAGTAATATACTATTCCGTGCTGTCCCGGTTCATTTGCATATTCCTGCTTAAGGTATGCGGAATGCGAGCCTAAAGAACCATCCATAACCACCTTGAGAGGTCCGATTGTAAAATTGCCATGATTCTCACCAGTGTAATGTCCATCGTCAAGAAATTTATCCAATCCCTCTTTATCTGTAAGATAGCACTGTTCATAAACTCTGATCGGAAGGCGTTCTTCTTCAGACAGCTCCGTATATGCCTCCATTATAGTTTCGCCATGCTCCTCAGGCAGACTGTGGAAATCATCCGTCTGCACTTCCGTAATCCCTTTTTCCGCCAGCTTCCTGCAGCCATGTATAATCAGTTCTTTTATTTCCTCTTTTTTCAATGCCGGGAATGCATTGCTGATTCGTAGCTGCGACATTTCACGTATAATTCCGTTTGGAGTACCATCCGCATACAAATCGAAGTTTTCTTTTTCTTCTTCCGGAATGTGGTCCATTATTCCCATTATTTCCATTGCTTTTGTGTTGCAGACTGAAACATGCAGGCATGATCTGCGAATGGTAATCGGAATATCTTCAGAAACAGCATCAAGATCATTTCTTGTCGGTATCATTTTTCTCTCCCAGTCATCCTGATTAAACCCTACTCCACAAATCCACTTATTATTTTCTTTTGCCCACAAAAGATGTTCTTTCAACATGGCAGTCACATCATCAAAAGATTTTGCAGCTTCAAGATGCACCATGCTGTCCTGCTGTGCGTATTCAAGCAAGTGCATATGACTGTCTGTAAACGACGGCAGTACTGTCCTCTGATTCAGGTTGCAGATTTCTGCTCCATGTTTTTCAGCCAGATTTACAATTTCTTTATCAGTTCCAAGTGCCATAATCACACCATCCTTTGAATATATGGCACTGCAATGTCCGTAAGCTTTATCCAAAGTAAATATATTACCATTTATCCATGCTTTTTCCATCCTATTCCATCTGCTCCTTTGTGTCATATACAACTTCTTCTGTTTCAAGATCAAAATGAGCTCTTGGTTTGTCTTTGTATATAAATCCCATTATTGCTGCAACAATGATTGTAGGGATTACCCAGCCAAAGCCCGCATTGTACAGTGGAATATATGATAGTACTGATACCAGTCCCGACATTGCATCTGGTGCAATCAATACAAGAGCATCGCAAAAGCCGAAAATCAATGCCGTAAATACCGCACCTTTATATATTCCATCATTTGGTACAAATCTATCAAACAGGCCAAGTGCAGTAAATACAATGAATGGTGGATATACTGTGAAGAATATAGGTCCAGCGATACTAATAACATTGGCAACACCGGTTCTGGAAAGTATAAATCCAACGACGCATATGATTAAAAGTATCGTGTTATATTTAAGTTTGCCTTTGAAAAAGCTTTCAAAGAACTGCCCAATTGCAGTTGCAACAGATACTCCTGTTGTCAGACAGGCAAAAGCAACTACAATACCGAAAAGTATCTGTCCTGCACTTCCGAAGACATGATATACCATACCGGAAAGTAATGTGGTCTGTTCAACATCAGCATCATAGAAGGAACCGCCCTGCGCACCCAAATATGTCAATCCTGTATAAATTAAAAACATGATAACGATACATACAATTCCTGCCATGACAACACCCTTCTTTGTTTCTTCCAGGGTATAGCCTTTGCTTCTGATTGTGTTAATAAAAATGTTTGCAGCCATCAGGCCAAGAGTAAGGTCTCCAATCAAATAACCCTGCAGCATTGAGAACGACAGTGGATTACTGATTGCAGGTGCTTCCGCAGGTGTCCCTACAGGAGAAACTACTGCCTTGATAAGAATCGCTGCCATTACAATCACAAGCACCGGTGTCAGATATTTGCCGACTTTATCTATAACAGAATCCTTCTGGCGTGCAAAGAAATATAATAACAAGAAGAAAACAATAAGTGTAACTTCTATAGGTAGATTTGGAAATATGGCCTTCATGCCTACTTCGTGTGTTGTAGCAGCAACTTTTGGAATCGTTGTACCTAGACTGCAGAAAAACCATCCAATAGCACATGAAACAACATAAAAGTTAGGATGTGCATGTACCATAAGACATCTGACATCCGTACCGGAGTTATTTACCGCAATCATTCCCAATACAGGCAAAATAATTGCAGTAAGAAGAAGTCCCAGTGCACCGATACCCCATTGATTTCCTGATAACATTCCAACAATTGGCGGGAACACAAGATTTCCTGCACCAAAGAACGTAGCGAATAATGCAAGTCCGACAATGCATGATTCTTTCAGCAACTTATTTTTTTCCATTTCAGTTCTCCTTTTCATAGTCTGAATAATCCATCTCTTAACGTTAAGCTGCACTTATTAAAAGCAATTGCCGTGCCAAAACTTTTTTTGGGCTTTTCATAGCCATTTTTCCCATTTTGCAGCATTTTTTCTTTCCATTTCACAAATAACAAATCAGTTTCTTTTTTACGCACCGTCTTGTTTTTTTACATATCACATGTTAAAATATTTTACAAGTTAATTTTTTTAACATGTGATTTATGAGAGGTTATCCATGATTGAACAATACTTGAACCAGATATTAACCATGAATGTTCTTGCCGATTCCATATGCATTATTGATGACAAAGGAATAATAAGGTATTTCAAAAGTTATAATAATATTGCTGTACCCTTCTTTTCAAAAGATATCATCGGAAAACATTTTTTAAAAGTATTTACAAATATAAATCCTTCAGAGAGCACCGTTCTCAAAGCATTAAACGGTGAATCATTCTACAATTCAAAGGGAGAATATATTGATGCTTATGGTAATATGTCAGAAACCTTTGAAAGTGTATACCCGATTATTCTTGATCGTGCCGTCATCGGAGTTGTCATTATATCAAGGAGGATTACCTCTGCTGGATGTTCCATCACCCTCTCTCCGTTAACCATGGACAGTTCGGAGGATTTCTCTGATATCATAAGTGTTTCCCCATCCATGGAATACCTTAAAAGGCAAATTAAAGATGTTTCTAATTCAAATATCAATGTAATGATTTACGGTGAAACAGGTACAGGAAAAGAGCTGGTAGCAAGAGCAATCCATCGGCTGAGCCGCAGATCAGACAAACCCTTTTATTCCCAAAACTGCGCTGCGATACCGGAACAACTATTGGAAAGTCTGTTTTTCGGTACCACAAAGGGCATATACACAGGTGCTACTGAACGTACCGGCATTTTAGCACAGGCTGATGGCGGTACTCTTTTTCTTGACGAAGTCAATTCTCTGAGCATTTCCATTCAATCGAAACTCCTTAAGGCCATTGAAGAAAAAAAGTTCCGTCCACTTGGTTCAAAAACAGAAACAAACGCAGATTTCAGAATGATTTCTGCCACGAACGAAAATCCTTTTCAATGCGTAAGGGATCAAAAACTTAGAAGCGACTTTTTCTTTAGGCTCAGTACTATCATATTAGAAATTCCTCCGCTTAGGAAACGAAAAGAAGACATTCCTGAGCTAATTAAGTATTTCATAGAGAAATACAACGAAAATGGTGAATTTTATATTGAAGATATATCGGATGACGCCATGGAAACACTTATAGAGTACGACTGGCCGGGAAATGTTCGTGAACTGAAAAACGTTCTTGCCGGCAGTATGGTATTTTCCCACGATAGTATTATCAGAAAAGAAAACCTTCCGGCTTATCTTCTGGATGAATCCACAGCTGGTACCGTTCATAACTTCCCTGCGATGAATTACAATGCATCCATCCTTCCTCCAGGGATTCCCACAGAATCTTCCTCCGGAAATTTTTCTGAATCTCTGTGGTTAAATGGAACAATGGAACAAATAGAAGCAGAAGTACTCAGAAAACATCTTGCTACCGACGAATCTCATGCAGAAATTGCAAGGAAGCTTGGTATCTCACGTCAGACCGTAATCGCGAAGATAAAAAAATATGGATTGTGACATCATAAAACAAACAGAACCGTTGAATTTACAACGGTTCTGTTTGTTTTATTTCTATTCAAGCCCGGCAAGGTTTTAATTTGTTGCCAATGCATTATAATTATCATGGAAGATGTTTGATAATCGTTATTTTGAGAACACCGCATCATTTTTAGAAAGAAGATATACACAATATTGATTCATACTGATTCCTTCTCTTTTAGAATGTTCCGCTAGAGATCTGTGCAGACTTTTCGGAATTCTCAGTTTAAACTGTCCTGAATAATCTTCCAGACTATCTGGCTCATGAATTTCTACGCCTTCTTCTAACGCAACTTCAATCCAAGCTTTTTTCGCATCCAGTGCATTTTCTACCGCACTTTCTACTGTTTCACCACAAGTAATACAGCCCGGCAAATCTGGATAAGAAACCACAAATCCGCCTTCATCCTTATCTTCTACAATTTCCATGCGATAAGACATTGTCATATAATCATTCAGCGTCTTCATTATTCTTCGCCTCGCTTTCTACAATCTGCCTTACCATTTCTACATATACTTTTTTGATTGGTTCATGCTTCGGTATTGTGATTGGCATACAGCCTTGCTTTCTGAAGGTATAATGACTGCTTCCACTTCTTGGTGCATTCATATCATATCCGTAGCTCTCCAATACCTTTCGCAGTTCATCATACCTCCTACTTATATTATATATGGTATCGTATGCGGTGCCAATCTGTTTGTTGTAAAATATAGAAGACACATCTCATTCAATTTATCTTCCGGATCTTCTTCTGTCAAGCTCCTTCAGCAACTTCTTTCTGAGTCTGATATCATCCGGAACTACTTCAACAAGTTCATCATCATTGATAAAGTCAAGCGCCTCTTCCAGTGTAAACCTTCTTGGAGGTGACAGCTTGATGGCTTCATCACTTCCTGCAGCACGCATGTTTGTCGCTTTCTTCGCCTTGCATGGGTTTACGACCATATCATCATTTCTGCTGTTCATTCCCACTATCATACCTTCATAAACCTTAACACCCGGCTCTACGAACATCTGGACTCTTTCCTGAATGTTGAACAGTGCATATCCTGTGCAGACACCCTCTTCCTGTGCAATTGCAACGCCGTTTGTTCTCTGAGGGATTTCTCCCTTATACTCGTCAAACTCGTGGAAACGGCTTACCAGAGTGCCTTCGCCTCTTGTATCATTTATAAATTCATTTCTGTATCCCAGAAGGCCTCTTGTCGGAACATGGTATACAAGCTTTGTATATCCGTTTTCGCTGTTCATTTCCTGCATGATGCCTTTTCTTACATTCAGCTTGGCAATAACGTTGCCTATATATTCATCAGGTGCGGATATTACCACTTCCTCTATAGGTTCAAGCTTTTTGCCGTTTTCATCGCGTCTCATAATAACCTCAGGCTTTGAAACGGCAAGCTCATAGCCTTCACGTCTCATGTTTTCAATCAATATGGAAAGGTGAAGTTCTCCTCTGCCCGAAACTTTAAACATGTCTGTAGAATCTGTAGGCTCAACCAGCAGACCCACATTTACTTCCAGCTCCTTCTCAAGTCTTTCCTTTATATGTCTTGAAGTCACATATTTACCCACTTTACCTGCAAACGGTGATTTATTTACCATAAAGTTCATGGAAAGCGTAGGTTCCTCTATATGAATCATTTCCATAGGCTGGGGATTAGCAGGATCGCACACAGTCTCTCCTATGGAAATGTCTGCAATACCTGAAAGAACTACGATATCTCCGCATTCTGCCTCATCAACAGGCACTCTTTTAAGTCCCCTGTATACAAATACCTGATTTATCTTTCTTGAAACAATGCTTCCGTCTGCCTTTGCAACAGCTACTGTAGAACCTGTCTTCACGATACCCTGTGTTACACGTCCGATGCCCAGTCTGCCGATGTAATCATCATATCCAAGAGAAGAAATCTGCAGCTGTAAAGGCTCCTCACGCAGATCAGGATATGGTTCAACATGCTGGATGATTGTTTCAAACAAAGGTGTAATATCTCTTCCTTTGCCGCCGCCCGCAGGTGCTTTTTCAACCTTGTGGTCGCCCTCTTCAACATGAACGTCAACAATGTCCGCAGGGTCTCTTACAACAACACCCTGTCTTGCTATACCATAAAGAATAGGGAAGTCCAGCTGTTTGTCATTTGCGTTTAAGTCCATAAACAGCTCGTAAACTTCATCTACTACCTCATCCACACGCGCATCTCTTTTATCAAGCTTGTTGATTAAAAGTATAGGATTTAATCCCTGCTCAAGAGATTTGTTCAGCACAAATCTTGTCTGTGGCATAGGTCCTTCGCTTGAGTCAACAAGAAGGATAACAGTATCAACGGTTTTCATGATTCTTTCTACTTCCGAAGAAAAGTCTGCATGTCCCGGAGTATCAACTATATTTATCTTTACATCATCATGCATTACAGAGCAGTTTTTTGAGTAAATAGTAATGCCTCTTTCTCTTTCAATGTCATCACTGTCCATAACACAGTCAACTACTTCCTCATTTGCACGGAATACACCGCTCTGGTTTAAAAATGCATCTACAAGAGTTGACTTGCCCGCATCAACATGAGCAATAACCGCAATGTTTATAATCTTCTGTTTTTCTGCCATTTTCCCACTACTTTCTTTCTGAATTTAATATCATCACATTAATTTTAAATGTACATACATAAAAATAAGGCTAAAATCCTCTAAAAGCATTTTAACCTTATTATTTTAGCATACACAAAATAACTTTTCAAATAATATTTTATAATTTTATATGCATCCATTTTTTACCGTAAAATCTTTTTGTAGAAAATACAGTTCTTATGCACTGGTCTGCGAGCAGTGCAATCCACGCTCCGTATATTCCAAATCCCAAAGGAAAACACAGTAGATACGTTAAAACAGGTCTGAATACCGCAATATCCCAGAAAGAATATTTTGCAACATATGCCACATCGCCGACACCTCTCAGCACTCCCGCATATATCATGCTCTGTGTCTGTGCAAATACACAAAAAGCTACGAATATCAGCAGATCAGCCCCTAAGTCAATAACCTGGCTATCCCTTGAAAACAACATCATGCATCCGTATCTTCCAAAGAAATATATGCAGAAAGCACAAATATCAAGCATGAACCCTGCTCTTCTTCCTGCCCTTGCACAAATGTAAGCAAGGTCAGTTCTTCCCTCTCCCAGCTTCTGTCCGCTCAATGCCGAGCTTGCTTTACTCATACCCTGTCCGAAAGAATAGTAGACATCACAAAGATTCATACATATGTAGTGAGCCGCAAATGCCACAGTCCCAAGTTTGGCAACCATATATGAATAAAGGAACATTCCTATACGTTCAAATATTTGTTCAGCAAAAGCACTGCTTCCCACTACACCGTAATTTTTAGCAATATCCATATCAAGCTTCCACCCGTATTTTCCTCTTATAGATAATTCGCCGTTACCCGAAACCGACATTAGCGATATAAAAAATGAAACAATACTTCCCAGCAGTGTGGCAAGCCCTGCACCTTTTACCCCCATTTCAGGGAAAAATCCTATACCGTATATAAGTAAAAAGTCAAAAATCATATTTACGATATTTCCTGCCACATTTGCATACAGTATGATTTTAGTATTTCCAACGCCAGTCTGTGCCGCATTAATACCTATGGACAAAGCCGTAAAGAATATTGCAATCATATTGTAGATTCCATAAGACACGGCAGCAGAAGCATATTCTTCTTCCGCACCTGCTAAAAATACAATCTGCTCAATGAATGTCAATGAAAAAAACAGAAGTACCACTGACAATACTGTATTTATCAGTATTCCCTGCTTTAAGCATGAATTAAGCTGGCTGCTCTGCCCCTCTCCCTTTCGTCTTGCAATAATTGCAGTTATCGACACGGCTAAAGATCTTGAAAAGCACAAAATCAGCATTCTTGGCTGACTGGTAATCCCAACTGCCGCCACCGCAGCAGTTCCCAGACCTCCTACCAGAACCAAATCAACCGATGAAATAAGCATAATAAGCAGTCCCTCCAAAGCGGCAGGCCACGCTATTGTGAAAAAATCACTGTATATGTTTTTTAATTTCGGCAGATTTCCTTTTATCTCTACCCCCTTGGACAGACTTTCAATTCCAAAAAAATTACTGATTACGGCACTTCCTCTCTTTTTCTATTTTATATCTGTCATAAGCCCCGCACAGTAAAAAGCAGGGCTTACACAGACTTTTATAAATTTCAGTACAAATGGCAGGCAACGCTATGCTCTCCATCTATTGTTTTCATATTAGGCTTTTCACGTCTGCATATATCCATGCAATGTATACACCTGCTCTGAAAAGGGCATCCTGCCGGGAGATTTACGGGACTCGGAGGTTCTCCTTCAAGTTCCTTCAATTCCACATATTTTTCGAAGCTTAAAGGGAAAACAGATTCAAGCAAAGCTTTTGTATAGGGATGCGCCGCATTTTCTGTCAGCTTTTCCCCTTCTACAATTTCCACTGCATTTCCCAGATACATAACAACTACTCTGTGTGCAATGGCCTGCACCAAAGCCAGATCATGGCAGATAAAAACTATTGATATATCTTTTTCCTTCTGCAGCTTTACCAAAAGTTCCATAATGCTTTCCTGAATGGAAACATCCAGAGCGGACGTTGCTTCATCGCAGACAATAAGCTCCGGTTTAAGTGAAACAGCTCTTGCAATGGCAACTCTCTGTCTCTGTCCTCCGCTCATATTGTTCGGAAATCGCCCTGCCATTTCTTCCGGAAGATTTACCATTCTTAAAAGTTCTGCAGCTACATGTTTTTTCTCTTTTTTAGTTATACATTTAAAATTCAAAAGAGGTTCTGTTATAATATCCTCAATTTTCATCTTAGGATTAAATGCCGCCAGCGGATCCTGAAAAACCATCTGGATATTTTTACGCATATTGCGCGCCTTTTCTCCTTTCAATTCTGACAGTTTCTCATCTCTGAAGTAAATCTCTCCGCCTGTAGGCTTTTCAAGCTGCATTATCAACCTCGCCAATGTAGATTTACCGCATCCGCTTTCGCCTACAATACCTACAGTTTCGCCTTTGTAAACATTTAAGTTTATATCACTGTTTGCCCAGACAATCCCATTTTCCGAAAAAAACTTTTTTTCAAGATGCTCACAGCGAAGCAGTATTTCCTTTTCAGAATGTTCATTGTTAAACAAAACGGTTCCCTCCTATTTGCGGCACAGCCTTTATCAGTTTTCTGGTGTATTCATGCCTTGGTTTTTCTATTATATCCCGGCTTGTTCCCTCTTCAACAATTTCACCATGATGCATTACTATAATCCTGTCTGACAAATATGCCGCTACTCCAAGATTATGTGTAACAAGAATAATTCCCGTATTGTAGTTTTCCCTGAGATGTGCCATCTGCCTTACAATTTGCGCCTGAGTGGTTACATCTAAAGCACTTGTAGGTTCATCTGCAAGAAGGAGCTTCGGTTCAAAGGTCATAGCCATGGCAATGCCTACACGCTGCTTCATGCCTCCGCTCAGTTGAAACGGATAGCTTTTCATAATATTTTCAGCATTGGGCAGATTTGTTCTGCGAAGCATAATCATGGCTCTTTGCTCTGCCTCAGATTCACTCATATTGCTGTGCTGACAGATGAATTCCTTGAACTGGCTTCCTATTTTTCTGATTGGGTTCAATGTTCCTCCCGCATCCTGGAAAATCATCGATATTTCATTTCCCCGGAGAGTTCTCCACTGTTCTCTGCTGTATGAAATAATGCTTTTCCCATTAAACTTTATGTCTCCCGAAACAATCTCCGCTGATTCGGGCAACGCTCCGAGAACTGTACGGATGACAGTAGTCTTTCCGCTTCCGCTCTCGCCTACAATACTTACAATTTCACCCTGTTTCATTTCAAGAGAGAAATTATTCACTGCCCGGAAACCATTACCATATTCAATAGAAAGATTATTTATTGACAACATTCGTTCCACCTATTATTCCGCAATATAGACATCTTTTGTCAGCCAGTAATAATCCATAGGATACATCTTCAAATCTTTTACCTTCGCATTTGAAAACAGATATGTTGTTTCATATCCAAAGAAAATGGTTGCTGCATCATCCATGATTAGCTGCTGGATCTTCACAATCTTTTCTCTTCTCTTATCACTGTCAAATTCCGATGATAATTCTTCTAGGAGCCTGTCAACCTCCTGATTGCTGTAACCTGCATAATTGTTGTTCTTATTGCTTTCACTTCTGGTCATCCATGATTCTCTCAAATACTTCTCAGGATCTCCCGTATTTGCGGCCAGAACATTCCAGATTAGTAAATCGTAGTCTCCCGCCTCCTGAATATCCAGAAGAGTTTCATAACTTACCGTATCAATAGTAACTTTAATTCCGATATCTTTTAAGCTTGCCTGTGTAGCCTGCGCATAGATTGAAAGTTCTTCTCTGCTGTTATAGATAACAAAATGTAAATCAATGACTTCACCATTAGGCGTTTCCAAATATCCGTCTCCGTCATTGTCCGCATAGCCAGCCTCTGCTAAAATCTTTTTTGCACTTTCCGGATTATATGCGTTTTCGTCTTTAAGTTCATCAAATCCAAAGTCCAGTGATGGCGGTACAGGAGCTTTTCCCGGAGTAGCCCCGCCTTCAAGAAGTACGTTGCAATAAGTATCGCGGTCAAGTGCTCTCAGGACAGCCTGTCTGAGAACTTTGTCTCCAAGAGCTCCTTTCTGATTCATGAAAGCATGGCTTGAACGCAGCGAAGCAAGCTTCTGTATTACATATTCATCGCTTTCAAAATCTGCGGCATTTTCAACTTTCAGATTATATGCCACGTCAATTTCACCTGTCTGCAGGGCCATAGAACGGGTAGTCTGATCGTCAATGCACTTAAATACTACTTTGTCTAACGGAACTTCACCATCCCAGTAGTATTCATTTCTTACTACTGTGCAGTAATTTGTTGCTTCAAATTCTTCAACCTTGTAAGGACCTGTGCAAATAGGACCTTCCAAAGCAAACGAATCTGTATCCGCAGTTGTATCAACAATCAAGAATAACGGGTCCGCAAGACTTCCCGCTACCCCTGCATTAGGTTTTTCTGTTGTAATAACTAAATTCTGTCCGTCAGTTTCCATAGAAGTATATGTGAAAAACGCACTGCCTGCACGATCATTCATTTCAAAGGTTCTTTCAAGAGAGGATTTTACTCCTTCAGCCGTAAGCTCAGTTCCATTTGAAAATTTTACACCATCTCTTATTTTAAATGTCCATGTAAGCTTATCGTCGCTTACCGACCATTCTTCTGCAAGACAGCCTGTAAGTTCTCCGTTCTCGTCAAACTTTACCAAAGTTTCCCCAATACCATATCTTGTTATTACCCAGCTGAAATACTGCTCCGTAGGTTCCAATGTGTCGGCAAAACTGGTTACACCGATGTTCAGAGTTCCTCCCATCTTTTCTTCATTTTCTTTTTTGCCGCAGCCTGTAAATATTGAGACCAGCATAACAAGTACAAGTCCCAGGACCACAGTTTTTTGATAGCAATTTTTCTTCATATAAAATCCTCCTATTTTTCTGCCGAATCCAGTGCATCTCTCAGACTGTCTCCAAGCATATTAAAAATTACAACTACTATAATAATAGCCAGACCCGGATAAACCATTAACCACGGAGCCTTGGTTATGTAGTTTCTTCCTTCATTGAGCATAAGCCCCCATTCCGGAGTAGGTGCAGTAGCTCCGAATCCCAAGAACGAAAGCCCTGCCAATTCAAGCATCATGCCTCCTATATCTGTTGCTGCCGTTATAATCATCGTCGGAACAATATTGGGCAGAATATGTCTGAACAACATCGCCGGCGTTTTTGCTCCCGCAACAATTGCAGCTTCTATATACGAGCCGGTTTTAAGCTTCAGCACCAAACTTTTGGACAATCTGGCATACTTTGTCCATGTAACAGCCGCTATGGCCATTACCGCATTGAACATGCTTGCACCTAGGAGCCCTGCTATGGCAATAGCCAAAACCATTCCCGGGAAAGAAATCATCATATCCGCTATACGCATGATAATACTGTCCGCAATTCCTCCAAAATACCCCGCAATCATTCCCAGTACCGTTCCCACCGCAAAAACTATACCGACAACAGAAAATGCCATAACAAGTGAATATCTTGTCCCATATATAATTCTTGAAAACAAATCTCTTCCCATTTTGTCAGCACCCAAAAGGTACGTATCATCCGGTGCCCTCAAAGAATCCTGCATGATAACCTCCAGAGGATCTTTTACAGCTATATAAGGTGCAAATACCGCAACTGCCACAACACCTGCTGCCAAGAGAAGAAATAAGCTGAGCTGCCTGTTTTTTTTGAGGAAATCTACCATTTTTCTTCCACCACCTTTCTATGCCTGAATTTCCTTTTTTAATCTGGGATCAAGTTTTGAATATGAAAAATCAACTATAAGATTTACGCACATATATATGAGTGCAATCCATAGAACGTAGCCCTGCACCAGAGGGTAATCCCTTGCTTCTATAGCACTTACCGCCATGTTCCCAAGTCCGGGCCATGAAAAAACAATTTCAACAACCGCCGTTCCTCCAAGAAGGCTTCCCAAGGATAATCCCAGCAAAGTAACCAGTGGCAGCATGGCATTAGGCAGAACGTGCTTCCAGATTATATTTTTTTCTTTTATGCCTCTCATTCTTGCACCTACGACATAATCTTTCTTCAATTCTTCAAGCACTGCAGTCCGCACCTGCCTTGTATATTTTGCAGACATGGCAAATGCAAGAGTGCAGGCAGGCAGAACCAGATATTCAATGCTTGTGCCACCTCCTGCTACAGGAAACATACGAAGCCGGACCCCCAATATACTCAACAGAATCAGTCCTACCCAGAAATTCGGCATGGATACGCCGATGAAGGTCATCCCTCTTACTATGTAATCTATGGGCTTGTCTCTGTATATCGCCGCTAATATTCCTGCCGGGACAGAAACGGCAAGCATGAGTGCCAGAGCTGTAAGCGACAGTTCTATAGTGGGGCCGAGACAGCTAAGCAGTTTATCAGCCACCGGGATTTTAGCGGAATATGACATGCCCATATCTCCTCTAAGTATTTCACAGAGCCATGTCACATACTGGATGTGAAACGGCTTATCCAGTCCCAAATCGGCTCTTGTTTTTGCAAGAAGTTCAGGCGTAGGAACGTTTCCGCACTCTGTAAGCATCACCTCTGCGGGGTCTCCCGGAGAAATATAAATAAGTCCAAAAGTAAAAAAGCTGATTCCAAAGAGAACGATAATTATTTGACCCAATCGATTCAGCAGCTGTTTTCTGTTCAAAATAAACCTCTCCTTTCAGAATTTTATGCATAAAAAAAGCAGCCTTTACGGCTGCCTGTAAATTTATCCAAGTTTTGCATGTTTATCCAAATATAACCATTGATTATCCTACATACAATAACATAAACCTAAGAAAAGTTCATCAACCGTAAACTTAAATCCTAACAACAACACAAGCAGGTATCCTGGCTCGAGTTCATAACTTTTAAAGCCTTCCCGGAAATTCAAATCTCCAGTGACATAAATTTTAAAAGCTCCCTCTTACAGTGGCGGGACCGCACCGGCTTATACCGGTTTCCCTATTAATCCTTTCGGAACTTGTATCTGATATTAAATTGTTTCTGATTTTAACACAAATCTAATTTATTTTATCATCTTTTTCGACAAAATCAAATGTTTTTTTATTTTTTTATTTTTATAGCTTATCTATAGCCGGATTCACTTTATAAAAATCCTTTAAAGCATCATATTCTTTCTGCGCTTTTTCCTTTGCTTCTTCCGGCTTATTTTCGTTCATTACCGCTCTGATCATAATATTCCTTGCAGTATGTTCAAGGCTCGTAAATTCAATCATGGATACATCATATCCGCAGGCTTCCAGCTTCAGTCCGCGCAGACCGTCAGTAAAAATTTCCGTAAATCTGTCCTTCAGTATGCCATGCTTATAAAGCGGCTGATGAAGCTCATTTTTTATCTGTCCGAACAACTCGTGCTGGCAGCACGGAACAGAAAGAATAACCTTTGAATTCCAGTTCACCGCATTGATAAGGGCATAATCCGTAGCCGTATCGCAGGCATGAAGAGTAACCACCATATCCGCATGATCATCTGTATAGTCTGCGATATCTCCCATAAGGAACTTCATCTCGTCATAGCCCAGCTCACGGGCAGTTTTATTGCAGAATTCTATAACATCTTCTTTCAGGTCCAGGCCTATGATTTCCACATTTCTTTTATTTATGATTTTTAAATAATGATAAAGAGCAAAGGTCAGATAAGATTTTCCACAGCCGAAATCTATGATTTTCAAAGGTCTGCCGTCTTTTTCAGGAAGAGCATCCATAACATCCTCCACAATCTCTAGATATCTGTTTATCTGTCTGAACTTTGCATAATGCTTGTGGAAAACCTTCCCGTCACTTCCCATTACGCCCAGCTTTATAAGAAAGTCACACGGTTGTCTGTCAGGAATTATATATTTTTTCTCCTGATTGTGTGACAGCTCTGCTGCCTTCCTGCAGGAAGCCGTCTTTTTCCTCACAATCCTTGGATTTTCCGGCTTTGCCGCAAGTATCTGTATGTCTTCTGTTCTGGTCTGTATATTAATCTGCTTAAATTCCTCTTCAATGAGCCTTAAAGCGGTATTTATGAATTCCCTGACTGTCAGATTTTCATGTATAACCTTTTTTTCAAAGTGATACTCTGTCTGTATCATAAATTTTTCCTTCAGCAGCACAGGTCTGCCCACTACTTTTTTGCAGTCATTTGATTTTTTTCTTACATTGCTGAAAATGACCTTCAGAAATTCATTTTCTTTTCCTTCTTCAAACAATCCGCTGAACAGCGAAACAATTTTCTCCACTTTTTCATTCCTCCGGAATCATATAACATCTTCCAAGACCGTTAAAAATGCTGCCCTCTCGAGCAGCATCCAAATCTCAGATAAATTTTAAACTCTACTTCTGCGGTCTGAAAAGAATAAATAAAACCGCACTTACCGCCATTAGTATAGGATAATACAGGTTAGGGATAATGTCAATCGGTGAAAGCCCTACAAGAGCCGCTGCAGTAAGCAGCTGTGCACCGTAAGGAATCAGTCCCTGCCCTACGGAAGCAAAGATATCCAGAAGAGAAGCAACTCTCTTCGGCTGTACACCGAACTCATCACCTATTTCTTTTGCGATAGGTCCTGCCATAACAATTGCAACCGTATTGTTCGCAGTACATATGTCAATCAGTATTGCCAGAAGTGCGATACCGAACTCAGCACCTCTCTTTCCCTTTGTCCTGCTTTTAATAGTGTCCAGAATCAGGTCAATACCTCCGTTTTCCTTTACAAGAGAAACTATGCAGGCAACAACAATTGAAATAATGGCAATCTCAAAGAGTCCTGTCATGCCGTTTCCGATAGCTGTAAAGCTTTCAATCAGAGTAAAGCTTCCGCTTGCAACTCCCACTATAACCGAAAGAACAATGCCTGCAATCAGAACTCCGAATACATTAAAGCCTATCAGTGCTCCTATAAGGACCACCAGATAAGGAATGATTTTAAAGAAGCTGTATTCGTAATGTCCAAGCGAATTAAATACATAGCTTCTGCTGTTTACATAAAAGATAATAACCGTTATCACGGCAGCAGGAAGGACTATAAAGAAGTTCTGTTTAAACTTGTCCTTCATCTCACAACCCTGGGTTCGTACAGCCGCAATCGTTGTATCTGAAATCATGGATAAGTTGTCGCCGAACATGGCTCCGCATACTACGGCACCGATTGAAACAGCCATAGGTATTCCCGTCTGTTCGGAAATACCCTGTGCTATAGGTGCAAGTGCAGCAATTGTTCCCATGGAAGTACCCATAGAAACCGAAATGAAACAGCCTATCAGAAATATACCCACAACCATAAAGTGCGTAGGGATGATTGAAAGACCGAAATTTACAGTGCTTTCAACACCGCCGGCAGCCGAAACAACGCCCGAAAATGCCCCTGCCACAAGGAATATCAGTATCATTGTTATGATATTTACATCTCCTGCTCCTTTAGCAATAATGCCGAGCTTATCATTAAAGCTTACCGAACGGTTCTGCATCATTCCCACAAATAAAGCAGTCATAAAAGCTACAAGAGCGGGCATTCCGTAAAAGTCACCGCTTATAATTCCTACTCCCGCAAACAAAACTATAAACACGAATATCGGCAAAAGCGCCAGACCTCTGTTTTTCACCATAAATCAAGTTCTCCATTCTTTTTATATTATTCTAATCTCTTTTACGTTTCCATTTTCCCTATATTCTGTTTTTTCAAAACAGCTCATACGATTTTATCATATTTCCACAAAAAATTAAAGATTTTTTAAACTCCAGTTCACAATTTCTTCTCCGCTTTTTTTAAGGAAATCGTTTGCCCTGCTGAAATGCCTGCATCCGAAAAAGCCTCTGTATGCAGACAGCGGACTTGGATGCGGTGCTTCAAGTACAAGATGTCCGGGATTTGTAATAAATGCTTTTTTGCTTCTTGCATTTGAACCCCACAGCATAAATACCATAGGCTTTTCTCTTTCATTCAGCTTCTTTATGACCGTATCCGTAAATATTTCCCAGCCCCTGCCCTGATGAGAATTTGCCTGTCCTCTTCTTACAGTCAGTACGGTATTTAAAAGCAGGACTCCTTCCTTTGTCCATCCTTCCAGATAGCCGTGGTCAGGCGGCTCTATACCCAGATCATCCTGTATTTCTTTAAATATATTTATAAGTGACGGCGGCTGCGGAACTCCGGGCTTTACCGAAAAGCTGAGTCCGTGTGCCTGATTAGGTTCATGGTATGGATCCTGTCCAAGTATAACAACCTTTACATCTTCATACGCCGTGTACTTAAGTGCGTTGAAAATATCGTACATTGACGGATAAACCTGCACTGATGAATACTCT